>JAHFHG010000041.1:13140-15817 GCA_023247035.1 Candidatus Omnitrophota bacterium
AAAGAATATTCCTCGATCACCGGATTAATCAGAAGCTTATCGCACATTTCCCGCACACGGGCCTCGGCCTTCTTGCGGTCAGGCGCGTCCAGGCTAAGCTCAAAAAATTTTCCGACGCGCAGATTCTTGGCCTCACGGAATCCGAGCGTGCTCAAGGCGTGCAAGACGGTTTGCCCTTGCGGGTCAAGGACGGATTTCTTTAAAGTCACGTTAATTTTTGCTTGATACATTTCATTCCCCTTACTGTATTTCCTTATCCACAAGCCGCCGGCAAACTTCGCGGTAGGCCCGGCTGGTTTTTTCGATAATTTCGACGGGCAACGGCGGGCCGGGCGGCTGCTGATCCCATTGGATCTCAAGCAGATAATTGCGGACGATTTGCTTATCGAGGCTGGGCTGATCACGGCCGGCCTCGTATTGATCCTTAGGCCAAAAACGCGAACTGTCGGGCGTCAGGACCTCGTCAATCAAAATAAGCTCATTGCCCAGCAGGCCGAATTCAAATTTCGTATCCGCAATCAGGATCCCCCGCTTTCGGGCGTATTCACTCCCCTTTTTATAAATTTCTATCGAGAGGTCGCGGATCTTCCGGGCGGTTTTGTCGCCGACGCGCTTGACCGCTTCTTCGAAATCAATATTGATGTCGTGGCCGCTTGTCTCTTTCGTTGCCGGAGTGAAAATAGGCTCGGCCAATTTTTCGCATTGCTTGAGCCCTTCCGGCAGCGCGTGGCCGCAAACCGCGCCCGTCTTTTGATAATCCTTCCAGCCCGATCCCGCAACGTAACCGCGCACCACGCACTCAACCGGCAGAGGCTTTGCCCTTTTTACAAGCATCGAGCGCCCCTGGAGTTCATTTTTATGCTTTTCCAGAAGGCGGCTGTCCAGTTTCATTTGGTCAAGATCTGCAGTGATCAAGTGATGCCTCGTCAGATCCGAAAAATAATCGAACCAAAAAAGGGAAATTTGCGTCAGCACTTTTCCTTTATACGGAATTGGGTTGGGCAGCACCACATCAAAGGCGCTCAGCCGGTCGCTGGTGACGATCAGGAGATTGTCTTCCCCGACCGCGTAAATATCACGCACCTTTCCGCGGCCGACCAGCGGCAGCGGCAACTGTGTTTCCCAAACGGTTACGGTTCTGTTTGATTCCGCAAGCATTTTGTCCTCTTGCTTTCCATTCATTTCGTTTGAGTTGAAATGCCGAGCCGCTTAAAAATTTTCGGCACATTCTTAAGATGATATTCAAAACGGAAAAGAGCTTTGATCTCTTCCGGCTTCATATGAGCCTGAATCGCCCGATCCGCGAGGACAACTTCCGCGAACGCCGCCTTCCCGTTTTCCCAAACTTTCTTGGCCGCGTTTTGAACGAGGACGTAGGCCTCTTCCCGCGTCAGTCCTTTCTCAATCAGCCGGAGGAGAAGCGCCTGCGAGAAAATCATCCCGCGGCTTTTATTTAAATTGGCGAGCATATTCTTTTTGTGGACGATCAGATTTTCGATCACCGACTGCATCGTGACGATCATATAATCCAGCAAGATCGTGCTGTCGGGAAAAATGATCCGCTCCACGGAGGAATGGGTGATATCGCGCTCGTGCCACAACGCGATATTTTCCAGGGCCGCGACGGCATTCCCGCGGAGGATACGCGAAAGCCCGGCGATCCGCTCACAGGTAATCGGATTGCGTTTGTGCGGCATCGCCGAAGAGCCCTTCTGCCCTTGGCCGAAATATTCCTCGACCTCCAGCGTTTCCGTCTTTTGAAGGCCGCGGATTTCGGTAGCTAATTTTTCAAGCGATCCGCCGAGAATGGCCAAGGCCGTCATATATTCGGCGTGCCGGTCGCGCTGAAGGACTTGGGTGGAAATAGGCGCGGGATTCAAGCCCAGCTTTTTACAAACGTAAACTTCGATCTCCGGATCCACATTCGCGAAGGTCCCCACCGCGCCGGAAATTTTCCCGAAATTTAAATTTTCCTGAGCACGCGCCAGGCGTTCCAATCCCCGTTTGAACTCTTCATAAAACAGGGCCATCTTGAGCCCAAACGTGGTCGGCTCCGCGTGCACGCCGTGGCTGCGGCCGGCCATTAAAGTCATTTGATGTTCGCGGGCTTTGGAGCGGAGGATTTCAATCAGTTTTTTAAGTTCGCGGATTAAAATCCGGGAGGCCTCCCGAATCTGGAGCGCCAGGCCCGTATCGAGAATATCCGAAGAAGTCAGGCCGAAGTGGACGAACCGGCCGGCCGGCCCCACGTGCTCGGCGAGATTCGTGAGGAATGCGATGACGTCGTGCTGGACGGCCTTTTCGATTTCGCGGATGCGCTCCGGATCAAACGCGGCCTTCTTTTTTACGGCGGCGGGAACCTCTTTGGGGATTTTGCCGAAATGCGCCAAGGCCTCGAGCGCGGCAAGCTCAACCTCGAGCCACGTTTGAAATTTATTTTTTTCCGTCCAAACCCCGGCCATTTCCGGCCGGGTATATCGTGGAATCATAAATCTCCCGGAACCGTCTGCTGCGCCCCGAAAATGCAATATTTACAATCGCGGAACGCCGATATGGTTCTTTCATGATAAGCGGGACCGCCTGGGCGGGCCGCGTCGAACCCTAGCGCTAACGGGATTTAAACCCGTGTCTTCACCGTGAGAGGGTGACGTCCTAGATCAGGCTAGACGATAGCGCC
>JAHFHG010000060.1 GCA_023247035.1 Candidatus Omnitrophota bacterium
GCCTGAATCAGCGCGCGCTTCAAGGCGAGCTCGAGGTGACGGCGGTTTCTTGCCACGCCTGCGCCTATTTGGCGGATCGCTACGAGGTGATGAGGTCCGGCGCAAGCGTGGGGGATCAATACGGGCCGATTTTAGTGGCGAAGAAAAATCTCTCCGGACCTGTGTCCGATTGGATCAAGGGAAAGAAAATTGCAATTCCCGGCAAGCTCACCACGGCCTTTCTTGTTCTCCAGCTTTATCAAAAAAATTTTCAGCCGGTGTTTATTCCTTTTGATCGAATTTTGGATTCCGTGCTTGCCGGAAAAGCAGACGCCGGCCTTGTGATTCACGAAGGCCAGTTGACCTACAAAGAAACGGGACTGTATAAAATCCTTGATCTCGGCCGGTGGTGGCATGAAAAGACCGGCCTTCCGCTGCCTCTCGGAGTGGACGTGATCCGCAAGGACTTGGGGAAAAAAAATATCCGCTCCTTTGCCCGTCTTTTTAAGGACAGTATTCAATACGCCCTCGATCACCGCCCCGAGGCTTTAGAGTACGCCTTGCAATACGGCCGCGGAATAGACACGCAAACCGGCGACCTTTTTGTCGGAATGTACGTGAATGATTATACCGTCGCATTTGATCCTGCCGCAGAGGAGGGGCTGCGCCTGCTTTTAAAAATGGGGCATGAGCAGGGAATCCTTCCGCGCCTGCCGGAGATAAAGTTTGCAGGGGCCTAACGGCGGCGTTTTGGGTTTTTCTTCCAACCCTTTTTTTTGAATTTTAAAAACTCTCTTTCGCCCCAGCCCGCCGGAAACTCTAAGGGGGCTTGTTTTCTCTTTGATTTTTAACTTTATTTGCCCTTAAAATTAGCCTTATCAATTGCTTAAAATTTTTTCCGGCTCCTTTTTAAATGAAGGCATTGTATGCTATCGTTTCTTTGTGAACCCACGGTCCGAAAAAAGACAAAACCGGCTATGCTTTTCAGTCCTTATCTTCTTTGTCTGCCTCTTGTTCACCGCGCTCCTTTGGAACTTTTATTTTCACTCTGAAAAACCCATTGACCGGGCCTTGACCGCTAATCTTATCCTTACGATGGGGATCCTTTTTTCGGCCTCTGCCGGCCTTTTTTCGTGGTCGCTTGAAACGCGCAAAGAATATCTAGAGGCCGCCATCCAGAAAAAAAATCAGGAGCTTCTTGAAAAAAGTACGGAAAATAAAAGGGCTGAAGCTACGGCCGCCGCGATTTATCATTCCAGCCATCTCCTCTTTTCGGATATCAAGTTTAACGGGCTTCTGGATACGGTGATGGATCTGATGAACATTGTGCTTCGCGCCGACGAGGGATCCATCATGCTTTTGGACGCAAACCGCGAATTGTTTATTGCGGCAAGCCGCGGGATACCCGAAGAAGTGGCGCGCCAAATCCATATTAAAATAGGAGAAAGCGTGGCGGGCCGGGCCGCCGAGCTGAGAAAAGAATTCCTTTTGCTAGACGGGCTTGACAAATATCCCGAATTTCGGGGGATCGAATCGAACCCGAGAATCCGCTCTTCGATCGTCTGCCCCCTCGTTTGCCAAAATGAGCTCTTGGGGGTTCTGAATTTGAACCGCACTGCGAATCAGACGAATTTTACGGTCTCGGATATGATCAACGTTTCTATTTTTGCGTCTCAAGTGGCCCAGGCCGTGCGCAACGCCTCTCTTTACCAGTCCCTTGAAAGAAAAATCGCCGAACTGGAGGAGACCAACCGGAGGCTGAAGGTATTGCAGGGTCAGGCCGAGGGATCTTAAGGAGCGCCTTTCGATTCCCCGCTCCGGCTCCAGGAACGCACCTTCCGAAGGGCTCAATTAAATTCAATCCGGCCGATAATGATAGGGTTAAATTGTTTTTGAACCGAAAGGCCTGAGAATTAAAAATTTTCTATGAAGATATTTTTTCGGCTCGTCAAACTTTGCGTCCTGCTTGCGATTCTCGCCCTTGTCTTTCACAATTTTACGGCCCGGCTCCTTTGCACGGCAGGGCTTCGCTATTATCTGGGAACCCCTGTTGAAATCGACGAGGCGCGGGTTGATTTTTTGAACACGCAGATTATTTTCAGCGGGGTGAGGATTAAAAATCCGGGCGGATTCCCCCGGGGAATTCTAGCCGAGATTTCAAAAATCTCCGTTGATTTTGAAATCTCCTCGGTCTTCGAGCGCC
The DNA here is from genome assembly GCA_023247035.1 of Candidatus Omnitrophota bacterium. GTDB lineage: Bacteria > Omnitrophota > Omnitrophia > Omnitrophales > Aquincolibacteriaceae > JAHFHG01. The sequence goes on from JAHFHG010000060.1 coordinate 2,183, forward strand.
GGTTGTATTTTGATGAAATCGCCGTCCATTTTAAAGAATTAAGAGCCTTGCGGATTCCGGGCGGGCGGCTTAATTTGCTGGCCCTGCGGGCGTTTGAAAATCAAAAGAAAGCCGGCATCGAAGAAGCGCTTCGGCGGCGAGCCCCTTCGCATCCAGCATTTAACCGGTTGGTGCTCACCCTCCGCCGGGCGACTTTTACGGATTTATCCGGCCCAGTCCCCCACCAAAAAAGTTTTGACCTCAAAGTGGATCAGGCCGTCTATCGCCAGGTTCCGAGCCTTAAGGAAGTTCTTGAAATCATCGCTTGGGAAAGCGTGAAACGGATGGGGATCAAGTAAAGGTTGGAGCCGGTAGAAACAAAATAGGAAAGAGAAGGGAAGCCGGAACTTAGAGGGTTTTCTTGGATACGATGTTTAAATTTTTATCCAATTCGTACACCATCGGGACGCCGGTGGGAATATTAAGCTCAAGCACCTGTTCTTTAGTGAGTTTTTCCAGATCCATCACGATCGAGCGCAGGCTGTTTCCGTGAGCCGCAAGAATCACATTTTTTCCTTGCTTCAGATCGGCCAGCACATATTTCCTAAAATAGGGCAGCGTCCTCGCAGCCGTATCTTTGAGGCTTTCCCCTCCAGGAGGCGCCACGTCGTAGCTTCGCCGCCAAATGTGGACTTGCTCTTCGCCGAATTTTTTTGCAGTTTCAGCCTTGTTTAAACCCTGCAGCTCGCCGTAGTGACGTTCATTTAACGCTTGATCCCGGCTAGTGGGGACGCCATTTTTCCCAGCGGCTTTCATTGCAATATCCAAAGTAAAAATGGCCCGTTTGAGAATGGAAGTATAAGCCTTGTGAATGGGAATGTCTTTTAGCTTCTTGCCCGCTTCCTCGGCTTCTTTTTTCCCTTTTTCGGACAAGTCTACGTCGACCCAGCCGGTAAATCGATTTTGAAGATTCCACTCCGATTCGCCGTGGCGCAGTAAAATAAGCAGAGCCATTAGAGATTCCTCCCCCTTCCAGAAAAGGTGAGGCGCATTATACAACAAACTCTGCCGGAAGAAAGGCGGTTAGAGGATAAAAACTTAAAAAGCAAGAATTCCAGCTTATTTTTTTCTATCTCCGTATAAAAGATTTATCCTTCCGCTAATCCTGCCCTTAACAGCAGCGGGAACTTAAAATAAGCCAAGAGAAATATACCAAAGAAGTTTCCGCCGTCACTGGAGACAGTTCCAATGAAGGAACTAGCGCTCAAGCTCAAGCTGGGCGCAGGCCAATACGAATAGATATACCCAATGGGGTCATTGTAATTGGCGGAGACCGGGCGATAGTGGAAATTCATTTTTATAGGCCAAGAGACATAGGGATCGGGGTCATTGGAATTTTTCCTCCCAGATTAATACGGCTCTATGAACATTTTACAAGATAGCTTATAGGGGCGTTGAGGTTTTCCTTTCGGAAGCAGGGTTCAAAATATCGAACCCTGTACTTTTGGAGGGGCAGGAGCACTATTGATCTCCGCACATAATAATCAATTGCGTGAAAGTTGGCTTGCATGAAAAAACGAACGAATCAAACTTGGTTTACGCCGAATCTGGAGAGCCGAGCGACGAATAGCCGACTTCAAA
>JAHFHG010000006.1 GCA_023247035.1 Candidatus Omnitrophota bacterium
CTTTTGCTTGCGGAACCACCTTTGGATGAAACTAAAATTCCCAACCTTTTAGAACGCATTCTGAAAAAACTGCCCAAGGAAGCGGAAGCTTTACGCGCGGACATTAAAGCTTTGCAAAACAAAATCGTTTCGGCGCGCTCCGAAGCGCGCGGGCCCGCTACTGGTTCGTTGGCGGGTTCGACAAAAAACGCTCAGGCCGTGAGCGAAGTCGAACGGTCCGAAGTGCGGGCAGGAATGGGCATGGAAATGTCTTTTAATTTAAGCCAGTCCTTACGGCAAATCCTTCGCCAGAAGCAGACGCTTCAACTGGCGCTGCAATTTTTGTTGAAGTTAGAATTGGAAGAACCCGTCCCGCCGCGGCCGGTCAAAGGGCTTAAGGCCCTTAAACGAGCCAACCGGATTTTGGAAAAAAGAAAGGCCGTCGGCATTGTCATTGGCAGCGTAGCGGGTTCTTTGTGGAACCGGCAGACGACCCAAGAACGTCTTGCGGGACACCGGGATTTGGACGTGGCCGTACTCAACCAGGACTTCAAGCTCGCGGAAAAGTTTGAAGGAGGAATTGATTGGTGGCTGCCTCAGAAACAGACATTGAAGGTATTTTTCCCGGGTACCGCCGTAGCGTCCGAAATTCCTACGGAATTTTGGGTCAACGGCAGCGGCGTATTTATGAGAGCGGGCATTGACTACGACGTTAAAAATCTTGAACCCGGCCTTTACCTGCCTTCAAGAGAGTTCCTGAAGGAACTTTCAAAAGCTTCCGTTCTGAATCATTTTGATCCGGAAATCGTCAAAATCGGTGAAGAAGTATTGGACCGGTTGGAGAAAAGGCTTGATCGGGACTTACCGAAAGGATTATCGCCTCTCTGGAAGAAGCATTTTGACGGTACGGCGAGGATTTTGAACGAAGAAATCGCTGTTTCCCGGGGATTCGATTTTTACATTGCCGTGGGTGTGGGGCGGTATTTTTTAAACCTGCCAGGAAGACAGTACGAATCTTTTTTGGCAGATTTGGCAACATCCTCTTGGCTGAAGAAGAGATTCGATACGGAAAAGGACCCTCAAGAGCTAAGGTCTTTAGTGGGGGCAGTCAGTAAGAATGGAAATCTCCAGGGGCTGAAGCGTTTGATCGAGATTGTAAAGGGTGCGCCTTGGACTGAGATTGAGAGAAAAATGGAGTGGTCTATCTTTCATTACGCTCACCAGGTTCTCTCGGGAGTCAAACAGTTAGGCGGGGGAGCCATAGAAAAAGGATTCCAAGCCTTGGGCGCGGAGTCTTCTCTTGATTTCTTCCGCTATCTTCTTCCTCACATCAATCAGGAGGTTGTGGCGTCGGGCCAACAGCCGTATTTTGAAGCGATTGAAGCTCTCGCGAAGGCCGGATTCATTAATGCCGAACAGAAATCAGCAGCCGAGAAAAAATTTGATTGGGCCGACGTGCTCGCCTCGCTTGAACAGCTTAAAAACAGAGCCCGCGAACTCCCCGAAAGCGAATCCTGGGCCAGCCAAGCCGGGGATTTGATCCGCCGGATTTCTTCAGATCCCGGTCCGGATTTGTATGATCACGCTCGTGCTTTGATGAGCGATTTCGTCGGCAGTTTAAAATTCCGCTCGGAAGTCCGTTCGACACAAGAAGCTCAGCGCTTCGACTCCGCTCGTTCCGAAGTACGAAACGAGGAACAGGCGGAGAATGTCGTGAAATTTTCCGCTCTTGTGACGTTGCCTTCGCCCTCCAAAGGCGGGCCGGCCCTGCTGCAATACCTCGAAGAAATTTTAGTCCCCGTGGATCCTTTAGCACCCTTTGATCCTGCCGCATTTAAGCCGGAATCAACGATTTCGGTCCACAGCCCGATGCGGCTGCTGCAAGATGATCTTAAGAGGCAAGTTTATGCCGGGACATACACCTTAAAATATGATCAGGCCGTCCTGGGACCCGAGACAGACCGCCAGACTTACTATCATCTCAGGATTGCGGAAAGAATGCTCACGAAGGAAAATAAAACGGGCTATGAAAACGTTCTTGGATTGATCCAAAAAGCGCTTGCAGAAGTTTCGCGGGAAGAATTTGACGCGGCCGTAACGACGATCGGCGGCGCGGTCAAGCTGCTCAATCCGGAACAGGATGCCGGGCTTCTTGAGGAACTGATCCGGGCCGCTTATCCCGCAATCCAAAAATTGGATGAATTTTTAAGAAAAAATTTCACTCCCCTAGAATTGGGACGGCACGCTCCCGATCTGCTTTCTTTAATCCGGCAAGACCGGCTTCTTGTGAGGATTTATATTCAGAAGACTGCTGAGGGGAAAGACGCTTACCAAATAGGATTTGTCCCTTTTAATTCATCGGCGGCCAATGAAAAACTCACGGAAGTTTTTACGGATGAAAGTAATCCGCCGTTTTTTCGGTTGATCCTCCCCATTTTAAGAGCCGCTAAAGACAGACTTCGAGGCAGCGGCGGCGGAATTTCTCCGGAAAAATTGAAGGAGGTCAACGCCGATTCCGGATTTGGATATGCGCTTCGAAAAGTGACGGGCGCCGGCCGGTCGGAATTGAGAAGGGGATTGATCGGGGAGGATCGTGATCAAAGAGCTCAAGAAGCGGGCCGCAGTTACGGCAATAGGAGAGGAACCGTTCCTTCGGAAGTTTTGCTGCGCCGCTCCTACGGCGCGCTTGCGGGATTTTTAGGCCCGGGCCGGCCGTATCTTTATGCGCGCTGGGTGGCCATACAAGCGGCGGAGGGCTTTTTCGTCCCGATTCCCGCGGAACTTTTGCCTTTAGCGCTTCCCTTTCTGAATGCAGATTTGCCGTATCTGTTGGGACGTTTTACTCGCGCTTCGAGTGTCATCCCCGCTCGCTTTAAGCGGGAATCCGGAGTTTTGGATAAAACCGCCGCACTCGATATTACGGTTTCTGAAAAACTTCACGGTGAAGACGATCTCATTTATCCCGGGATTGCGAATGTTCTGCGCGATGAACCGAGCCGGTTCATCCGTCTTGCCGCGTTGGCGGCGGCGAGGGAAGAGGCGGATCAAATGAATCAGGCGTTTGCCAGGCAGTATCCCGGCTTTGGCGGACGTTTCAGAATTTATGGCTTGAAAGGCCGCCGCGATTTTCAAAATGTGCTTCAACGGATCATCGGCGAGGCTCATAGAGCCGCCCAGATCGAGTTGGGCAGCGCCGTTGTCGGATCTCTTAGAGAATTCTACAATTCCACAAGTCTTTCCAGCCCAAACCTCAAACTCCTCACCGGAGTTCTTCCGCTCATTCGCCGGCTGATTTTGAATGATGTGCCAAATTCTCCGGGGATCCAGAGCCGCAGGATCGAAACGGCCTTGAAGCTCAACCAGGGACTTCTCCCGGGCGCAAGGATTCGTGAACTTGAGCGCATTCTCCAGATCCAGCGAATCGTTCAAGCCAAAGCCCTTCTTGCCGGTGAGGATCTTGCCTTGATTGAAAAGGCCTTCCAGGAGACGATTGCCGCGGTGCGCGCCTTTTACCGTTCGGCATAAGTTAAAGTCGAAACGAAAAAGTCAAAATAGAACCAAAATCAAAAGGGGCATTAAACTTTTGAATTTTGACTTGTGGTTTTTCCTTTTTCGTTTTGGCTTTTTATGCTAAGGTGAAGCGCCGTGAACAAAAAAATATTAGTTCTCGACAAAGAAGACAGCCCGTGGATTCCTTTGTTCGAGGAATTTTTTGCGGACACCTCTTCAACGCTCCATTTTTTTCACGATTCCCGCCCGGCCGGCGCCTTCCTCCAAAAAGAAACTCCGAACGTTGTCTTTGCGCGGCCTGAACGGCTTTCGCTCGCGCTATCTCAAAAACTTAAGGTCCTGCGCCAGAACATGCCGGAACTCCGTTTTTTTCAATTGGGAAACGCCGGGGGAAATTCACCGCTTCCGTTCGACGCTTTCTTTAGTGAACCGTCCATGTTAAACCCATTTCAACGCCGGCTCGTGCAGCACCTCGTTTATCCGGAGGTGATCCATGTCCTTGTCGTGGACGATGAAGCGGAAATCGGGGTGATGATCCGCGATTTTTTGGAGAATCGCGTTTTTCCGGCCTTTGAAGTCGAGTGGACCGAAGACGGAAAAAAAGGGCTCGAGTTGATCGAAAAAGGGAAACACGATATCGTCGTTTTAGACGTCAAAATGCCCATCCTGGACGGCCGCGACGTTTACCGCGAGATCGTCAATCGAAAATATAAAATCCCCGTGATTATTTTCTTTGACGCGATTTCAGGCGATGAGGTTATCCAGATCCATCAGATCGGAAGGCCCGTGATTGTCGAAAAGGGTTTCCTGCACAGTTCGATGCCCGACATGATGGCGCTGATCAAAAAGAAGGTTTTTTTCGGGTAGTTGGGTTAAGCCGTAACCGTTTCTCGCTCTTCTTGTTTTGCCTTTGCGCATAATCGAAAAACCGCCCCCGCGATTTTCTCTCCTTTTCGCCGCTTTTTTAGGGTAATCTTTCTTCAAGGGCGCTTATGGGGAAAAATTCTTTTCGGATTTTTTTGTTTCCTCTCTTGGCCGGTTTGTTCTGCAGCCCATTTTCCGGCTGCACGATCTGGCGGCCTTTCAGTTCTAAAGAAACCGCGCGCGAGCTTCCTGAATTCTATAAAAATTATTACGAATACCCGCGGGAAGTGAATCAGGCTGCGCGAATCTTAGGAGAAGAAAAAACAGAAAGCTGCCGGCTTAAAAAGGTAGAAGTCCCGCTCAACCTGCCTTCGGAGCTGGCGCTTAAAGATCTCGAACAATTTCGAAAAGACGTCGACGAGCTTGCGAAGACCGATCAAAAAACGGCGAACGACCGAAGGCTGCAATACACGAACCGGATTGATCTTTACCTTCCCCTTCGCTTAAAGCCCGGAGAAAAACGGCCCGTGATCCTGATCTCTCCCATTCTCGGCGGCAATATGGTGGTGGATCATTTTGCGCGTTATTACGCCGGGCGGGGATATATTGCGGCGCTCGTCTACAGAAAGCGCACCTTTTGGAATGACGAACGGAAAGATATTCAGCAAATTGAAGATTACCTGCGCATTTCCGTGATCCGCCTGAGGCAGGCGCTCGACTGGATCTTGGCGCAGCCCGAAGTCGATCCGAATCGGGTCGGAAGCTTTGGCATTAGTTACGGCGCCGTTCTCCATTCCGTGCTTGCGGCTGTGGACGATCGAGTTAAATACCACATTCTTGCAATGCCTGCGGCGCCTCTTAGCGATGTGATTATTCATTGTCCGGATAAAGCGATTACAAAATTAGTTCGCAAGGTTCACGAAAATTACGGCTGGCCGCGGGAAGAAATTTTGAATCAGCTTAAGAAAACAATCCGCACGGACCCGATTTATCTGGCGTCTTGCGTTCCCAAGGATCGCGTTCAGATTTACATTGCGCTTTTTGACCGGGTCGTCGGAGCGGGGAGATCGTTCCGTTTGTGGAGGGCGTTAGGGAAGCCGGCATTGAAAGCGCTTCCTTTCGGACATTACGGCGGGATCCTCGTGTTTCCCTATCTTCAAACTCAGTCCTATCTCGCCTTCAAGCGGCATTTGAGGAATTCAAAATAACGGTTCAATCAGCTGGATAGGACAGGTCATTAAATCATATCTCTTTTATTTCAAGACAGCTCGGCCAGATAGATATCGCCATTATTGGCGTTGACGCCATTCCGGTAATCCAGCCACACCACTCTATTTCCTGAAACGTCCGGGCTCACTTGATAACTTTGTTCAGCCGTGATTTGTTGTTCGGTATCGGCGCGCAAATCGTAGCTGAAAATGTTAGGACAAGACACCGGGAGATAGAGGCAGTTCCGCGCGTCGCTCCATACGACGCGATTTCCGGAAATTCTCACATCCCTTTGCAGGCTCGGAGAGGCGCTGAGGCGCCGGCGGGTCATCGTAGTTAGATCGTAAAGATAAAGGCTGCTGCGAGGGCCCGCATTGCCTTTCGGCCTGTGAAGGGAATAGACAATTTTATCTTTATCGATATCCAGCCCAAGGACCCTATTTGTTCCTGCGTCCATAATTTCCCGCTGCTTTCCGGTAGAAAGATCATAAAGGAAAATCACGTTTTGATTAAAATCAAGCGTCTTAATCCACACGATTTTATTTCCAGAAATGCGCGGGAAGCTGTTGTACGACGGAGGAAGATCAACGGCAACGGCGGTTTCAGTATGGGTGGAAATATCGTAGAGCCGTATTTCGCTGGCGCTGTGATTGTAAACATACGCAATACGCGTTCCGTCAATGTCCGGGGATTCCATAAAAGCGGACGCGCTCACAAGATTTTTTTCTTGATGGGTTGCAAGATCAAAAAGGACAAGATGATACTGGTCGTCTCTTCTTAGATAAGTTATGCGGCTTCCGGAAATCGAAGGGTTCTGCTCAAAACTACTTGGAGTATCGGTGATCCGCCGTTTTTTGCCTGTCGAAATATCGTAGAGATAAATATCCCTGTTGCCGCCGTCTTCCCAAACTATTTTGCCGCCGTCGATGGATGGAGGACGTTCAATTTGAGGCCCGAGGGATACAGGCAGGATCAAAGGTTCAAACAGGATCCGTGAAATTTTTTCAAACGCCCGGCCGGATCTCGAGGTGACGACCAATTTCAGCAAATAAGCGCCGGCCGGCGGGCATTGGACGGCGGTCCCAAGGGTTCCATATTCCACAGGCTGTGACACGGGATCGCTCACCGGTATCCAGGGAGCGGCGACGCCTTGGGAACGGTAAAAAAGCTGGTAGCGGCTGAAGTCATTTCCTGCCGCAACACCGAGGATAGGGTAGCTGCAGGGGAGAGTCATTAAAGTATCAGACGGGGGATAATTAATTTCCGCCTGCAGGGAGGGGACAGATTCTATCGTCAATGCTCTCGCGGCGTTGATCCTGCCGGCGCCCATCGAGAATTCGAATCCCGGAATGAGATCGGCGGAAAGTCTTAGAACGTGGCGTACCTCATCAGGAGTGAAAGAAGGGCGATGAGCTAGAATCAGCGCCGCAACGCCGCTCACATAAGCAGCGGACATCGAAGCGCCGGCTTGCCGCAGCAAACCTGGTTCTACCCGGAGCTGCAGGGGCGCAAAATCGGGATGAGCCGTATTGGATCTTAAGGAAAGAATATTGTGCCGGCTTTCATAAGACCTTCCAGCTCCGGGAGCCGCGACATCGATGAGCTCACCGAAGTTGCTGAAAAAGGCTGGAGTGTCAACCTCAGTCGCCGCTGAAACGACAATGGGCTTCGGATAGGGATAACCCATATTTTGAGGGCTGTAAAACTTGACCGGCTCCGCGCTATCGCCTGCGGCAAAGACAACCACAGCGCCAAGGTATTGGGCGACATATACAGCCTCCTCAGCTATAGGATTGGAAGGGCACCGGCCAGTGCATCCCCAGCTGTTATTAATGACACGCGCGCCCATGATTGTGGCGTATAAAATTCCGTTGGCAAGGTCGCGGATGGCTCCTGTCCCTTGATTGTTGAGGCCTTTGACCGGCATAATTTCCGCCTCGGGAGCTGCTCCAATCATGCCCAGATTATTATTCCCGCGCGCCGCAATGATCCCTGAAACGTGGGTCCCGTGGCCGTGATTGTCCATGGGGTCATTGTTTTTATCCACAAAACTCCAGCCGCGAACGTCATCAATATAACCATTTTCATCATCGTCAATCCCGTTGTCAGGAATTTCTTCAGGATTGCTCCAGACATTGTCACGGATGTCCGGATGATTGTAATCCAGGCCCGTATCCACCACCGCGACAACGATTCCGTCTCCCCGCGTCACATCCCAGGCAGCTTCCATATTGAGCTTATTTCTTTTTAGAGCCCACAAATCGTCATAATCTTGTCCCCAGGTGCCTTGCGAAGAAAAATAAGGATCGTTGGGAATCCAGTAGCCTTTCACGTTGTAATTGGGCTGGCAGGCTTCCACTTCAGCAGATTTTTCGCGAAGATTCCCGCAGGCTTCTACAGGATCCGCATCGCCTGTATATTTGATGAGGCGCCAATTTTTTAAGCTTTGAATTTTGGCATCTTGAGGAAGGGGCTTGCGCTCCGGAAATTTTTCTTTAAACTTTTTTATGTTTTCTTCGGAGATAAGCCCTTCGTTAAAGACGGGCTCGATTTGCTCAACTCCGATAGCTTCATTGATCTCGGCGATACCGGGAGAATGAACATCTTCAGAATTTTTGAACTTTACGAGGATTTCATTCGGGGGATAGGAAGGCTTATTTTCTTTTCCCTTTTCCTGAACCGGTTGACCAGGTGAAAGCTGCGGATCTTGAGGAATCCGGCCGCTGTTTTCCTCGGCCGTTCCATTCAGGGGCAGGCTTAACGTCAAAACGAGAACGAGAATCCATTGATTCTTAACAAAGCCGGGGAATGAAAATTCTTCTTTCATACGGAAAAGGAAAATCTCCTTTTTACAGAAAGTGTTCAAAATTTACATGGCCCAGCCCCCTTCGTCAAACCGTATGAGTCTTACAATAAGTTTTTGCATAGGGTTGAGCTATTTTGCTAGTCGGAATGAAGGCCCCGGTTCCCCAGATTCATCCCAGATTCAACAATGAATCGCGCGGCAAATTTTAATTTCTATCCGCCAATTTTTTAAAATCAAAATGAATGAATTCTGTTTCCGCGGCGCGCAGATCGTCCTTTGCATTGGCGACCCAAAAGTCAGGAAAGGCATAAACGACGCTTTGAATATTAGAGGCGGGCGCCACCTGAAGGGCGATGTGCTGCGCAGTTTCCGGATCGATTTTTCCATAATTTTTGAGAATCAGTTCGCCGTGTTTCTTGTACCGGATTTCATAAGCGCCGCCCGCGGGCATTTCCAGCCCGGGTTTTTTAGGATCTCCTTTGGAAGCCAGCTGAAGGTCGCGTATTTGCGGATCCAGCGCAGGATCAGCCCGAAAGACGGCATCTTCAATGGAAAACGCATAAGGCACGCCTTGTTCTTTGGGATCTTTGTCCTCAAAAAAAGCCAGGTGGTGAGCCGTTGTCTCAACGGCAACGGCCTTCTTCTCCACGGCATCCGCGATCACGTAATTGTAGCCTCGGGTGAGCGGGCTTCTTTCGAAAATGGCCCGGGCATCGTCCAAGGATTGCGCCTCCGCTAAGATCCGTTTCAGAAGAAAAGGCATCGGAACGCCCTTCATTGTTTCATCGCGGGACATTGCGCCGATCTGGCCCACGGAAATTCCCTCGTCATTCATTCCCGATAGAACGCCGGTGAATCCGTAATAACCGATGTTGGCGTACGTTTGCCGGCCGGGCGTGCTGATCCATTTTACGGCGGCGTGGCGTTGAATCCCTATTTTCCGGTTCCAGTCCAGATTCCGGATTGCGATCAACCGCCCCTGAGCGGTCGCTTTTCCCCAATAAGCGCCGTTCGTGCACCAGGTCGGGTAAACCTCCGGAAGCGCGTGAATGCGCTTGAGTTGGCGAAAAGGGATATCCGCGCCGCGCGCCAGGCCGTGTATCTGTAAGTATTCGGAATAGGAAAGGTAAGGCTCCATTTTCTGCCAGGCCTGATCCAGGGCCGCATGAATAAGAAGGCGGTTGAGAAAAGGAATCGGCAGCTCGCGTTCGAAATAACCGAAAATTTCCTTCACCGCTTTGTGGATTTGTTTTTTGAGAAGGCGTCCTTCTTCAAATCCCTGGTGGTAGGAAGGCCCGTAGAGTTTAAGAATAGGAAGGCCGTCTTGACTGCTTACTGAAGTTTGGGAATCGAATGGATATGCTTTTCCAGAGGAAAAATGCGTATCCGTTAATCCCCGAAACTTCAGTAACACGCCCGGGCGGAAGACTTCTTTTTTCTCGTTTTCAGTCAGGAGCTTTTCCGCAAGGCGGATGGCTTGGCGCTGAATGAACCAATCCATTTTAGGGCCGTAAAAACTGACCCGCGATTCATATTGGCGTGTATCCAAGTAATAGTTGTGAGGCACAACGTAAGCAATGTAGTCGTTGGCGTATCCGAGGATCAAAGGGATAAAACCCCGCGCCTTCGCTTCTTGTTCGACCCGGTAGCCCACCTCGGAACTGAGTTCCCCGGGGAAAGCCAGGAAAAGATACCGGCCCATCCGCACGGCCTGGAAGGCGCTGTGCCTGGGAAATATTCCGGCGCCGATCAGTGGAGGAAGCGGGACCTTGCCCAGGCGGATCCGGACGCGCGGCAATCTTCTTTTTTCAAACAAGCCCTTCCACGAGCCCTTTCCCAAGGGAACTTCTTGAAAGGATAAATTTTTGATTTCTTCCGCGATCGTCAAACCGTAAGCGGTCATGCGTTCCGTGCGGTCATGAAACGGCCCTGTTTTGGGCCGGAGGTCTCCGGCCGCGCCGTTGACAAAAAGCGAAACGGAATCGGGCGCGAGGTTTTCAAGATGCCGGTTGATGACGCCCGGGAAATCCGCAGAGTAAAGAAGATCCGAGGCGGGAAAAAGCGTCGGGTGAGCGGCCATAAAAAGCATCCACGCCGCGATTTTTCCTTTTTCGTCTTGGAAACGCAGGACACGAAGCCTGTCCGGGAAATTCAGTTTTTCATCCATCCGGTTTTCGACCTTGTCATCGATCCGGGCTTCTCCGTATTGCGCATAGGCAAGGACGGAAGTGTCCAGAGCGGCCAGTGCCGCTTCCGCGATTTTGCCTGCGGTCATTTCGAATATTTTTTTTCGGAATTTCCCCATAATGAATCTCTGCCAGAACCTTCCGCCGATCGCGCCGGTTCCTGAATGAGTATGAGTTGCCGTGAGGACAAGCCGCTCGTCGCGCAAAAGTTTTTTCCGGTTGATTATTTTGAGCGCTTCCGCGCGCAGCTTGGCGTCAATGAAGACGAGATCCGCGGAAATAAATACGAACGTTTCCCCGTCTTTGCTGAGGGCAAGCGCCCTGGCGTAAAGGGGGTCGTGGACTCCGGCCGAGTATTTCTTGCGGAGCCTTCCGTAGCCTGCAAGCGGAGTTCCGATCGGGGGAGTGATTTCGGTTTTGGCCTTTCCAAGATAAAAGGCTCCGCTTGAATCGGGCCCGGCGAAGCTCTGCCTGCCTGAGAAAAGGGCCAGGAGGAGGGCCGTCAAAAGGAAAATTTTGAGCTGTGTTTTCATGAATGGAAAATGCCGTGAATTTTCAGACAAGGATTATGCCATAAGAAATAAGAGGAAAGGATTTTTTGATTTTTCGGAATCTCGTGACCGTAAAAATTCCTTTTGCGGGAATCCGCCTTATTCGAAGCAGTAGCTTTTTTTAATAAAGCGCGTTAAGATCACGCCGTTACATTCCGCAAAAAGGAGATTTGCCGATGCGAGTTATTCTGATCGCCCTCTGCCTTTCCTTTGTTTTGATTTCGTGCGCGCGCCGCGGGAAACCTTCTCAAGCCGTCGACCTTAAGGCCGATACAAAGCTAGGCGCAAGATACGATGAAGACGAAGCTGAGGACGTCCAAAAATCCCTCGAGGAGATCCGCGAAAAACAAGGGCAAGAACAAAAACGCCACCTCGAGCGTCAGATTACAGAGCCTCTAGACGAGCCGCAGAAAACGTAACCAATGCCTGGGTTGAATCCGATTCGGCGCAAGCTTCCCCTGATTTTTTTGGGAATCCTTTTTCTAAGCCTTCAAGCCCCCGCCGATCTTCCCGGCGCCGAAGAAAAAAAACTGACGGAGGAAGATGCCGCGCTTCGCCGCGCCGTAAGTTTTTATCGCGCCAAAGATTATCCGAACGCTCTTGACGAATTCAAAAAAGCAGAAGCCCGGGTTCCCTCTGATTTCCTGATCAAACGCTATATCGCCTATCTTTATTATTTGATGCACGACTGGGATCAAGCGATATTGAAGTTAAACGAGGCGCTTGTTTTAAAAAGCGATGAGCAGCTTTTGCGCGGCCTCTTGGCGGAGATTTATTTTAAGCGCGCTGAGTTTGAGAAGGCGGCCGAGCAATATCAGCTTATTCTCGGACAATCCCCTGAAGAGAATATGAAAAACAAAGCGCAGAAGAGGCTCGAGGAAATCTCAGAATTGAAAAAATTGTTTGCCGCCTCGCCGGAAGGCCAAATCAACGTTGCTGCCTTTATGAATTCCCAGCCTGCCCGCGATTTTTCGAAAGGAAAATTTGAAGAGGCCCTCACCGGATTTGACGATCTGGCGAAGAAGTACCCTGAAGATTTTTTAATCCACCGTTTCCGGGGAATGGCTCTGACCCAATTGGGAAGAACGGAAGAGGCCGTTAAGGCCTTCCAGGAAATTTTGCGAAAGAACCCGGATCACGTGGCGACTCATTTCCATTTGGGACAGGCTTACCTCGCAAAGAGGGATACTGAAAATGCCAGAAAAGAATATCAGTGGGTCATCGCCCATGACGAAACCGATTACCGGACGCGGGCTGAATACGCGCTTTTCAGGGCTTTCGGCGTCCAACGCGGGAGGGCGAGAAAACCTTGGAGCTTCAAACTGAGCGCCGGATATGATTTTGATACGAACTCTATTTTAAAATCCAACGATCCCCACTACACGGTAGCCGGGGATAAGAATTCGAGCCGCTACCCGATCACATGGATTGGAACCTTCCGGTTTTTGCAAAAGCCTAAATGGATCCTTACCGCCGACACCCTTTACACGCATACGATCTACCACGATTTTCCGCACCTTAACGTTTATACGGCCGGCCCAGGCGTTTCGGCGCTTTACCAATTCTCACTTTATCATAAACCGGCCTTTTTGAATTTTCGCGAAGGCGCTACGATCACGCTCCTTAAAAACAGGTTTTACGTCTGGTCGAATACGGTTTCAGCCAATTTCATTGCGAATTTGACGAGCCGCTCCCGCACGACGCTTTCTTACCGCTGGTCCGTGAACGAATTCGATTCAAACGGAACAGATCCTGACCGGACGAGCCGGGACGGTTTTGTCAGTTACGCCGCGCTTTCGAATCATTTTTACTTCAACGCCGAAAAAAATCATTTTGTTCTCGCAGGGTATGATTTTGAGCGGCAGGACACCTCCGGGGTCAATAATATCCGGAATGCTCACGGCGGACAGCTGGGATATCATTTTCCTTTTCTTGAAAAAATTGAAGGAGAAATTCATTTCCGTTTCAGGGATCTTAACTACAAGCAATTTGCCTCGACGCCGCCCAAGCGCCGGGACGATATCTTCACTTTAACCGTAACGGTCTCAAGGCCGTTAACGTCTTACCTTGACCTCGAAGGATCCTACGTTTTGGAAGATGCCAGGGGAAAAAACAATGCCTACGAATACACCCGCCAGATTTTCAGTGTCAAAGCCACAGCTCATTATTAATCATAACTTATTTTATATAAAAGAGTTATGACAATTTTACCTCCCCATAAAGATATCTATTAACTTATAACATTCAAGATCATCTTAAGTCATCCGCTTGTTTTAAGAAAAAATAGAAAATATCCTTTGTATAGAACCACAAATAAAGAAGCAAAGGAGTCCAGCGTGAATCAAAATGGAAAGCACTTTGAATTTGTGATTGCGGCCCTTGCGATCCTTGCTTTTCTTTGGACGGCGCCGGGAGGACTTGCTCAAGTCACTGCAGAAAGACAGGCGGCGAACCTGCCGGAATTGAACAATCAAGCCCTTCCGCAAGATGAAAAGGATCTGTTGAAAGGCCAGAAAACGCCCTTAAGCGCAGTGGAATCCTCCCCGGACTCGAAGCCGGATTTCAGCGATTTGAATGATCATCTTGCCTTGATTTTCGATTTCAACGGGGAAGTCCGTGTCCTCAAACACGGCGCGGAACAGTGGATGCCGGCTCAGAAAAAAATGAAAATCGAGATTGGGGATCAACTTCTTACGGGTAAAGACAGCCAGGTCGACATTGCCTATGACAGCCACTTTTTGAATATCGCGCGGATCGGCGCGAACACCAAGGCGGAATTCCGCAATATCGAACCCACGGACATTCATATGGAAGACGGCTCAATCTTCAGCGCCTTAGACGGCCTCAAAAAAGGAGAGGGCTACCAAATTTCCACCCGGACCGCGGTCGCCGGTGTGCGGGGGACGCATCTTTTTGTTTCGGATCTGGCCGGATTCACAACGGTCGCTGTTTACGAAGAACCCGGGAATCACGGAGCCGAGGTCATACAACACTACTTAGATGCGCAGCACACTTTTGATGTCAAGGAAGGGCAGGAATTAAAAATTGGCCCGCAGGGCGCCGGCGCCTTTAATCCGATAAGCGATGAGGTCATTAAAGCCGGGCAGGAATTTCTCGGACACCTGGAGCAAGTCGAAGTCTTGAGGGAGGAAGGATTGAACGCATTTAACGAATCTATAGAAGGCGGGATTCCGGAAGAAATGCTCAATCGATTAAGTGCGGTGGCAGATAATTATTTGGACTCCGCAGTGCCGCCTGGAGAAAACTTCTTGGATATTGACGCGCCGCCGGCTCCAGCCGTAGAAAGCGGATCCAAAGCTGAGAGCGCCGGAAAAAATGAGAATGCCGAATCCGAGTCCAATGGACCGGGAAAAGCTCCTGTTCCTTCGGAGAAGGTCGAAGAAGCAGCCCCTCCGGAACAAAATCAGGCCGCGGACTTAGAGCCCGTAACCGCGGAAGTTCTGGCCGGGAATTTTAAAGCCGACGTAGAAAATACGCTCGAATTGAAAGGAAAAAATCCGCAGGCTTTATCAGGAGATCTAGGCGCTGACCCTACTTCTGTAGATTTTAGGCAGGATCTCTCTCTAGATATCGCTGCTGCAACCGCGGCACAAACTGTTGACGTACTGTCCGTGATCCAATGGATTCAAGGACTGACAGACAGAGATTGGACTAAGAATCCTTGGACAGAGCAGGATTCGGCGAACTTTGCGGCGGTATGCGCGGCACATCCAGAAACACAAGGGTGTTGATTTTTGATGTAATGAAATAGGAGAAAAAAGTTTAATCTTAGCCGGTTTCAAGAGGGACGATCTAAAATCGGCCCTCTTTTTTTGTTCCAGATAGACGAAGAATGATAAGGCTGCTCATAAAATCGTTACTGCGCGGGCCGGTGGGTTTTTTTGATTTTGAGGACCTTGTTAGTAGGGCGTACCTGCCTCGCTTGCCACAGGTCCGCCGAAAGGCGGGCAGGCACAGGTTGCCACCCGCCCTACACTCGCTTGAACGCAATAACAAAAACAAAAGAAGGAGCCCTTTTGCCCGACCTCTTCCGCGCGCTTTCAAGACCTTTCCGCGACAAGCGCACCTACGCCGAATTCCTGGTCGGGATCGCGCTTTTGGGGCTGATGCTCGCCCCGGCCTTCACTCACGCCCTCGATAATTTTGAGAATTTATTCCTGGATATGCGTTTCAAGCTGCGCGGCGAGCGCCCTTTTCCTGCCGCGATCAACCTCATTGCCGTGGATGAGGCCAGTATCGACGTGTTCGGCCACTGGCCCTGGCCCCGCAGCGTTCACGCGGAGCTTCTGGACACCTTTAGGCATCCCTCCTTCCGGCCCGCCGTGGTCGGCTATGATTTCCTTTTTGAAAATAAAAATGAGCACAATCCCGAAGAGGACAAGGCCCTCGTGTTCCGCACGCAGAATATGGAAGGCAAGATCGTCGCGGCCTATTTTTTTGAGAAGGGGCCGGGCGCCGGATTCGAACACGACGAGGTCAAAGAAAAATACCTCGAGCAATTTGCCTTTCCGGGTTCGCCGTCCGTTCCTGAGCAGTTAGACAAGGCCGACAAGGTTTCGCTCCCCTTTAGCGAATTCGCCGCCGCCAGCCAGCTTGCCTTCGTCAATACTCCCGTGGATAACGACGGCCGGACGCGCCGCGCGCAGCTTTTGATGCGCTACCGCGGCAAGATTTATCCTTCCATGGATTTGCTGCTTGTTTTCAATTATTGGGGAGTCCGGCTTCAAGACGTCCGGCTTGAGAGGCGGGCGATTGTGATCGAAAAAAGCAAAATCGGAAAAGTCGTGATTCCGGTTTCCGCCAAAGGCGATATGCTCATTAACTATTACGGAAGCCTGGAACACGTTCCTTCCTATTCCGTGATTGAAGTCCTCAAGGCCGTCCGGAATTGGATGAGAGGGAGTGAGGACCCGCTGCTCCTGCGTTCTTTTAAAGACAAGATTGTGATTACCGGCGTTACGGCGCTCGGATTGGGAGACAGGCGCGTGACCCCGTTTCAGCAGTACGAATCGGGCTTAAGCCTTCACGCCCAGCTTGTCGCCAATATCCTGGATCAAAATTTTCTGGCGCGCGCCTCGCCGGAAGGTTCCTATTTTTCCCTTATCCTTATCGCGCTGATCACGACTCTGCTGACGATGTTTTTGCGGATTCCCAAGTCGCTGGCGGCTGTCTTAGCGCTGTGTCTTCTTTATTTTTGCGCGGCCTATATTTTTTTCCTCAAAGGAATTTGGATTGACGTTGCGATTCAGGAAATCACCGCGGTTGTGATTTTTATCGGGATGACTTCCTTCCGCTATTTTCTCACTCTTGAGGAGTTAAAACGCGCCCAGTCCCGGCTCATTCAGTCCTCCAAAATGGCGGCGTTGGGGCAGCTTTCCGCGGGAATTGCCCACGAGTTTCGCAATATTCTGAATGGGATCAACTTAAACGTGGAATGCTGCAGCAAGCCGGGCCTGCCTCCGGAGCGGATCCAATATTACCTTGAGAAATATAAACAGACCGCGTCCGATGCCCGGGTGATCCTGGAAAGCCTTTTGATTTTCGCGCGTAAAAATGAATCCGTAAAAACTCCGGGGAGCCTGAAGCAGACCGTTCAGAGCGCGCTTCAGCTGGTGGAAAGGGAAATGGAACGCTGTCACATTACCTTGTTCTGCGAACTTCAGGAGGTGCCGAGGATTTCTTATGATCCCGGCCAAATCTCCCAGGTCATCATTAATCTTGTGAACAATGCCAGGGACGCGTTGCGTGATTTAAAAGACAGGGAAAAACAGATCACGCTGCGGTTGTGGGATAATTCCGATCAAATACGTCTCGACATTGCCGATAATGGAACGGGGATACACCCTCAAATTCTAAAACGCCTCTTTGAACCTTTTGCAACAACCAAACCCGAAGGCCGGGGGACAGGATTGGGGCTTTCGGTCTGCCACGGGATTATCCGCAATCACGGGGGCGATATTACGGTCAGCACCGCCGCGGGCAAAGGAACAACCTGGCGCTTATCTTTTCCGAAAAAATCGTGAGGACGCGGCAGGCTGCGCCCTTACCGAAGAGGAGCCGCTTACGATGCAAAAAAAGATTTTACTCGTGGATGACGAAATAGAAATCCGGCAATTCCTCCAAGTTTATTTTGAGGACAGGGATTTCACCGTGGAGATCGCCTCCGATGGAGTGGAGGGCTTTGAAAAATTTCAAAAAGGCGGTTTTGATTTAGTGGTCTCCGATATGCTGATGCCCAAAATGATCGGCACCGAGCTTTTGCGGAAAATCAAAGAAACAAAACCGGACCAGCGCGTGATCATGATGACGGCCGTGAAAGAAGATTCGATGGTTCAGAAGGCAAGAGCGCTGGGCTGCCAGCATTATTTGACTAAACCCGTCCGGCTTGCAGACCTTGAAGCCAAAGTTTCGGAATGTTTCTCTCAGACGGCTTCGTAACCCACATTTTCCTTTTTAAATCGCTCTTCCATTGGATTTCATGTAGAATCGAGCGCTGTGAAAGCCGCGCTTCCATTTCTTTCCATCCTCTATCTATCGCTCGTATTTTTCCCCGATCCGGCCGCGGTGAGCGCAGTTCCCTCGCTTTCGGATGAGGAACTTCTGGATAAAATCCAAAGGCAGAGCCTTGAATTTTTTACGGCGGAGAGAAATCTAAAAACGGGCCTGGTGCGCGACAGGGCGGATAATTTTAAAACCGGAAAGCCCGGCGCGGCAAGTATAGCCTCCGTAGGATTCGCGCTGACGGCCTTCGGGGTAGGCGTTTCAAGAAACTGGCTCGACCGCGAGGCCGCCCGCGAAATGACCCGCAGGACTCTTGATTTCTTTCTGCGTTCCGCGCCGCAGGAACACGGTTTTTTTTATCATTTTTTGGATATGGAGACAGGCAAACGGGCGCATCGCTCCGAGCTGTCTCCCATTGACACGGCCCTTTTTTTAGCGGGCGCGCTCTTTGCCGCAGAGTTCTACGGCGATCCCCAGATCCGGGAGCTGGCCGAGAAAATTTATGAGCGGGTGGATTGGCCGTGGTTCTTGCACGGGGGTGAAACGCTGGCTCTTTCCTGGTCTCCGGAAGAAGGATTTAACAAACAAAGGTGGGATCATTATAACGAATCCATGATCCTCTACCTCCTGGCCGTCGGCTCGCCGGCTCATCCGATTCCGGCCTCAAGCTGGCGCGCCCAGCTAAGGCCCGTCGGAAGTTACGGGCCCTTCCGTTTGATACAGTTTCCGCCGCTTTTCGGCCACCAGTATTCCCATATTTGGATGGATTTCAGGGATAAAAATGACGGGTATGCGGATTATTTTAAAAATTCGCTTCAGGCCACCCTCGCCAACCGCAAGTTTTGTGTGGATCAGGCCTCCCGGTTTGAAAGTTACGGACCGAATTCCTGGGGACTGACAGCCTCCGACGGGCCTTTCGGATACCGCGCTTACGGCGCTCCGCCGGGCTGGGCCCAGCACGACGGAACGGTTGCTCCCACGGCCTGCGGGAGCTCGATCGTGTTTACGCCCAAAGAATCGCTGGCCTGCCTGCGCTACTTTTACGAAAATCTCGGCGGTAAACTGTGGGGGCGTTACGGATTTTCCGACGCGTTTAATCTCGACAGAAAATGGTTCGATACCGAGGTGATCGGGATCGATCAGGGCGCGCTTCTTTTGATGATCGAGAACTACCGGACGGGCTTAATTTGGAAAACGATGAGCCGTAACGCCGCTTTAGAACGGGCCGCGAAGGCGGTGGGTTTTAAGCCGGGAACGATGGCCATCTCTTGGCCGGAGCCCCCTGAATATCGCGCCCCTTATGTTTTCGGCGGAATCCAAGTCGACGGCCTTTTTAAGGATTGGCCGAATGGCCCTTCGATTCACCTCGACCGTTCCTCGCTGGAGTTGGGAAATGTTAAGGATGATCTTGATCTCAGCGGGGACATCCGGTTTGCCTGGGATGAAAAGGCCCTTTACTTTGCCGCGGCGGTGAAGGATGAGAGCCTCGTTATGAAAAAAACGGGCAAAAATATCTGGCTGGACGACTTAATCGAGATTTATATTGATGCGAAAGGCGACGGGCTTTATTGGTATGATAAAAAGGATTTTCAAATCGGCTTTCGCCCGCACATTGAAGACGGAGGGGCGGAGGTGTGGTCCTGGTTTCAAGGAGGGGAAGATCTTTTGCAAAGCGGCCAATCCGCCGCGCGAAGTTTTGTAGACACAAAAGGGTATTGGCTTGAGGGCGCGATTTTATGGAGTTATTTGGGAATTTCACCTCAAGCAGTCTCCGAGATCCGTGCGTCTGTGGCGATTCACGATTCGGACGGGGACCGGAGCGCTGCAAAACTTCACTGGTTTTTTCGAAACGAACAGGACTTTCAACGGTTCGCGCTGGGGAAAGTGATTCTGGAAGGAAAGGCAAAAGTGAAAAGACAAAAGGAAAAAGTGCAAGGGAAAAGTCAAAAATGATAACTCATTGGATGAGGTCTCATTTTTCTTTTCCTTTTGACTTGTATTTTTACCTTTTTCGTTTTTACTTTTGACTTCATTTTATGCCGCACAAAAAAGAAGAATCCTTTTATCAAACCCTTGGAAATGAGATCCAAAAAAAGGCCGGCCGGGGCTTGGACGGCCAGAGGCTGGATCTTCCCGCGGTCATCCGCAAGTTACGCAAAGAAAAAAAATTTTCGGGCGTAGACTTTTGCCGGAAAGCGGGGGATTTGGACCCGAGGACTTTAACGGCTCTTGAGAAAGGCCGGATTCAAAATCCCTCCATCAAGACGCTTCAATCCGTTGCGCGCGGGCTTGGGATCACGGTCAGCGAGATCTTCCGTGAAGCGGAAACCGAAAAAGAAGAATACTTTTATGCAGGCTCCCAGAAGGGGGCGTACCAGATTGATTTTCCCAGGCACGGCATCAAGGCGATTTCTTTTACGCCTTTTACGAAGGACTTTTTTTGCGGCAAGATGATTTTCGGGCCTCATAAACGCCTGGATCAAACCTTCTTCCAACACCGGTTCCCTTTATTCATTTGGGTTTTGGTCGGACGTTTTGAGATTACGGTCGAACAAAAGCATCTTGTGCTGCGGGAGGGGGATAATCTTTATTTTAATGGCATTTTAAAACATTTTTTTTATAATCCTCTTGAGCGGGAATCTGTATTTTTAATGATTACCGCTCCTACATTCTTGTAACTGGTTTAAAATTAAGCCCTTAGGATTTGATGCCGATATTCAATGGATGCTCGAATAAAGAGTGCGGAACGCCTACCTTTCAAAAAGTGATGAAAAATAAAAAAGCGGCGGCGGGGTTATTCCGGCCCTATGAATTATGGATCAGGCTGACGGCGGTTTCGATTTCCGCCGTTGTTCTTTTTTTGTTTCCGGCTTCCTTGCAATCGCAGCCTTCCCAGGACCGGCAAATCCACCCTTCCCTACAGGACCAAGTCAAAGTCATGCGCCTGGACCGTTACCAAAAAATGCCTTATCTGGACAGGGACATTGTCCGTGCGGAAATCAATCCCGAAAAAATTAAAGAAAAATCGGAGTTTTTATCCGGCAAAGAAAAACACTTGCAAGACTTGATTTCCCGCGCGGTCAGGGTTTACACGCCCGCCCGCGCTGCGCGTGAGCGGATCTCGCTTGCGCGCCGCCGGATTATCGCGGCAATCCGGGATCTTTTTCCTGAAGCAAGTTTTGAATACCAGAAGAAGGGCGGCACCCTTTCCGCCAGCCGATTTAATTCGAGAAACTACAAGTTTAGTTTTCGCCAGCCTATTTTCAGAGGCGGGATTTTGTGGAATACTTTACTTCAGGAAAAGGCCGGACTTGAGGCGGCAGAGAAAGAGTACGACTCCGTGATTGAGGATCTCATGAGGGAGGTTTCGAATTCCTATTTTGAATACAACCGCGCCCTTCAGGTGGTCAATAATCAGAGCCAGGCGATTCAAAATATGCAGCATTTCATAGAAATCTCAAAACGTAAATTTTCGGAAAATATTGTTTCAGAGATTGAGAATCTCAACGTTCAGTCCCTCTTCAGCCAAGTCCAGTACGATCACGAAACCTCCAAACAGGAGCTTGAGCTGGCCAAACTTGAACTGCAAAGATATCTGGATTTGGAAGTCGACGATCATATCGTCATTGCCTCGATTTACGAGCTTGACAGTTTGCTGAAGCTCCAGGAAAAAAGCAGCGCTTCAGGAGGAGACAAGAGCGGCGATCTTTTCCAGGAGGACCGCGTGGTCCCTCCGCTTGCCGATTTGATTGATGTGGCCTACTTGAACCGTTCCAAATTGCAGGTCGAGGCCGCAAAACTGGAATCGGCCAGGCTACAGGAAAGGGTCCGATGGGGAGCTTTCATGCCGAAGGTCGATGCCATTCTTGATTTTGGGAAAACGGGAGAAGCCTTCGACAGTCAGAGCATGGAACCCGGACTTCGCAAAGAATTCCGATTTGGGCTTGAATTTACCTGGAATGTCGCAGGAAACAAGGTGGAATACACTTATGAGCACGACGAAAAGCCGCCTTCCATATCCCAGTTCCTGCAGGGCGACGGCTCCTCGAGCAGACGGAATTCCATCAACGTAGGAATCCTGGACGGACTGGACACCTTCGCTTCGGTTAAAGAGGCCGAGGTTTCCCGGCTTGAGCAAGTTGAGCAGCTTGAGAAGATAGAAAAAGAAGTGCTCCAAGAAGTCAAAGAGGCCTATTTTGATTACCAGAAAGCCCGTATCCGTTTGACCTCGACCCTTCAGCGCGTTTCCTACAGGCGGCGTTTGGAAGCGCTGGCGAAATACCGTCTGCAAAAAAATGAAATCCAGATCTCGGAATATTTGCAGTCCGGCATTGATCTTCTTCAGGAAGTAGCCACCCTTCATAAGGCCCTTGCGGAATATTTTACGGCCAAGGCCAAGCTGAATCACGCGATCGGCAAGCACAACTATTTTCCGATTGTGAGGCTGCAAGGGGTGACGTCGAATGGTTGAAGTCACGCCGCCGCAGGATCCGGGGAAAAAAAATCCCCTTCAGAAACTCAACGAACTTTTTAAAAAAATTCCTCAAAATTTCGGACAGATTTCCGGGCGCCTTAAAAAAAAGTTTTCCTTTTTAAGCCGGCTTCCGGAATTAAAAACGCCTGCTTCTCTGGCCTCGCTTCAGGACAAACTTCCCGCTCCTTTACGGCCCGTTTTTGAAAAACACCATAAAAAAATCAGCATTGCACTCGCCCTCCTCCTTCTTTTTGGATTCGGCTCGGCGATCAAAAACATGGTCGCGTGGAAAAAACACAAGGTTTCTTTAAAAGAAGCTGTTTCACAAAAGGCCGATGAAGAATCCGTGCCCGTGGCGGTCAAAGGCTTCAAAGTCGGGCGTTTTAATTTCGAGGATTCCTTGAACGCGCTTGGAACGATCAAAGGGGCGGTGGAATTCAAGCTCAGTTTTGAGGTTCCCGGCACCATCAGTTCGATCAATTACCGGGAAGGTGAAAGGTACGAGGAAGGGGCGCTTCTGGTTTCGCTGCGCCAGGACGATGTTTTGCTCCGGCTGAAACGCGCCCAGGCGGAGCTCAATAAGTCCCAAACGCAGGTTCAGATTGTGGAAGTGAAGGTCCGGGAGCACGAAAAATTGCTGGCCATGGGCGCCATTCCCCAAACGACTCTGGATAATGTAAAATTAGAACTTGAATCTTCAAAATTCGAAGCCGAGGCAGCCCGTTTAGAGGTCAAGGCCAACGAGGCGATGCTTGAAAAATCAAACCTTTACGCCCCGTCTGCCGGAATGATCGGGCAGCTTAATATTGAGGAAGGGGAAACCGTCAGTCCCAATACCCTTCTCGGCACTCACATTATGACGGAATATGTTTACGCGGAATTCGGCATTGTCGAAAGGGACGTGAACAAAATTGCCCTGGGCCAGAAAGCCAGGGTTTTTGTGGACGCCTTCCCGGACAAAACGTTTGAAGGAGTCATTGAAAATGTTTCCCCTGTCGTGGCCGGAACAAGCCGGACCGCCACCGCCAAAGTGAGGATTGAAAATCCGGACCGCTTTCTTTTGCCCGGTATGTTTGCGCGCATCCGGATCCTTCTCTACAGTAAGAAAAATACTTTAGTGGTTCCGACTGATGCGATTCAAGGAGGAGAAGGCGAGCAGTTTATCTATGTGATCCACACAAGCAAGACGGCCGAGAAGCAGTCTAAAGAAGGAATCACGGAAGAAGGCAAACTCTTGACGCCCGGAACGCCGGAATTAGCGGGCCAAAAAAAGGGCGCGCAGGCAAAAGTTATTCCGCAAGGCAAAAAGGCGTCCTCAGGAACCGTTGAGCCGGCCGAGGCCCCCGCTCAGGATTACGTGGAGAAACGCGCCGTTACGGTCGGCTACAAACGCCCGGATTACTGCCAGATTGATGCGGGTATTTCAGAAGGGGAGGTGGTGGCTATCTCTGGATTTGAACGTCTTGAGGACGGCAAGAAGGTCCGTCTTCTTGAAATCCAGGAAGCAGAGGTCTAGAAGCCCATGGCATTACCCGAACTGGTCGTCAAAAAAAAAGTTACGGTCATGATGCTCACACTCGGGTTAATGGGAATGGGGCTGATATCCTTTGTAAGGCTGCCCCAGGAACTTTTCCCTCCGATTGTATTTCCTCAAATTACCGTTATCACCGATTACGTCAACGCCGCTCCTGAAGAAGTCGAAACCCTTATTACCAAGCCCATTGAAGAAGCCGTGGGTTCCGCGTCGGGTTTGAAGCGTATCGAATCGGTCTCCCGCGAAGGGCGCAGCACGGTCATCGTTTCCTTTAACTGGGGGCAGAACGTCGACTTCGCCGCTCTGGCGATCCGCGAAAAAATCGATCTGATCAAAGAACGTCTCCCCAAAGAAGCCTCGGATCCCGTTGTTTTGAAATTCGATCCTTTGACGCGGCCGATTGTGATCCTTTCGGTCACCGGCCAAAATACTCAGCCTGTCCAGCTCAAGCTGTACGCGGAGAAATTGTTTAAAGACAATATTGAAAAGCTGGAGGGCGTCGCTTCTGCAACGATTTCAGGAGGGCTTGACCGGGAAATCCTGATTGACATTGATCAAGCCCGGCTTCAGGCCAATCATATTTCTACCCTGGAAGTGATTGACGCGGTCGAGAAAACCAATATCTCTTATCCCGCGGGAAGCATCAAAAAAGGGCTTTACGAATACCTCATCCGGACGGTCGGCGAATACCGTTCCGTGAAGGAAATCGGATACTCCGTGATTGGCGTCGATGAGGTGAAAAAGGTCAGGCGCGAGGATACCAGTTTTCTTGAAAAGGGAAGCGAGGGGCCGAGAGAAACGATGGATTCGCTGCGCTCCGACGACAAACGCCGTCTTTTCGATAAAAGGCTTGTTTTGGTCCGGGACATTGCGGATGTCGTGGACGGTTTCTCGGAGCGGACCAGCATCTCCCGGCACAATCAGGAAGAAAATGTTTCGATCTCGATTCAAAAACAGGCCAGCGCCAATACCATTCAAGTCGTCGACAGGGTTTTGAAGACGCTTGATTTTTTAAAAGAGGACATCGAATCGCGAGGCCTGCGTTATGACGTTATTTATGACCACTCCGTTTTTATCCGAAAATCCTTAAGCGATCTCGCAAACGACGCCGTAACGGGAGGTTTTCTCGCCTTTTTAGTGCTTTTATTTTCCCTCCGCGCGGGCGGGCCGGCCCTTTTGACGACGCTTTCCATTCCGATGACGATTATCGGGACTTTTTTTCTTATGGGCATGGGAGGGATTACGCTGAATACGATGTCCCTGGGCGGCCTTGCCCTCGGCGCGGGAATGATTGTGGATACCAGTATTGTGGTGCTCGAAAATATTTTCAGGCACCGCCAGCTCGGGGCCAATCCTTATGAAGGCGCGATCCGCGGCACGAGTGAATTGGTGTGGCCCGTGATTACTTCGAACGCTACAACCATCGCTGTTTTTTTTCCTTTGATTGTTTTTGTGCCGGGCATTCCGGGGCAGCTTTTTAAGGACCTTTCCTGGGCCATCATTTATTCCCAGATCGTTTCTACGGTGATTCCGCTTAGCTTCATTCCCATGATGTCGGTTTACTTAAAGGTCAAGCAAGGTTCTTACAGGCCTCTTGCATGGAATCAATTTTTAGTCAAACGCCTGGTCGGAAATATCCCGCGCTCCAAGAAGATCCGCTTTGCTTTGACGGTTCTTATCGCTGCCTTTGCGGTCTGCGCGAGTTCTTTTTTCATTTTTCCGGGATTGGAAAGAGAAGTCCTGCCCAAGGTGGATCAGGGGCAGTTTCTTTTGAAAATTGAGATGCCTCTTGGAACGCGCCTTGAAGTGACCGATAAGATTTGCAAAAGCTTCGAAGAAATTTTTAAAGCGACTCCGGAAATCAAAGACGTATCCGTGACCATCGGCTCTGAAAAGGTCAGCAAGGGGCAGGTGAAGGTCGATACCCTGAGGCCTTCCCAGGCCCTTATTCTTGTCACCTTAAAGAAGGAACGCAAAAAGACCTCCTCCGATGTGGTCAGGTCCATCCGGGAGGGCGCAAAAGTCAAGGGGCTTGAGGGCGCACAGGTTGATTTTGTGCTCCAGGAAAGTGAATTCGCGTTTGCCGAAGGCGGGACGAAACCCGTCCTGATCGAAATGAAAGGTTATGACTTTGCGCAAATGGCTGAAATGTCGGCCCAGGTCAAACACCGGCTGGAAGGCATTAAAGGAGTGATCAATGTCCAGGATGATATGGGCATGACCGCGCCGGAGACCAAGCTTGAAATCGACAAACGCCGCTCGGCCCTTTACGGGATTTCCGCCCTCGACATTTCGCTGATTACCAAAGCCGCGCTGGACGGCGTCGTGGCGACGCAGTACCGGGAAGCGGGCCGTGAATATAATATTCGCGTGCGCTTGAATGAAAAAGACAGGCGGAATATCGACAATTTGAATAATCTTCTTCTTTATTCCAAGGTCCTGGACGCCTTGATCCCGCTCAAGGAAGCGGTGGTCATCCAGCGCGGCGTCGGGCCTAGCGAGATCAAGCGCGTGGACCAGGAGCGTACCGTGATTATATCCGCGGAGATTGATAAAAACGTAAAAAGCAAAGACGTGCTCGCCCAAGTCCAGCAGATGCTGAAAAATCTCAACCTCGCGCCGGAATCGGGAATCCACATTGCCCTTTCCGGCAAGGCCCGGGAGATCAAAGAAAGTTTCTCAAAAGTGATCTTTGCTTTTATCCTCGCGCTGATGCTGGTCTATATGATTATGGCCGCCCAGTTTGAGTCTTTCCTCCAGCCCGTGATTATTATGATCACGGTCCCGCTTGCTTTTTTCGGCGTCCTGATCGCCCTCCTCATTTCCGGGACAACCGTAAACGTCATCTCGGCTCTGGGCGTGATTATTCTGGTGGGCACCGTCGTCAATAACGGGATTATCCTCATTGAATACACCAACCAGCTGCGCGAAGAAGGGCTGGATGTCGAAGAGGCTGCCCTGGAGGCCGCCAAAGTCCGCACGCGTCCGATTCTGATGAGTATGATTACTTCCGTGATGGGGCTTGTGCCTCTTGCGCTTGCGCTGGGGGAAGGGGCCGAGCTTCGCGCCCCAATGGCGGTGACGATGATGGGGGGGCTTATTTCCTCGACCTTTTTAACGCTCATTGTACTGCCTTGTTTTTATATCGTGATTACGCGCCTGACCCAGATTTTCTTCGGAGAGTCTGAGGAGGATTTGGGCAAAGGGCTCATTATCCAGCCTGGGGGGAAATAATCCGAATATGGGTTTGCCGACTTTTTCTATCAAAAGGCCCGTGCTCACAGGCACGCTTTTTTTAGCAGGCATGATCCTCGGCGGCATTTCGATTTTCCGCCTTCCGGTGGAGCTTTACCAAGGGCAGAACCAGTCGATTGTCAGCATTATTGTCCACGCCCGAGGCGGCCTGCATCCCGAAGAAGTCGAAAAGCGGATCACCAAGCCCATTGAAGAGGCTGTGGCCACGGTCGGCCATTTGAAAAGCCTCTATTCCAATTCGAGGGAGGCGGAGTCGCGGATCACGATGGAATTCGAGACCGGCACGGATATGAATTTCGCGGCCCTTGAAGTCCGGGAAAAATTTTCCCGGGTCAAACCGCTTCTGCCTAAGGAAATTGAAAAGCCGGTCATTGCCAATTATGACGACAGCCTGGGGGCCATTTTTATTTTTGCGCTGACCGCCTCGGCTTTATCTCCGGAAGAGACGCGCGAGCTTGTCGAGTCCGAGCTCAAACCGATCCTGAGCCGCGTGGACGGAGTTGCAAGCGTTGAAGTCTACGGCGGGCGGGAGCGGAAGATTTTAGTCGAGTTGGACCGCGATAAAATGTTCGCCTACAACATTTCGGTGGAGAGGGTGATGGACATTCTCGGCCAGAGCAATATCAATCTTCTGGCGGGCAAGGTCGGGGCCGGAAAGATCGAATTTGCAATCCGGACCATGGGCGCTTTTAAAACGGTCGAGGAGGTCGGCGAGGTCGGCATCCAAGGCACGCGCCAGGGATCCATTATCCCCTTAAAAGAAATCGCGACGGTCAAAGATGCTTACCTCGAACCCGCGGATTATGCCCGCCTCAATCTGGAGCAGAATGTGACGGTCTACGTTAAAAAGACAAGTTTTGCGAACACGATTCCCGTGGTGAAGACCGTGCGCGCGGTTTTGGATCAATTCGAAGAGGCCCACAAGGACAAGCTCGACGTGGTCATTGTCACGGACAAGGCCGGGATTATTTCAAAGGCCATTGACGAGGTGAAAGGAACCCTTTACGTGGGAATGGCGCTTACGGTGCTTCTGATTTATATCTTCCTCCGGCAGTGGGTCCTTTCCTTGATCGTGCTTCTTGCGCTGCCCATTTCGGTGATCACGACGTTTATTTTTATGGATTTTATGGGGATCAGCATCAATGTGATGACGCTCAGCGGGCTTTCCCTGGCCCACGGGATTTTAGTCGACAGCGCGATTGTGATCCTTGAAAACGTTTTTGTAAAAAAGGAGCGCGGGTTTTCGGATTTGCGTTCGATCCGCGAAGGCTCGGAGGAAATGTGGCTTCCGCTCCTGACTTCCCTGATCGCCACTTTGATTGTTTTCCTGCCGATTATTTTCATTGATAAGAAAATCCAAATCCTTTATGCGGGATTTGCCTTGACGGTAAGCATGTCCCTGATCGTGGCGTTTTTCGTGGCGCAAATGCTGGTGCCCGTGCTTTTGACCCAGTGGGCGAAGGGGAAAATCCGTGTCCGCAAGAATCTGGAATCGGGGACGGCGGGCCGGCTGAAGAAAAGCTATGAATGGATTATGCGGCGAAACCTGCGCTACCGCTACCCTGTGGCCGGCGTTTTTGTCTTCCTTTTTGTTTTTTCAACCTGGCAGATCGGCCATAAAGATATCGATACCCCGAACACGTACGAAGAAAATGAATTTTCGATCATTGTTTTTCCCCTGGCGGGCGCGCGGCTTGAGGCCAATGACGATGCGGTCAGAAGAATTGAAACGTTGCTCCACAAAATCCCGGACGTCGAGATGTTTTCTTCCACCGTGCGTAAAGACGACGTACGTATTTTTGTCAAACTTCATCCCAAGGCGAAGCGCGCTTATTCCAAAGACGAGATTATGAAGCTGGTCGATGAGCAGGGCAATGAATCCATCAAGGAAATCCACGACGATTACAGTTTGATTATCGATGAAGGAGAAAGCTCCAGTGAGCAGAAGAAGATGGTGGTCAATATCTTCGGGCACGAGAATGATCAACTGGAAAAGCTGGCGACGGAGTTCGCCAAAAGAATGGGGCAGGTGCCGGGTTTGGTCAATATCGTGATGACCGATTTAAGAAAGCGGCCTGAATATTCCGTGGTCGTGGACAAAGGGCGGGCGGCTTATTACGGGCTGAACGTCGAGGCGATCGCCAATTCCTTGCACGCGCAGGTGCGCGGGATGCGGCCTACGAAATTTCACGAATTAACGAGCGGGGAGGAAATCGAGACGATTACACGGCTCCAGGCCATTTACCGCCAGAAGATCGAGGACCTGCAGTCCGTTTATGTGGCCACCAAGTTCGAAAATCAGGTCCCGCTCGGCGAGATCGCCAATTTTTATCCCGCCACGGGGCCTCAAACCATCGACCGCAAAGACAAATACCGTTACGTTTTCGTCAAAGGGGATTGCAAGGGAGCGCTGGAGACGGTGGCCAAAAAAGTCAAAGAGGCCTTGCGGGACGTTCAACTGCCGGACGATTATTATTGGCGCTTCGGCGGAAGTTATGAGCTCCTGATGCAGGGCAAATCGCAATTGACACTGGCCTTAATCCTCACCGTTTTTCTGGTCTATATGGTGATGGCCTGTCTTTTTGAAAGCTATCTGCAGCCCATTCTGATTATGATCTCGGTCCCGATGGCTACGATCGGGATTTGGCTTGCCCTGGCGCTGACGCGCAAACACTTGAGCGAAAATGTTTTTATCGGGATGATCCTTCTTGCGGGATATGTAGTCAATGCGGCGATTATCCTTGTCGATCATATGAATCACCTTAAAACCGAAGGATTGCCGGCCGAAGAGGCATTGATCCGGGCCGGAATGGACCGTCTGAGGCCGATCATCATGACAACGCTTTCGACAAGCCTGGGATTTTTGCCTATGGCCATGAGCTGGGGGCAGTCAAGCGACCTGTGGTCCCCTTTAGCCGTAACGGTCATCGGAGGCCTTTTGAGTTCGACCCTGCTCACCCTTTTCGTGCTCCCTAATTTCATCCTGATTGCGGAAGGAATGACCGAAAAAGTCAATAAGACCGCTTCAGCGATTGGCCGTTTATTTTTAATCTTGAAGCACCGTTTTGGATTTTAAGCCCTGAACCGGAGGAGAGAATCATGAACGAGAAAAAAACAGTTTCAACCGTCTCTACACCCGCCGCGGCGCACAGAAGGCCTTACCGAAGACGGGTCAGGAATATCCTGATCCATAAACCGATGCAGCGCGAATTTTCCTTTATCCTTGTGGCCCTTCTTATGATTTCCATATTGGCTGTCGCCTTTGTGATCCACACCACGGTCCGCGAAGTCGCGACCGGGGGCGGTTATCAGTTCGGCAAGATCAGCCCGTACGGAATGCTCTCGGATTTGAGTTATAAATTATTATTCCGCGTCAGCTGCATTCTTTTTGCGACGTTAATCGTCGTCGGATTTTTCGGAGTCTTTTTTCTGCACCGCGTGGCGGGCCCGGTCTACCGGTTCCGCCAAATTTTTTTAAGGCTCAACGACGGCGAGATTCCCGGCCCTATTACGCTGCGGGAAGGGGATTTCTTTACGGAAACCGCGTGGGAAATCAACCGTCTCATTAAAAGGCTTGAGTTCGAGCGGGAAAAATCAAAACAGGTACGGGAAAAACTGGGGGAAATGACGGCTGCAAAATCCCAGGAGAGAACCGAAAAATCCGCGGGGGAACTTAAGTCTTTGGTCGAGAAGGAATACGAAGAGACATAGAGGGCCGCTAAAATAAGGCGGGGCAGCGCGCGTCCCCGTCCTTCCGCCGGAACGTTGGGAGCCCGATACCCGACGGGATTAGGATTGAGAACTTTTCAGGACGATTCCCGCTCTGCGCCACCCCCCTCCGCCTTTCAACTTTCGCAGAGAGACTCATGCCTGTTAAGCACAGCATCTTTGAGCATTCATGCGCAAGGGCCGCAAGAAAATCGCGAAGAACTTGTAAGGTTGAAAAAATAACTGTAAATTTTAAAAACTTATCAGCCCGGAAGAAATTATCCCAACCTGCTATGCAAAATAAAAAGCGCGGCAAAAATTTTTCATCCGTCAAGGGCCTTATCGCAGTTTTCCTGTCTATTTCCTTATCTCTAATGAAGAAAGGCTCCTGAGTTTCACGCCGCGATTTTCTCCTGCTTTTGAATCCCGAGTTCACGTTGAATCGCCAGCCGCAGCTCGGGTAAATATTTCATTCCCTGGACTCTCCGCCGCTGATTGATTCAAAACGCGAAGCTCTTTGCAAAATTTGCGGAACTCAAGATCTTAAGATAAATTATTATCAAGAAGAAACTTTTGAAGCGCTTTTTTATAGGCGTGAGATATTTTAAATATATCATCATTATGTGAGCCTCGGAACGGCAAAAATTCTTTGGGGGAAAGCGCTGTACGATAAAGCAGCATGGCATCTGAAAATGCAATTTCCTCATCATCCAAACCATGGACAAATAATTTGGGAATCCGAATCGCTCTTATTTTTGATAAGGCATCGAATTTTTCCAGCAGTAAAAAATCAACCGGCAATAAAGGGTACAAATGTTTTGCTTTTAGGACGGCCGAAACGATCGAACTTTCCAAGACTAGGGCCTTCGCCTTTCTTCGGAGGCACAATTCAGAAGCAACGGCGCCCCCCAGAGATTCGCCAATCACAACAATTTTGTCCGCATTCACATCATTTCTGGAAATTAAATAATCATACGCCGTTTGGGCGTCTTTATAAAACCCATCTTCACTGGGCCAGCCAGAACTATTCCCGTATCCTCGATAATCAAACATCATAAGGTTTACTCCCAAATCGTGGAAAAATCTTACTCTCGCCAATTGCGCGCTGAGATTTCCGCTATGGCCAGGACAAAACAAAAAAGTGACGTCGGCATTTTTTGCTGGAATAAACCACCCGTTTATATTTTGATTATCCGGCGTTTTAAAATTTACATCTTCGTAAAAGATATTGATACTTTCAGGGGTTGCATAGATTAGCGGGTTCGGGAGATAGAGTTGTTTCCGTTGTAGATAAATGACATGGAGGGAAAGAGCAATAAAAACAGCCAATAATAGAATGGCGCCATTTCGAAAATAAAAAGCGACTTTATGCCACCCCTTATCCGTTACCCGGCGATCCTTATTTCTTGAAAAAAGTTCCACGGCTGTCATGAAAACAACCGCTACATTATATCGCCCGCCCCCCGCATCCTCGACGCGCAGCACCTTGCCAATCGGTTGATTCTCCAGGGTCAAAATTTTCTCTTTCATTTTTTTAACGGCCTCAATGTTGAGGAGGGACGGGGCAAGCGCTATGATGCTTGATAACTCAGGCCGACCCTTGCTGGGGAAAATGATGCCCGCATCGCTTAATCTGTTTGAAATGGTGTCGGTCAATTTAAATGCGGCGATAGTTTTTTCATCGAATAATACTTTTGAGTAATCTATCGGCTTGTCATCTTGAATCGTATAAAAATCTAATTCTTCCATACTTATACTACCGATGTATCCTTAACTTTTGTCTGGAGGGATCGTCGAAACGCGTTATGGGGCTCATCGCTTTCTTTTATACCGGGTCTTAAGGCGTTTATTTCTTTCGGGAAACCTCTACCAATATAAAAGCACTTGTCTTAAGGGGTCTGAAGACACCGTGAAATTTCCTGTATACGGAAAATCAAATAGAAGCATTGTAAAAAAAATCAAACCGACTAAGACTCCAAAAAGAAGAGCCGTTAATATTTTGGTTTTTAAATCCTCCGAAAAAAAGGCGAGGGAGAAAACAGTCACGACTTCTCCCACCAGCAGCACACACCACAATTGAGGATAAATGCCGATCTTGGAATTTTGAATGCGCGTGGCGCGGTTTTCGCGCAATTCGTATAATTTACGAATCGATTCTTGAAGAAAAACTTGCTCTCTGGCGTCTTTGGGCGAGTAAGTCGTAAAGATTTTCCATATTTTTTTTGAGGTTTCGATGGTGTGGAGATTAGGTTCACTTCGGGCCAAAGTTTTCCATTCTTCATTGATAATTGATTTTGTATATTCTTCCAATAAAGCATGAATTTCTGTTTTAATAGCCGGTAAAAAAGCTTCGGTATTTCTGTTAATCTCTATGATACAGTTAGCCTCCTTCTGCACATCCAGCTGCGTGCTCTTAAAACCTAGCCACGCCGTCACTAAAACGGTTATTAACAAGATCGAATAGATTATGGAATTGGTCCCAAAAATTAAATCCGTTAAAGGGCCGCCGTTTTTTTTCTTGCGAGCGGAAAAAATATAGTGGGAGAGCAACGTCGTAAGAATTGTCAAAAGAGCCGAGCCTGCAATGGCGCTAAGAGCTAAGGGGGTCGTGGGAATTTTCAGTAATAGCTGTTGCGTAAATGGCATCTTATCCTTTTTGTTGCGCGAACAAACAAGAGCTTGCTTTGTTCGATTCTTTATTGAAATGGAGGTTGCAAATTGTAATTATAAAAAGTTGCCGATGGAAAGAATCTGACAACCGGGGACGAGAAAAACTTTTTTTCCGCGTCATTCCCTTCTAACAAACGGCATTCTTCCCGCATATCTTAAGGCGCGTATCTCATGCCCGTATCACTTGCCGCATGGATTGCCTAAGAGTGCATTTGTAACGTTTCTCCCTTATGACACGTTTGGCGGAAAAAGCCGGCGGATCAACTTCTCGTTTATGAAAAACATTCAGAAAAAAAGCCGCAATGTTTCGAACGCAGCGGCCTTTCCTTATTGAATACTCGTCGGGATGCCTGCCCGTATGGGGCGGCTCAAACGACGTGGGAATAATTGTTTTATCGTGGGTTTGTTTCCAACCCTTGATAAAAGAAAGGATCGGACTGGAAACCGAAAAGTTCTTGCAGCGCGGCCTGACTCAGGACGTCCCGGTCGTCGACTTCCGGTGGCGGACCCGGACGTGAAATTAATTTGCCGTCTTGACAACGGATGCCAGAATGTTTGAGGGCATCGTCCGAGGCATCGTCCGAGTGCGGCATAGACAGCAATGACAATATCTCGAGCGTAAGAACGGTTGCAGTCGTCGGCAGAGCAATCCTTTCGGTTAGAAGGATGGTTGTTTTGCCTATCAGAACGACTCCGTTGAGCGAGACCTTGAATCAAATCAACCACTTACGCCTCCTTATAACTGGAACAAAGCATTAGACTGAGCGGATTAGCCCCGCAGCTTGCTGCGGGGTAAGCGAGTTCACTTCACAAGCTGACAAACTGTGATTTTTTAAACGTTTGAAATTCGAGTGACAGCAGCGAGTCCAGTTGTGTTTTGTAAGTCGAATGAGTTTTTTGCAAGCAGTTGATGATTGCGGTGCGGAAACTGGAAAACTCAGAGTAATATCGGGAATAAAGATTCCGACCTTCCCGCTTGACTTCGTTGGTATAATAAACCGCTATTTTAAGCTAGAGATAGAAGTGGGCAAATCTGCCCACTTCTTTTGTTTTAAGGGAATTTAAGACGCCTATGAATAAAGATCTCATTTCTTCACTGGAATATATCGAGAAAGAAAAAGGGATTCCCAAAGCGATCCTTTTGGACGCCCTCCGCCAGGCGCTTCTTTCAGCCTGCCGGAAAACTTACCCTAATCAAGAAGAGGATTTTCAAGTTCAAATCGATCCGCAAACCGGCGCTATCCAATTAGTCCGTCAAGGCCAAGTCATCGAAGATGCCGATTTCGGGCGTATTGCGGCTCAGACGGCCAAGCAAGTGATCATCCAAAAAATCCGCGAGGCTGAAAGAGAAACCATCTTTGACGAGTACCATAAACGGGTCGGAGATATTGCCACCGGAACGGTACATCGGATTGAACGGAAGGCCCTGATTGTGGATTTTGGAAAAACAGAAGGAATTCTTCCCGCCCGCGAGCAGTCGCCGCAGGATCATTACCGGCAGGGCGATCTGATCCGCGCTTACGTGCTCGAGGTGAAAAAAACCCCGCGGGGGCCGGAGATCATCTTGTCGCGCGCCCACTCAGGCCTCGTCAAAAGGCTTTTTGAACAGGAAGTCCCCGAGATTCACGACGGCATTGTACGGGTTCAGGCTGCGGCCCGCGAGGCAGGTTCCCGGACCAAAATGGCGGTTTCTTCAACCGACACAAAAATTGATTGCGTGGGTTCGTGTGTGGGCGTCCGCGGGCAGCGGGTGAAAAATGTCGTCCGGGAATTGGGAGGGGAAAAAATTGATATCATCCGTTACAGCGAAGATACCGAAACTTATATCAAATCCGCAATGGCCCCTGCGGAGCTGGCTGAAATCCGCCTGGATTCCAGGAACAAAGCGGCGGAAATTATTGTCGAAGACGACCAGCTTTCCCTTTCGATAGGAAAAAAGGGGCAGAATGTACGGCTGGCCTCCAAGCTGGTCGGCTGGAAACTGGACGTGAGGAGCCGGAGCCAGAAGATACCGTTAGGCTCTTTAGATGGCGTGGGCGCAAAGACCGAGTCCCTTCTTAAAGAGAACGGGATACAAGGAGTTAAGGATTTGTTGAAAGCCAATCCTGAAGATCTTATGAAAATCCAGGGCATTGGGCAGAAAACCGCGGAGAAAATTATCGCGGCCGCTCATCGAGCTATCCTGGAGAAAAGGCCGTAATGCGAGTCCACGAACTAGCCAAAGAATTAGGATCTGCGAGTAAAGATTTGCTGGCGCGCATTCAGGCGCTGGGCGGAGAGGCCAAAAATCATATGTCCCTTGTGGAAGGCCCTATCCTCGAAGCGGTGCGAAAGAGCTTCAAGCAGCCACCGGCGGACAAGGAAAAAAAATCAGAAGCCAAGGCGGCAAGCTCAAAAACAAGTCCCGCGATGAAAACGTCTTCTGCCGCGCCTTCCCACCGGCAGCGGAAAATAGAAACCGAAAAAAAATCTCCTGTCGGGGAATCGCCTGCCGCGTCCCTGCCGCAAGCCGCGCCTCGCAAGGGGATCGAAGAAGGCAAACCGGCTCCCCAGGCTGTCCCGGTTTCAAAGTCTCCGGGATTCATCAAGGAAGAGAAAGTTGCGGGGGCCGCAATCCCTGCCGCGGTAAAAACCGAAATCTCACCTTCCGGGCCGGCCGCGGCGGTCGCCGAAGCCATTGAAATTCAATTTCCTATTATGGTCGGAATGCTTGCAGCCCAGCTGCGCATCAAGGTCTCTGATTTAATCAAAAATTTGATGGGAATGGGAATCTTTGCCAATGTGAATCAGATGCTTAATGAAGAGATCGTTTTCAAGCTCGCCGGCAAGATGGGGATCAATATCAAAAAGGCCGATGACGAGGAAGAAAAAATCCTTCATTCAAAATTTGAGGACAAAGAAGATGCCGGGCTTTTGAAGCCCCGGCCTCCGGTGGTGACTTTGATGGGCCACGTCGACCACGGAAAGACCTCTCTTCTGGATGCGATCCGGAAAACCAATGTGGCTGCAAAAGAAAAGGGAGCGATCACGCAGCATATCGGCGCTTACGGGGTCGACATTCCCGGTAAAGGGCACGTCACTTTTCTGGATACGCCGGGCCACGAGGCCTTTACGGCCATGCGCGCCCGCGGGGCCAATATTACGGACGTGGTGGTTCTTGTGGTTGCCGCAGATGACGGGGTCATGCCCCAGACCCTTGAGGCCGTTGATCATGCGCGCGAAGCGGGATGCCCGATTGTGGTTGCCGTCAATAAATCCGACCTTCCCAACGCCAATCCTCAAAAAGTAATGACGGGACTTCAAAAAATGGATCTTATTCCGGAAGAATGGGGCGGCAAAACCATTTGCGTTAAAGTTTCCGCGAAGACCGGCCAGGGGATTGAGAATCTTCTTGAGATGCTTCTTTTGGAAGCCGAGGTCTTAGAATTAAAAGCCAATCCCGACAGGCCTGCCTTCGGCACTGTCATTGAGGGCCATATTTCTAAGGGAAGTGGCCCGGTCGCTGCGGTGATTGTGCAAAAAGGAACATTGAAAGTCGGCGATATCGTGGTCTGCGGCGTCTGCTCCGGCCGCGTCAGGGCTCTTCGAAATGATCGGGGCAAGAGCGTTCGTGAGGCAGGGCCCTCCTATGCGGTTGAATTGACGGGCCTGAACCAGGTTCCGCAGGCCGGAGAAATTTTTTTCGTCGCGGAAGATGAAAAAACAGCCCGCAAGATTACGGAAAAAAGAATCCTCGAAGAAAGGGAAAAACAAAGCCGCGGCGCTCCCAGGCATTTATCTCTTGAGGATCTTTATCACCGGATTTCGGAAGGAAATTTCAAAGAGCTGAAACTCATTATCAAAGCCGACGTCCAAGGGTCGGTGGAGGCCTTGGCGCAGTCGCTTGAAAAGTTGAGTTCCGAGCAGTGCCGTATCCGCGTCATTCACGGCGGAGTGGGCGGAATCAATGAATCCGATGTGATGCTTGCCGCGGCCTCTGACGCCATCATTCTGGGTTTCCACGTCAAAGCGGATCCCAAGACTCAAGAAACGGGTGAAAAAGAAGGCGTTGATTTAAGGTTTTACAGCATCATTTATGAGGCGGTTGAGGATGTCAGAAAGGCCTTGGAAGGTTTGCTTGAGCCGACTTACAAAGAAGTCTCCGAAGGGCGTGTCCAGATCCGGAAAGTCTTTAAGATTTCCAGAATCGGCACCGTGGGCGGGGGAATGGTTGTGAAAGGAAAGATTGTCAGGAGCAACCGCATTCGTATTCTTCGGAACCTTGTTGTGGCTTTCGAAGGCAAGCTCTCTTCGCTGAAACGGTTTAAAGATGACGTGCGGGAAGTCGCTCAAGGTTATGAATGCGGCCTTTCGGTTGAAGGATTTGAGGATCTCCGCGAGGGCGACGTGATTGAATGCTACCGCCTGGATAAGATTGCGACGAAGTTGTTATAGGATTTTTTATGCAGGGCAAACGGATAGAGCGCGTAGGGCATTTGATTCAAATGGAATTAAGCCGGCTTCTTCTTCACCGCGTCAAGGACCCGCGCCTCGGCTTTGTTACGATTACTCACGTGAAAGTTACGCCGGACCTGCGTTCCGCCTGTGTTTTTTACAGCGCCATGGGCGATGAAAAGAGCCGTAAAAATTCTCAGGTGGCATTGGAAAAAGCCGCTGGTTTTTTGCAAAAAGAAATCGGATCGGCAATCCAGCTTCGCAATACCCCGAAATTGCAATTTTGTTTCGATGATTCTCTGGATCGCGGCCTTGAGATTGACAAGGTCCTTCGTAAACTCCGCGAGGGCGACCGGAGCGATTGAGCCTTATGGAAACTGACCTTAAAAACAGGACACCCACGCACCGCCGCAAGGGAGCCGGCGACCTTAAAGCGTTCTGTAAGGCGCTCAAAACCTACGATCATTACTTGTTGTCGTGCCACGTCGCTCCGGAAGGAGATGCGATCGGCAGCATCCTGGCCATGAATTCCCTCTTGAGGCGATTAGGGAAAAAGACGTCCGTGGTTTCTGAAGATCCATTTCCGGAAAGGCTTTCCTGCCTCTCTTCAAAATACTGGAAGCAGGTGGATCAGATCCGCGCCGCGCCTCCCCGGTTTCAGGCCTTAGTGTTGGCCGACTGCCCTAATTTAGACCGGATCGGCCGGGTCAAACAATTATTGAATCCCGATACGGTGATTTTCAATATTGACCATCACATCAGCAATCTCTACTTTGGACATTACAATTACGTCCGCCCCGAGGCTGCGGCGAGCGGGGAAGTGGTCTTTGATATTTTTAAATCCCTGCGGTTAGCGCTGACCAAAGAGGAAGCCACGAACCTTTACGTTGCGCTCTCCACCGATACCGGCTCTTTTAAATATTCCAACACCAGCGCGCGGAGCCACTTGATGGCCGCGGAACTGATCCGCTGCGGGATCCGCTTGGAGCAAATTAACGAAGGCTTGAACGCCACTTACTCGCTCAGCAAGATCAATCTTTACAGCCGGCTCTTCAGCCGGGTCAGAACGGCTGAGAATGGCCGCATTGCCTGGGTCGTCCTGAAACGCGAGGATTTGAGGGATTCGGGCGCCACTTATGAGGACACGGAAGGCTTCATTGATTTTTTAAAATACTTAAGAGAAGTGAAAATCGCTTTTTTTCTTATCGAATCTTCCCAGGATTCCGAAATCCGCGTTTCCTTCC
This sequence comes from Candidatus Omnitrophota bacterium, assembly GCA_023247035.1. Classification (GTDB taxonomy): domain Bacteria; phylum Omnitrophota; class Omnitrophia; order Omnitrophales; family Aquincolibacteriaceae; genus JAHFHG01. The sequence continues at coordinate 38,947 of JAHFHG010000006.1, forward strand.
GGTCCAAAGACGATTATGACGTCAATAAAATCGCCGCTTCGTTTGAAGGAGGCGGCCATAAAAAAGCCGCAGGCTGCACGTTTAGGGGCGCCACCGTGGAAGAGGCGGAACGGATTATATTAGAAAGGCTGCGCCGGGAATTCAGCTCCCGATGAATTCCCCAATCCATTCGATGGACGGCATTCTTTTAGTGGACAAACCCGCGGACTGGACTTCGCACGATGTCTGCGCATTCGTAAGGAGCCATTTTAAGATCAAAAAAGTAGGCCACGCCGGCACGCTTGATCCGCTTGCTACGGGCCTTCTTGTGCTCCTCCTTGGAAGGGCCACCAAACAATCCATTCCGCTCAGCTCCTGTGATAAAGAATATTACGGCGTGATGGAGCTCGGAATCAAAACCGATTCCCACGACCGGAAAGGCAAAGTGATTGCGGAAGCTCCTTGGGAGGCCGTCAGCCTCGAACAAATCCGCGTTCAAGCGCTCCGGTTTACAGGCGAGATTCTGCAGATTCCTCCGATGGTCTCCGCTTTGAAACACAAAGGCGTGCGGCTGTATGAATTGGCGCGGCGGGGAATCCAGATCCCGCGTGAGGAGAGAAAGATTACCGTTCATGAATTCACGATTAAAGAAAAGCAAGGGCCCTTTGTCCGATTTTCTGCCTGGGTCTCAAAGGGAACTTACCTTCGGACCTTGGTCAATGACCTGGGAGACGCCCTGGGGTGTTTTGCCGCGCTTGCCGAACTGCGCCGGATCCGGAGCGGCGAATTCAAATTAGAAGACAGCGTCGGCGTGGATCAGCTTAGGCAGATGACGGCGGGCGATTTGCGGCAGAGAATGATGATTGCGCGGCCTTCTTCCCTACTTTCTTATGCGGATTTACACAACGCTCGAAACGTTCCGTCCTGATTTTTCCTCTCCTCTGTTTTTGGCCCTCGGCAATTTTGACGGTCTGCATATCGGCCATCAAAATATTTTAAGAAGGGCGCTTCAAGAAGCGGCTTTATCTAAGGGGAGACTCGCGGTTCTGACTTTTCAAAGGCATCCTCAGCAGATCCTCCAAACTCAAAAGCCTGTGCCGCGTTTATTGACTTCTCCTTTTCACAAATTGTGGCTGCTCAAAGAATCGAAAGCGGATATTTGTTTTTTCCTGCCCTTCACCACGGAGTTTTCCCGGCTTGAGCCGGAGGCCTTTATCGAAAAGATTCTGATCCAGCGCCTGAAAATCCATAAAGTTTATATGGGCTACAGCGCGCGCTTCGGGCATCATCGAAAAGGGGACGTAAACTTGATGCGCGAAGCCTCGAAGCGGTTCGGGTTCGGCTTTGAGGAAATACCGCCGGTGAAAATCCAAAATGAATTTGTTTCGAGCTCCAAAATAAGAGAGTTTGTATCGGCGGGCCGTCTTGAAGAGGCCAGGTCCTTTCTTGGACGGCCTTACAGCATTCTGGGGAAGGTTATCAAGGGAGGCGGCCAAGGCGCGCGGCTGGGTTATCCAACGGCAAATCTCGAGGCGGTGGAATATGTTTTGCCTCCTCAAGGAGTTTATCCCGCGGAAGCGCGGCTGTTTTCGCTCAGCGCAGGGCCGCAAAATGAGGCGGGAGAAATTTTTCGCGGCGGGCCGGCCGGATCTTGGTATCGCGGGGTTCTTAATTATGGATTTCGTCCGACCTTCAAGGCCGCCGCCGAACCGCAGCTCGAAATTCACCTCTTGGATTTTCACGGCGATCTTTATGGAAAAGACCTTGAGGTTTCGTTTCATCCCCGGTTCAGAGAGGAAAAGAGGTTTGAAACGGCGGAAGGTTTAAAGGCGCAGATTGCCGAAGATATCGCGGCTGCGAAGAGATATTTTTCCATTTCTCAAGTCAGCCCCCTTCAAAAAACGGCCAAAGAATCGGGGGGCGCCTTTTTATTTCTTAAATAATTGTCAACCTCCAGCGGAAAACCCATTGACGGTTTTTGGGAAAAAAGTTAGACTGCCCCCCTCTTATGCCTCAAGGAAAAATCATGATCAAACCCAATCTGGATCAGCTCAAAGCCCGCGCCAAACAGATTCGCCGCGATATTATTGAAATGACCTGCCAGGCCGGTTCCGGCCACCCGGGAGGCTCTCTTTCCGCCGTCGAAATTGCGGCCGCGCTTTATTTTTCCGTCATGAATTATGATCCCAAAAATCCGAATTCGCCGGATCGCGACCGTTTTATTCTCAGCAAAGGCCACGCCGCGCCGCTTCTCTACTCGGTCCTGGCCGAGGCAGGCTATTTCAACCGTGATTTCCTCCTTACTTTTCGCAGGCTTGGCAGCCCGCTGCAAGGCCATCCCGACCGGCGGCGCCTCGCGGGAGTGGAGGCCTCCACAGGTTCGCTGGGGCAGGGCCTTTCGATCGGGATCGGACACGCCCTCGCAAGACGCCTGGATAAGAAATCTTATTTTACTTACGTCCTTCTAAGCGACGGGGAAACGAACGAAGGCCAAACCTGGGAAGCCGCCGCAATGGCCGCTCATCACAACGTGGATCATTTGATCGCCTTCCTGGATTACAATAAATTTCAATTGGATGATGCGACGCACGTGATCTGCGATATGGAGCCGATGGCCGCCAAATGGGAAAGTTTCGGCTGGCACGTTCAGGAAATCGACGGGCACGATTTTGATCAGATTTTTAAAGCGGTCGAGGCCGCCCAGCAAGTCAAGGGGCAGCCGGCAATGATTGTGTCCCACACCCTTAAAGGCAAGGGGATCAGCTTTATGGAAAACAACAACCATTTTCACGGGGTCGCGCCCACGCGCGAAGAGGCCGACCGCGCCCTCAAGGAACTTGCCTGATGGAACGGAAATTGGGGAAAGCCACGCGCGACGCCTACGGGCAGGTTCTTATCGAACTCGGCCGGAAAAATCCCAACATTGTGGTTCTCGATGCGGATCTTTCAAAATCCACCAAAACCGCGGATTTCGCCAAGGCATTTCCGGAGCGGTTTATCAATGTCGGCATTATGGAAGCCAATATGGTCGGCGTGGCGTCAGGTCTCGCGGCGTGCGGAAAGATTCCTTTCATTTCCAGTTTCGCCTGCTTTCTGATGTGCAAAGGATTCGACCAGCTGCGAATGAGCGTCGCCTTTCCGGAACTCAATGTGAAAGTCGTCGCTTCTCACGGAGGAATTTCGGTCGGAGAAGACGGCGCTTCGCAGATGAGCATTGAAGACATCGCCCTCGCCGCCGCGCTCCCTCATTTTGTTGTGATGATCCCGGCCGATGAATTCGCCACCCGCGCGCTTGTGACCCGGGCGGTCGATTATCCTAAGCCGGTTTTCATGCGGACGTGCCGTCCTAAAGCTCCGTTAATTTACAACGAGCAAACTCATTTCGAAATCGGAAAAGGAATGGTTGTCCGCGAGGGCCGGGACGTTTCAATCGTTGCCACGGGCCTTCTTGTTGCCGAGGCCTTGGAGGCGAGTCAGATCCTCGAGAAAAAAGGGATACAGGCCGGCGTGATGGATATCCACACGATTAAACCGATTGACGAAGACTTGCTGATCCGGGAGGCGCAAAAGACAAAACACGTCGTGGTCGCCGAGGAGCATCAAATTTGGGGCGGACTCGGAAGCGCCGTCGCCAGAGTTTTGAGCCGGAACGTTCCCTGCAAAATGGAATTTGTGGCGATTCAAGATACCTACGCGGAATCCGGCCTGCCTGCAGAATTGTTTGATAAGTATAAGTTGTCCGCGCCCCATATTGCCGCGGCCGCCGAGCGTGTGCTGGGGAAGTAAGTTTGATAAATTTCCAAAATTGTTTTGATGCAATTAGGTTTGGCAAAATTTCAGTTCATTTCGTGTGAAGCTTTGCTCAACAAGCGGTTGAGCATTCCCGCGTCTTCCGGCGGGAAAGCGGCCCCGAGAAATGCGAAGCGTTTCCGGGACTAAAGTCCTGGAAATCGCTCCGCGATTTCACAGGGGAATCCAGAATCTCGATTCCTGATCGAAACATTCAAGAATAACAGGAAAAAAAATTCCGCTAAACTTAAATCGATAAAATCAAAATGATGTCCCGCCCCCGTCAAATTTTCTTTTTAATCTTACTTCTTTTCTTTCCCTTCCGCGCCGCCTTATCCGCCACAGCCGCCAAGGCGATGGTCGTGACCGCGGAACGCCAGGCGACGCGCGCGGCCTTAGAAATTTTGCGAAATGGCGGCAATGCCGTCGATGCCGCGATCGCAGCTCAGTGGGTCCTCAACGTTGTCGAGCCGCAGTCCTCCGGCTTGGGCGGCGGTGGATTTTTCCTTTATTACGAGTCCGCCCCCAAACGGATTTATGCCTTTGACGGCCGCGAGGCCGCCCCCGCAGGAGCCTATCCCGAAATGTTTCTGGATAAAAAAGGCGATCCTTACCCTTTCACGCCGGACCGGATTACGGGAGGCCTTCCGGTCGGAGTCCCCGGAACTTTAAAGCTTTTGCATCACGTTTACAGCCGTTTTGCCTCCAAAAAATTTTCGTTCGGGGAACTTTTCGCGCCCGCAATTGAAATCGCCGAGGGAGGTTTCCCCATTTCCCGGCGGCTTGCGGGATTTATCAATGAGGAAAAGGAACGGCTGAAACTTTTCAAGGCTTCCCGCCAAATTTTTTTTGACGCAAAAGGCAAACCGCTTGAAAAAGGGATGTATCTTTTCCAGCATGACCTTGCCCGCACCTTCCGTTTGATCCAGGGCGAGGGGATACTCCCTTTCTACGAAGGAAAAATCGCCGACGCCATTGTCAAGGCCGTTCAAACCGCGCCCTTTCATCCCGGCCTGATGAAAAAGGAAGACCTCTTTTACTACCGTATCCTGGATCGAAATCCCACTCACGGAACTTATCGCGGCTTTGACATTTTCAGCATGGGGCCGCCTTCATCAGGAGGAACCACCTTGCTGGAGGCCTTGGGCATTCTTGAGCGTTATCAGCTCAGGCTCCACGGACGCAAGCCCGACGGTTTTCATTTGCTTTCCGAGGCCCAGAAGCTGGCCTTTCAGGACCGCAACCGTTTTTTGGGAGACCCGGCCTTTACGTACGTGCCCGTGCTCCGGCTTATTTCCAAATCCTTCGCGACGCGGCGCTCCCAGGAGATCCATTTTGAAATGGCGATCCCCACGACCGAGGCCGCGGTAAGGCCCTTGGCGTTGGAAAACTCGCACACTTCCCATCTTTCCATTGTGGACGAGCAGGGGAATATGGCGGCCTTCACGACGACGATTGAATCCGTGTTCGGATCCGCAATGGTGGTTCCCGGCTACGGCTTTCTGCTGAATAATGAGCTGACTGATTTTGAGGTGGTTCCGAAAAACGAAAATAAAAAACTTTTGCCCAATGCGGTCCAGGGAGAAAAAAAGCCGCGCAGCAGCATGACTCCGACTTTTATTTTTCAAAACGGCCGGCCTTTTCTTATCGCGGGCTCGCCGGGCGGATCAAAAATCATCGGCGCGGTTTTGAATGTGATCGTCAATCTGATCGATTTCGGAATGCCGCTTGAAGAAGCTCTCAGGGCCCCCCGGATCATCAATCGCGACGGCCCGATTGAGCTTGAAACTCAACTCTATCAAGACCTTGATCTCAAGCGCGAACTGGAGCGGAGGGGGCATCCGGTTGTTCTGAACCCGGCCATCGGCAATGTCCAGGCGGTTTATTTTGATTCGGAAAAAGATCAGATTACCGGAGCGAGCGACCCGCGCGGCGACGGCGAGGCGTTGGGGTACTGATAATAGAAACCAGTAACCAGGGAACTTCTGGTTACTTAACCTTCGCTAAAGTGAAGAAGTCATGAAGAAGCGCATTCTTAAAAAGCAAAAAATTCTTTACGAAGGCGATTTCCTGCAGCTCGTGCGTGAAGGCCCGTGGGAATATGTCCAAAGAAAGAATTGTTCCGGCGTTGTCGTCATTGTTCCCTTGACTCAAGACGAAAAGGCCGTGTTTGTCGAGCAGCGCCGCGTGCCCGTCGGAGGAAATGTGATCGAGTTTCCGGCCGGTTTAGTGGAGGATCACAACTTAGTCCGGCGAGAAAGTCTGGAAGCTGCGGCCCAGCGCGAATTGTTGGAAGAAACGGGGTACCACGCGGAGCATTTGGAACATCTTGTGTCCGGTCCGGCGGCCTCAGGATTGAGCTGCGAGATTGTGGCCTTTTACCGCGCCTGCTGCCTTGAAAAAAGGGGCCCGGGAGGCGGCGTCGAATTAGAATCCATCCTTGTGCATGAAATTCCGTTGAAGCGGGCAGAGGTTTGGCTTAAGCGGATGGAAAAAAAAGGAAAGCGGATCGATCCCAAGGTTTACATTGGAATTTATTTTCTGAACGCCGCCGTGAGAATGCGGCATTCCAAGAAAAAAACACGTTTGGCCCGCAGGTCGCAAGCCTTCCTTCCGCGATGAAAATCGCGCCGCTCCGATATGGATGATTTTTGGGCGGAGCTAAAGCAGGCCGTGAGCGGCGAAGTCCGATTTGATGCGGGCACGCGCGCGATTTACTCCACCGACGCTTCGAATTACCGCCAGATTCCTCTCGGCGCCGTCCTCCCTCGAAACACAGAAGACATTCTCCAAACCCTTTCCATTTGTAAAAAATACGGCGTTCCTCTTTTGATGCGCGGCGCAGGCACGAGTTTGGCCGGGCAGTGCTGCAATGCTGCGGTCGTGCTGGACACTTCGAAATATCTCAACCGGATCCTCGAAATGGATTGGGAAAACAAAACGGCCCGTGTTGAGCCCGGCGTTGTTCTCGATGACCTGCGAAAAGCCGCGTCTTCCCGCAATCTTACTTTCGGGCCCGATCCCGCAACGCACAACCGCTGCACATTGGGCGGGATGATCGGCAATAACGCCTGCGGGGTTCACTCGGTTATGGCCGGAAAGACGGTGGATAATGTTGAGGAGCTTGAGATTGTCACTTACGGCGGATTAAGAATGACGGTCGGGAAAACTTCCGAACAAAAACTTGAAAAAATAATCCTCGAAGGCGGAAGGCGCGGTGAGGTTTATGGAAAGCTCAAAAAAATCCGGGATCAGTGCGCTCCGCTTATCCGTTCCAAATTCCCCCGCATTCCACGCCGTGTTTCAGGGTACAACTTAGACCAGCTTCTTCCCGAAAACGGCTTTGACGTGGCCCGAGCTTTAGTCGGGACGGAGGGAACCTGCGCGGCAATCCTGCAGGCGAAGGTCAAACTTATTTTTAATCCGCCGGGCCGGGCTCTCCTGGCTCTGGGTTATCCTGATTTTTTCCGAGCCGGCGACGCGATCCAAACGATTCTGCATTATCATCCTATCGGCCTGGAAGGAATGGACGAGCATTTTATCCGGAATATGAAAAAAAAGGCAATGCACCTTGAGGAAATCGCAATGCTGCCGGAAGGCAAAGGCTGGCTCCTGGTTGAATTCGGCGGAGCCGCGCAGGAAGAGGCGAACGAATCCGCGCGAAGGCTGATGAGCGATTTGGAAAAAATTCCGGGCCGGCCGGGCATGAAACTTTTTACGGATCCTGCAGCCCAGAAACGCGTGTGGTCGGTGAGAGAGTCCACTTTCGGCGCGAGTGTTTTTGTCCCGGGAGAGAAGGACACTTATGCGGGCTTCGAAGACTCGGCCGTTTCTCCTGAAAAATTGGGCGATTATCTCCGCGATCTTCAGAAACTTTTTCAAAAATACGATTACGACGCAGTCCTTTACGGCCACTTGGGCGACGGCTGCATTCACAGCCGGATTAGCTTCGATCTCAGGACCGATCCCGGAATAAAAAAATACCGGGCGTTTTTGGAAGAGGCCGCGGATCTTGTGGTCCGTTACGGCGGATCGCTTTCCGGCGAGCACGGCGACGGCCAGACCTGGGGCGAGTTCTTGCCTAAAATGTTCGGGCCGGAGCTGATTCGGGCCTTCCGGGAATTCAAATCCGCGTGGGACCCGGACGGGAAAATGAATCCCGGCAAAGGAGTCGATAGTTATGGCGTGGATCAGCATTTGCGGCTCAAAGATTACGAGACCATTCCCCAGCCCGAAAGGCATTTTCAATTTTCCGAAGACCATAAAAATTTCACAAGAACCACCGAGCGCTGCATCGGCATCGGCAAGTGTTTAAAAACAGACGAGGGCGTGATGTGCCCCAGTTTTATGGCCACGCGCGAAGAGAAACATTCCACGCGCGGCAGGGCTCGTCTGCTTCACGAAATGATGCGCGCGGAAGTGATTCAGGGCGGGTGGCGGGATGAACACGTCAAAGAGGCTCTTGATTTATGCCTCGCCTGCAAAGCCTGTAAAGCCGAATGCCCGGTCAACGTGGATATGGCCACTTATAAAGCGGAATTTTTATCCCATTATTATCAAGGACGTTCGCGGCCTTTGCGCGCTTATCTTTTCGGTTTGATGCCTTGGGGATTACAAATCGCGGGCCGCGTTCCGCAAGCCGCGAATTTTTTAACTCAGACGCCGTTTCTTTCCGGCTGGGTCAAGCATCTTGCGGGGATTGCGCCGGAAAGGAATATCCCTCGGCTCGCTCCGCAGAGTTTTGAGAGGTGGTTTCAAAAAAGGCCGCCAAGTCCTGAAGCCCGCCCTGAGGTGATCCTCTGGCCGGACACGTTTAATAATTTTTTTTATCCTCAAAACGCGGCCGCGGCTGTCGAGACGCTGGAATTTTTGGGTTATCGCGTCCGGCTTCCTCCGCAGTCTTTGTGCTGCGGCCGTCCGCTTTACGACTATGGAATGCTGGAAATGGCCAAACATTTTCTCAAACAAATTTTGCGCTCGCTCGAACCTTATCTTCGGCGCACAATTCCCGTGGTCGGCCTTGAGCCGAGCTGTGTCGCGGTATTCCGGGACGAACTTTTAAACCTCTTTCCGCAGGATGAGGTTGCCCGGCTCTTGAGCCGGCAGACTTTTCTTTTGAGTGAGTTCTTGGACAAACATTCGACAACGAGGGAATGGCCGGTTCTCGGCGGCAAGGCGCTTGTGCACGGGCATTGCCATCAGAAAGCGATTATGGGAATGGGAAGCACGGAGCGGGTTCTTTCCAGGCTCGGCGTGGATTTCGAAATCCTGGACGCGGGATGCTGCGGAATGGCGGGCGCATTCGGGCTGGAAAGAGAACACTACGCGGTCTCGGTTGAGATCGGCCGCCAGCGTTTGATTCCGGCGCTCGAAAAATGTCCGGAAGAAACGCGGATCCTTTCCGACGGCTTCAGCTGCCGGGAGCAGATCTTTCAGCTTGCCGGCCGGCGGCCGCTCCATCTCGCCCAGCTTGTGCATCAAGCGATTTTCCGGACCTAAGCCTTCTTCGGGACGAAGGGACGAATGATTTGATTCGATTAAAACGCAAAGCGTCGCGCGCTCAAGATCGAAGCGGAATTGCACAGCGGTAAAAAAAGTAAAAAGTGTGGAAAGCTAGAATGAGAATCCGGGGATATGCGCATCAACCGACCTTGGATCAAATCCGCAGTTACAAAAAGCTTTCCCTGCGCGATAAACTGTCGGGGCTTGAAAGGGCTGTGCGATTTCCCGATAAGCTCGTGTGGGGAGGCTTTCCGGCGCGGAGAAATTTAATCCCTTGTCTCGAGGAGTAATGCTTTGACCCGCAGTTGATTCTTTGTCAAACTTTTCCGAATTCTTTAAAGCAAAAGTTAAAAAAAGATAACATTCTTTCGAATCTGGAATCCCCTTTTTCCCTTCCTTGTCTCGCCAATCCTTGCCAATCGAGATAAGTTTTGGTATAAAAGAAAGCCAAATGGTCAAACGCCTGCTGTTTCTTGCCTTTATTTTGATCCTGCCCCCGATCTCGCCGCTTTGGGCGGAGCGCCAGCTCCTTGACCGGATCATTGCGGTCGTCAACGAGGAAGCCATCACCCAAAGTGAACTGGATTTTTTTCTCAAACCTCTTTATGAGCAGTACAAAAATCAATATGGCCAGACCCAGCTTATGGAAGTGCTTGCCGAAGCGCGGCAGAAATTGATGAGTCAGCTTATCGAAGACCGCCTTGTTTTTCAGGAAGCCAAAGAGCAGAAGATCGCCATCTCCGAAGAAGAAATTGAGGGGGAGATGAGTCAGTTTAAAAAACGTTTCAAGACCGAACAGGAGCTTGAGGACGGCCTTCGCAAGGACGGCTTGACATTGAATGACGTCCGCGAGCGTTTGCAGCGCCAGGCGATGGTGCGCCGTCTTCAGGATATGGAAATCCGCTCGAAAATTGTAGTTTCTCCCATGGAAATCCAGAAATATTTTGAGGATCACCCCGCGGAATTTTCAAACCAGGAAAGTCTCAAAATCCGGTCGATTACCCTTAAGAAGAGTGAAGAGGCCCGGGAAAAGGGCCTGACCGACGAGCGTGCGAAAAACAAGGCGCTTGAATTAAGGCACCGGATCCTTTCTGGGGAGGATTTCGGGGATTTGGCAAAACAGTACTCCGAGGACACCAACGCCAAATCCGAGGGGCTGAGCCAGTGGGTTGAAAAAGGGGAAATGATCCCGGCCATTGATGAGATCATCTTCAATATGAAAATAGGCGAGATCTCCCAGATGATTGAGACGCCGATGGGCTATCATCTCTTCCGGGTGGAGAAAAAAAGGGCCGGTCAAGCCAAGACGCTCGACGCCGCGCGCGATAAGATCCACGCCAAACTTTTCCAGGACAAGGCGAGGAAACGTTTTCAAGAATGGATGCTGGAACTCAAACGCCATGCCTACATCTCGGTCCGCTGATCCTGCCGTTCGCCCGCACATTTCTTTCCTTTTTAAGCCGCGCGTTTCTTGACTCTCATGCGTAAACCGATCCCCCTCGCCGTCACGATGGGGGACCCGGGCGGTATCGGCCCCGAAGTGATCCTCAAGACATTCAAGCAGCGCCCGCTGGACCCCCATTTCCGCTACGTCATTTTCGGCGTTCCGGAAGTTTTTGAGGCCCTCAAAAAAAAACAAGGGCTCGCATTTTCTTTTTATCCGGTTCAACGGTTCGAAAAAATCCCTTTTGAGAAGCAGCGGATTTATTGCGTGGATGTTTCAGAGGAAGCCCGGCGGATTCTTCATCAAATCAAAACAAGACGTTCCGAAAAAAGAAGGAGTGAGGCTCGCGATCTCCATTTCGAAATCGGAAAAATATCTTTGGCCAACGCCGCCGCAGCCTATGCCGCGTTACAACAGGCCTGTCATTATGCGGCCCGTGGAAAAGTAAGCGCCCTTGTCACCGCCCCTGTCCATAAGATGTCGATGCGGGGGATTGACCCCCATTTTACCGGGCATACGGAATACCTGGCCGGACAGTCCCGGACGAAGGCCTTCGCGATGATGTTCGCGAGCCCGCGTTTGAACGTCACCCTTGTGACGATCCACGTTCCTTTAAAAAGCGTGAGCCGGCTCATTACGCCTTCGGTTGTTTTTCAAAAAATCCGCCTGACCGACGAATTCTTAAAACGGTACTTTGGAATCCGCCGCCCCCACATTGCCGTTTGCGCCTTGAATCCGCACGGCAGAGAAACGGGCCGGGAAGATGAGGAAAAAATCAGGCCCGCAGTCCGGCTTGCTCAGAAAAAAAACATCCGGGCGGTGGGGCCGCTTTCCGCGGACCGGCTTTTTTTCGATGCTTATGAAGGGCGTTTTGACGCGGTCGTCAGTATGTACCACGACCAGGGATTAGCGCCCTTTAAAATGATTGCCTTTAGAGAGGGCGTGAATGTGACCCTCGGCCTTCCGTTTATCCGGACCAGCCCGGATCACGGAACCGCCTTTGACATTGCCGGCCAAGGCACGGCCGATCCCGTTTCGATGAAATCGGCATTATCGCTGGCCGAACAGCTTCTCAAAACCCGCCTTCACGCATCATTCGATGGCCACTCAGATTGAGCTCATCAAAAAATACGGGCTTTCCATACGCGGCCACTCCGGACAGCACCTGCTCGCGGACCCCAATATGCAGCGCAAGGTCGTGAACCTTTTAGATCCGCAAACCGATGAAAAAATTTTGGAGATAGGTCCTGGATTGGGCGCCCTTACCGGAGAAATCCTCCGGCGCGGGGCGAGGCTTTGGGCGGTCGAAAAAGACAAACGTTTTGTTTCAATCCTGCGGAAGGAATTTGAGGATTTTATTCAATCGAAAAAATTTACGATTTTTGAGGAAGATTTTTTGAAATTTGATTTTCACAAGGTGCGCGATTTCAAAAAAACAAAACTAAGAGTCATCGGCAATCTTCCTTATTACATTACGGCGCCGATTTTGTTTCATCTGATGGATCACCGTTCTCTGATTTCCGAGGCCGTGCTGACGATTCAAAAAGAAGTCGCCGACCGGCTGACCGCCTCACCCGGATCAAAAAACTACGGAAGATTGACGCTGGCGCTCCGTTACGCGGCCCAAGCGGCGCGCCCTTTCGATATCCCGCCGGCCTGTTTCACGCCGAAACCGGAAGTGGTTTCCAGCGTGCTGAGCCTCAGATTTCATACCGCGGCCAGCCCGCTTAACGCGAAGGAAGAGAAATGGCTTTTTCACACGATTCAAACGGCCTTCAGCCAGCGGCGGAAGATGCTGCTTCATCTCATGATTCGCAATTCGAAATTAAAAATGACGCGCGAAGAGGCCGCAGGAATTCTATCTTCTTTGAATATTCCTCTCAAAGTCAGAGGAGAGGAATTGTTGCTCAAAGACTTTATCGCCCTGGCCAAGGCGTTAAAACCTTTCTTTGAAAGGAAAGGGTAGAAATTTTTCGATGCCTGAGCCCTCCAAAATTTGGGACGTGGCGGTCATCGGAGCCGGCGCGGCAGGGCTGATGAGCGCGATTACGGCAAAACGCCGGGGAGCCGAGGTCATTCTCCTGGACGGCAAATCCAAAATCGGCGCCAAAATCCTTATGTCCGGAGGGACGCGCTGCAACCTCACCAATCAAAACGTCACCGAAAAGGATTTCGAAAGCGAGCACAAAAACGCGCTCAGAGCTGTTTTAAAGGCGTTTTCCTCGGAACACGCGGTCGAGTTTTTCCAAAATCTTGGAATCCAGGCGGTGCTTGAAGAAGGCGGCAAGTATTTTCCTTCCACTCATTCCGGGAGGGCCGTGCTGGAAGCCTTTCTCAAGGAAGTGAATCGATTGGGGATTTCGCTTGAAACTTCCCGGAAGGTTGGGTCGCTTGAATATCAGAACGGACGATTCCTGATTTGCGGCGAGGATTTTTCCTATTATTCCCGCGCGCTTGTGCTGACGACCGGCGGGCTTTCCTTTCCGGCCACGGGCAGCGACGGCGCGGGCTACGGAATGGCGAAACATTTTGGGCATTCGCTTGTCCCGACCACGCCTTCTTTGACGCCGCTCCTCACGGAGGATCCGGATTGGAAAAGCCTAAGCGGCCTTTCGCTTCCCGTTTCCTTGAGCCTTTGGACGGATGGGAAAAAGAAAATCGCCTTCGAAGGGCCTCTTCTTTTTACGCACTTTGGATTCAGCGGCCCTTCAGCGCTCAATATCAGCCGCCACTGGATACGCCTTCGAAACGCAGATTTATTCGCGGATTTTCTTCCGGAGCTTTCTGAAGAGCGTTTGCGCGATAAGCTTTTGCTTCAAGCCGGGCGGCATCCGGGCCGGCGGCTTAAAAATATCTTGACCGAGGACCTGCCGGAACGTTTCGTCGAAGTTTTTCTTGCGAAACAGAAAATCCCGACGGCCTTGACGCTGAATCAGTTGAAACGGCCGGACCGCGAAGGTCTTCTGCGCCGTCTTTTTCATTTTCCTTTGAGGCCGAGCGGTTTTAAAGGGTATGAAAAGGCGGAAGTGACGGCCGGAGGAATTCCGCTTTCGGAAGTGGATAAAAATACAATGCAATCCAAGTTTCAGCCCGGATTATTTTTCGCCGGAGAAATTCTCGATGCCGACGGACGGATCGGCGGATTTAATTTCCAGTGGGCGTGGTCAAGCGGGGCTTTGGCCGGCCGCGCCGCGGCGGATTTGATCCGAACCCTCGATGTGAAATAGTGATGTGATTCTCATGATAGGTTGAGTAAAATAGCGGCACGGTTTTGAATTTATCTCTTGTGCAGGGAAGGAAATCGCGCGTGAGGGAAATCAATTTCAGAGTCTGGCATATCCAAGAAAGAAGAATGTATTTCCGCGGGTATCAAAAACTCTTCGGCGTTCTGCTTTGCGAGGATGACGGCGGAAAGAATGAAGGCCGGGGAATCCCGGTGAAGCGCGCCGGTTACGAAGACTGTATTTTTCTTGAAAATACCAGTTTAAAAGACAGAACCGGCAAAGAGGTATTCGAAGGGGATATCGTCCGCATCCGCATCAACGGAAAACAATATGAGGGCGTCGTCCCGGCGGTCCCTGATATGTTTAAGTCCAGGAAGCTTCATCCGCTGCAGGGCTTGTTTGGGAAATTCGGCTTGAATCCTGAAAACGGCGAAATCGAGATCGAAGTCATAGGAAATTCTTTTGAATCTAAACCCTTCTGAGACCGTTCTGATCACGGGCGCTTCTTCAGGCATAGGCTTTGAATTGGCGAAGCTGTTCGCGCGCGACGGTTACGGGCTTGTTCTGAATGCCAGAGACCCTGAGCGGCTGAATCAAGCCGCGAAACAGATTGAATCCCGATCCGGCGGACCGGTTTTGACCGCGGCCTGCGATCTTTCCAGGCCCGGCGGCCCTCTTGAGATTTCACGGATTTTAAAAGAGAAGAAAATAGAGCCCGATATCCTGATCAACAACGCCGGTTACGGGATTTACGGCTCTTTCGAAAAGACCGACCCGGCCCGCGAACTGGAAATGATTCAACTCAACATTTTATCTTTGACGCACCTCACGAAATTATTTCTTCCCGCGATGCTTCGAAAAGGAAGAGGGAAAATTTTAAATGTCGCCTCGACCGCAGCCTTCCAGCCCGGCCCGCTGATGGCGGTCTATTATGCGACCAAGGCCTATGTTTATTCCTTCACGCGGGCGCTGAAGAGAGAATTAACGGGACGCGGAATCACGGTTTCCGTGCTTTGCCCGGGGCCGACGCGGTCCAATTTTCAGGATACCGCGGGGATTGATAAAAGGATTAAACTTTTTCAGACGACTTTGATGACGCCCGCGCAGGTCGCCGCGATCGCCTATCGAAAATTTAAAAATGGCAGGGAAGTGATTATCCCGGGCCTTGTCAACCAGATCTTTGCTTTGGGGAGCTGGCTTATGCCGGAAGGCCTTGTGATCGAGGCTGTCCATTTTTTGCAAAAAAGTAAGGCAAGGGACGTATAAAAATTGTAAAATAGCTCCGTATTTCTTAATTTCAACTTGAGTTCGGCGAATTTCCGAATTCATAGAGTATCGCTCTTTGTGAGACAAGCGGTTGTCATTCCCGATAAAAACATTCAATGACGGAAAGAAAAGCAAAATTTTAGGAACTCAAGTTTCAATTGACATTTGACATCGGATTTAGGGAACGGCGCAATCATTCCGAGATCGTGGCGAAGATTTGCAAACAACCTTGAAGGAGGTATGAAATGGATCAGAATACGGATTCGTATTCTTACGCGGGCGAGGTTCAGCAAAGTTTTATCCAGCGTGTCTATCAATGGATGGCGGCCGGTCTTGCCTTGAGCGGATTCGTGGCCTTCTGGGCCTCGGGCCATCTGGGTTTAATGAAGGCTTTAGCGGGCGGCGGTTTTTTCGTCCTGATGCTGGCGGAACTCGGTCTTGTTTTTTGGCTTTCAGCTTCCGTGACAAAGATTTCAGCTCAAGCCGCTGTTTTGGGCTTTATGGTCTACTCGCTTCTTAACGGCCTGACGCTTTCCTTTATATTTTTGGTCTATACAGGCGCTTCGATTGCGGCTACTTTTTTTATCGCAGCCGCCAGCTTTGCGGGCGTGAGTCTATTCGGCTGGGCCACTCAGACCGACCTCACCTCGATCCGCGGGTTTCTTTTTATGGGCCTCCTCGGAGTCATTTTAGGAAGCGTGGCCAATCTTTTTTTCCATTCTTCCGCTTTCGATTGGCTGCTGACGTACGCGGGCCTCGGTGTGTTCATCGGACTGACGGCGTATGATACGCAAGAGATCAAACGGATCCAGCAGAGCGGATCAGGATCGATGGAAGGGCTCGCCATTTTAGGGGCCTTGCGCCTTTACCTGGATTTTATTAATATGTTTCTCCTGCTCCTGCGGCTGTTCGGCCGGAGACGGTCATGAGGCGCTTAAATTTTTTCTGACAAGCTGAAATATAGGATCCATGATGAGCCATGATTAACGCACAGTCCCTTACGATGCATTACGGAAGTTTTGTGGCGCTCGACCATGTTTCTTTTCAGGCGCGAGAAAAGGGAATCCTAGGGCTTCTGGGCCCGAACGGGGCCGGCAAGACCACGGCAATGCGCATTCTTACCACTTACCTTTATCCGACCTCGGGTACCGCCACCGTGGATGGAATCGATATCCTTCAAAATCCGATTGAGGCCAGAAAACGGATCGGCTATCTTCCCGAGACCGCCCCGCTTTATTCGGATATGCAGGTCGAGGAATATCTCAAATTTGTCGGTCAGGCCCGGGGAATCGCAGGCGCGGCCTTGGAGGGCCGCATCGGCTGGGTCAAAGAGGCCTGCGGTGTCGGAGGCGTCTGGAAGCATACGATTTCCGAGCTTTCGAAAGGATACCGCCAGCGCGTGGGGCTGGCGCAAGCGCTCATCCACGATCCCAAAGTCTTGATCCTGGACGAGCCTACTTCAGGGCTTGATCCTCTTCAAATCATCGGCATCCGCGATCTCATCAAAGAACTTTCAAAAGAGAAAACGATTATTTTTTCCACGCACATTCTTTCCGAAGTCGAAGCCATTGCCGACCGGATCGTCATTATCAATGAAGGGAAGATTGTTTCCCAGGGAACGCTCGCCGAACTCGCGGCGGAGGTGCGGTCGCGGGGTGAAGTCAAGCCGGGCCTGAGCCTGGAAGACGTTTTTATCGCGCTCCTCATGCCGAAAAGAAAAGAAAGAATAAAGGTGTAAGGTTTATGGGCGCCGTCCTTACGGTTTTCAAGCGGGAAATAGCGGCTTATTTTAACGTGGCCATTGCCTATATTTTCATTATTGTTTTTGTGCTCTTAAACGGCGGCCTTTTTATGACGCAATTTTTCATCATCGGCCTTTCGGATATGAGGCCTTTTTTTATCACGCTTCCTTTTATCCTTTCCGTTTTTCTGCCGGCCGTGACGATGAGGCTGTGGGCGGAAGAACGAAGAGGCAATACCTTAGAGCTGCTTCTTACATTCCCGATGGGGACCCACCAGCTTGTGATCGGAAAATTTTTGGCCGGCTTCGTATTTTACCTCGCCGCCCTTGCCGGCACTCTTGTGATTCCCTTGATGCAGGCGGTCCTCGGAAGGCCCGACGCAGGGATGATTTTCGGCGGCTATCTGGGCGCCGCGCTTTTAGGTTCTTTTTTTCTTGCGATCGGCATTTTTATTTCCGGCCTGTGCCGGGATCAGATTGTGGCCTTTATCCTGGCGATGATTGTTTGTTTCGGGTTACATTTATTAGGAACCGAATTTATGGCCTCCTCGATCGACGGCTGGATCCCGGGCCTTGGAAGTTTCCTGCGCCACTTTTTCGGCTCGTCCGGGCATTTTGAGTCCTTTGCCAAAGGGGTGGTCGATAACCGGGACGTGCTTTATTTTGCGATCGGGACGGCCATTTTTCTTGTTTTAAACGGATTTTGGCTCGAAGGCCGGATGAGGCCCGGGGCTAAAAAAATTTTTACGGCGGCCACGCTCATTTCAATCGGGATTTTTTTCTCCACCAACTGGCTTTTTTCCGGCATCCCCCTCGGCCGCTTCGACCTTACGCAAGGAAACCTTTACACGATCTCGCCGGCCACGAAAAAGATACTCCGGGAGCTGAAGGCGCCGGTCACCGCTAAGTTTTACGTTTCCCCTTCGGATAAAATGCCGACCGGAATGAAGACGCTCGAACAGGACGTGATTGATAAACTCGATGAGTTGCGGATCGCCTCCAAAGGAAAATTCAATTATAAAATTTTTCATATGGAAGCCGCCAACATTGTTGAAGGCAAAGACCATGAAAAGCAAAAGGAGGAATCCCTCGAACAGCAGCTTCAAAGGAAAGGGATACAGCCTTTTCAGATCCGGGCGATTGAATCCGATGAGGTCGTGGTGCGGCTTGTGTACGCCGCGCTCAGCCTGGGATATAAAGAAAAGTCCGATGAAATGGTTCCCCGCATTACTCCGGATATGCTTAACGAGATGGAGTACCTGATCGCTTCGAAGGTCTACCGGATGACGCTGGCGCAAACGCCTAAACTGGCTTTGGTCGCGCCGTATGAAGAAAAGAGCGTGGACCCGGAGTTGGCCGCGCTTCTTGCGCAGCTCGGCCAGCACGCTCCCGAGGGTTACCGCGAGGATCAATACGAACTTCTCCCCTTGGCCCTGGAATATGAAGGCTATCAGGTTTCCAGGATCCGTCTTACGGATAAAGATCCTATTCCGAAGGACACCAAGACCCTTGTCCTGGTTGAGCCTGAAAACTTAACTGAGCGCCAGCGCTATGAAATCAACCGTTTCCTGCGCGGCGGCGGGTCGGTTTTTCTTGCCGTCCAGCAGTATATTTACAATTACGCCCCCTCGGGCAGAGAATTGGAGATTTTTCCCAAGAAAAATAATCCCGGAATCAACCCTCTTCTTTCCGCGTGGGGGTTTGAAGTGGATGAGCATATCCTTGTCGACGAACAGCACGACGTCATTAATATAAGCGGCGGCGCCCGGCTCGGCCCTTTTGAAGTTTCCGTTCCGGTGAAAGTTCCGATTCAAATTTTGATCACGGAAACGGGGATGAACCAGAATGTTTCGATCACCTCGCGGCTTTCGCCGATTTTTTATTTGTGGGGAACGGCGGTTAAAATCAATGACGAAAAAATCAAATCTCAAAACGTGGAGGCCAAAACCCTTTTAAGTTCGAGCCCGCATTCCTGGACCGTTCCTTTTCAGCCCGGCGGCGTGTTAACCCCCCGGCAGCTTCAGCTTCAGCCGGAAAGCCGGAAAGGGCCGCTGCCTGTGGCGGTTTTCGCTCAGGGACAATTTGCAGACGCGTTTGAAGGCAAGCCCGTGCCGGATTGGCCGCAAAAAAACAAGCCCGCCGAGGGGCAGCCGGCAGAAAAAGAAAACGCCGCTCCGCCGCCGGCGGCCATTACGCCTGCTCCCGGAAAGCTCATTTTGGCTGGCGCCGTGACATTTTTACAAAAGCAGTTGATTAAGAGCGGCGGGCATCTGAATTTCTTTTTGAATTCCGTCGATGCCCTTACGCTCGGCGATGAACTCGTCACGATCCGCTCCAAACAGCCGATCGACCGCTCGCTCGGGCGCGTCTCGGCGGCCTCGAAGGTGATCTGGCGGTTTTTCGTAACCGTTTTTATCCCCCTTTGGATTGCCGTGATCGGAACCCTGCGGGTTTTCCTGAGAAAAAAGTCCAAACAAAATTATTTAAAAAACCTGGCCGCGGCCCGTTCTTAAGATGAAACTCAAACAAGTCCTTATTTTGGGCGGTATTTTCATCCTCTTGATGCTCGGAGTTTTTATCAAGAATCTTCAGAAGCCTGCCGAGCTGGCTACCGAAGCTTATGTTCCTCTGAATCTCTCCTTGGACCGGGACAGGATTGCCAAGATCAAGATCGAAAAGGCGCCGGGCTCGAAAGAAAATCAAGAGCCGGCCGTCGCTTCCACGGAGCTTGTGAAGGAAAATGATCAGTGGAAGGTTGCCGCGCTTTCCAATGCGCGCGCGGACCAAAAGAAAATCGAAGACTTTCTGGCCGAGATCCATCAAGCCAAAGGCGAGCTGAGAGGAGAAGGGAAAGAACTTTTCGGTGATTTTGGGATTCAGGACGAAGGGACTTTTCACGTTCTTCTCCAGGACGCCGCGGGCGTCTCTATTTTGAATCTCGTTCTCGGCAATAAAAAAGCGGACGGTTCGATTTTTATCCGTAAAAAAGACCGCGAAGAAATTTACCTGACCGAAGCCGATCTGTTCAGTCTGATGGGGATTTACGGCGATCCCGAAAACGAAACTCCGGATCCCCATTACTGGGCGGCGGCTGATCTTATTTCTATAGATCCCGCGAAGCTCGAGCGTTTGGAAATCCGCCGTTTTAAGGCCGGCAAAGATATTTTGACGGCCAGCGTCGTGAAGGATCCCCAGGATAAAAAGTGGAAGTACGCGCGCCAGACGTCCCCTTTTTCTTTGGAACATGAAAAGGTTCGGCAATTTTTGACCGCGATGAAGAATACGAAGGCCCAAAAGGTATTGGATCCTAAAGCGCAGGATTACGGATTCTCAAAGCCGGCCTGGCAGATGAAGCTGGGTCTTGAGGGCGGACAGGAAATTGTGGTGACGGCTGCGGCCGCCGATCCCAAAACGAATACTCATACTGTCCAAGTCTCTACCGAGCCGGCTGTTTTTCAGGTTGCAAAATACCAACTTGAAAATTTGGACATTGATGACAGCCGTTTTTTTGCGGACAATCCTTTCAAAGTGGAGGCCGGAAAGATCGAAAAACTCGTCGTCCGCGCGGGTAAAGCCCAGCTTTCTTTCAAGCCTAAAGAAAAAAAGTGGCAGGGTTTGGAAAATTATTTAAACGATCTGAAAAATTTCAAAGTCGAACGGCTTCTCTTTGACGCCGAAGAGCAGAAGAAAGTAAGCTCGCCGGGCGGATCCTGGATCGAGATTCAGCGCGAGGGCGAGCCTTTGCAAACGCTGGATGCCGGAGCCTTGATCTCGCAGGCGAGCAAAGAATACGCGGCTTTAAAACGCAATACCTTCCAGCCTTTCGCCATTTCAGAGTCTGTTTTCAAGCAGCTTTTCGAGAATTTGGAACGCCTCGCCGAGCCCAAGACGGCTGCTTAAGCTTGGAATAGCGGGAAATTTTTTTTGTGCCGCCCCCTATTCTTTCCAAAAACCGAGCGTCAACTCGCCGCAATACCGGGGATTTAAATCTCTAACCTCTTCAGGCGGCTCGTGAAAATAATGATCGCTTCAATGATTTTCTTTCCGGAAAAGGATTTTTATGAAACCCCCGAAGATTACGATTGCGTCTATGAGAACGTGTATCTTCAGGCCGAAGACGGCGTCCCTTTGTTTGGATGGTTTCTGACCGCCGCCGGGCCGGCCGCGAAAGGAACGCTTTTATTCACGCACGGCAATGCCGGCAATATTTCGAGCCGTTTGTATAAAGCGACGGGATGGATCAAACGCGGATTTTCCGTTTTTTTGATCGACTACCGCGGCTACGGAAAAAGCGGGGGAACGGTTCAAAATTCCAAAGATATTCTCCGGGACGCCCAGGCGGGTTTGAAGTGGCTCCGCGAAGAAAAAAAACTCCCGCTTTCGGAAATCATTTTATACGGGGAATCGCTGGGAACTTATCCGGCCATCCGGCTGGGAGCTGAAAATAGGGTCTTATCCGTTGTTCTGGAAGCTCCGTTTACTTCATTCCTGGATCTTGCCGGGATTCATTATCCTTATGTTCCTAAAGCGCTCATGAGGGATTTCGAATTTGAAAATGAAAAGTACGTTTCAGACCTCCAATCGCCTGTTTTTATCTTGCACGGCAAGCAGGACGAAATCTGCCCTTATACGATGTCCGAAACATTGTTCCAGAAAGCGCCCGAACCCAAAGAACTTTTTTGCGTCCGCAGCGGGACTCATAATGATTTGGCGGCAAGCGCCGGGGAAGATTTTTGGCGGCGGCCCTGCGAATTTCTAATGCGGAATAAAAAGTAGATTTGGCTTAAGCCGCCTTCTTGAGAAGGCCTTGCCGAAGGTAAGACTCGCGGAGCCAATTTTCCAAGCGGTTCAGCATTTCTGACGTGAAAGCATTAAGCGAACTAAAACGGGGATCGGTGGATTCCAGAATCGGCCGCGCCAGCATCACTCCCGCGATCCGGATCGTTGGAATAAAGAGAATATTCCCATTCCGTTTGAGTTCCGGATACTCCGGACCCAGAACCGCGACCAGATTGTTTTTCGCCTCCCTTGCCGCGGTTGCTTCTAAATTTTCTCCCGGGACCCTTTTTATGGCAGCGCTTACTCCAAGGATCTCGTCGGGAATGTTCTCAGAAGTGCCGCCCAGGAGGACGACGGTGTTTTCTTTTTTGGAGAAGATTTCACGAGTCCATAGAATCCTGGCGAACGGATTGTTCTTAAAAATTTCCGTGAGGTCGTTTTCTTTGATCAGATAGACGACCCGCCTTTTTCCTTCTTGAAGCTTCACGAGGTCCCGGAAAACCCCCCTTTGTTCTTCCTGCGAAAGGTTCTCGAAATTTAAATCCGCGGAGCCCGGCGTTTCAGACGCAGGAGCAGGAATAAATTTTTGAGGAAGGCCGGTTCCCGCCGCTACTTTTTTGGCTTCGGTAAGATTTTTATTTCTCTTGAATTCTAAAACTGCGAGAGGCAAACGGTCATCAAAACGATCAGCGACGTAATTCAGAGGAAAAGCCAGGGCATGAGCGTCCACAGGACCGATTTTTAATTTTTCGAAATAGACCGCCTCGTTCGGGGCTTCGCCGGCCAGGTCCGGAGTAATGACCAGATAAGAAATCCCCGCCTTCTCCAGCCGCTCGCTTAAGCCCTCGGTATGAAAGCCGCCGGTGACGACCGCGATATTCTGGCTCAGCTTGGGATTGCTCATTATTTTTTCGAAGAAGACAGCGTCTCTTTTCTTGGCGATTTCGTAGAAGCGCAGCCCCAAATTCAAGGCCTCGCCCAGGCCCTCTTTTTGGATGTCGCGATTCAGCGCTTCCGCCTCCGTTTGATAAATTTTGAGATCGTCCGGAGCGGCCTGAAACAGAATGATTTTCTTGGCCAGTTCAAAGCGCCCGGCCCGTTGGTCCAGATTCTTTTCTTCCTCCTTCGTGACCAGCTTTTCCTTCACGCGGCCGATCACCTCATCCAATTGGGCGAAAAGGGCGCGGTGCAAGATATGATCCTGAATTTTCATGAGCTTCAGATATTTTTGAAGCTCGGGATAAAACTGGAGTTTTTCTGCGGGAACCTTGCCGCTTCTCAAGAGCTCTTCGAAGGAGAGGCGTTTGCTTTTATAAGCCTGAACCAGCCGGTTTCCTTCCGCCTTTAACTTTTCCTTGTTCAGCGATTTTTCCCCGCTCAGGGCGTTTTTCAGAAGGACAATCTGATCAAAAGGGGAAAGGTCGACGCCGAGCGCTTCGGTTTTCGAAATCAGGGCCGGCAAAAATTTTTCGGCCTTTTTCCCTTTTCGGAATTCTGAAAGGGCTTGATCGAAAATCCGGAAATCAGGGCTGAAAATTTTCTCTTTCAGCCGGTCCGTTTCCTGATCCGAGGCGGCGATTTGTTTGAGGATTTTTTCCCGTTTGGAGATGTGCTGCAGATAAATTTTCCGGTTCTCTTCGTAGAGTTTTCCGTCCTCAATTCCGATCAAGGTCATGGGCATTTTTGAAAACAGCGCGGCGTATCCCGGCCCGGTCAGATAGTGATCTTCGAGAAGGGCGCGCGCCAGCATTTGTTTCTCGGAGGAACCCGGCAGCGCCCAGCTTTTCGGAAGGCTTGTGGAGTGCCAGCTTCCCTCCACGGCCACAGTTTTGATTCCGTAAGCTGCGTTGAGCTGATCCAGAATGGCGGCGATATTTTCCTGGGCGGCAAAGTGGGCGTGCACATCCTGAATGTGGACCACCCATCGGGAACTTTTTCCCGGAGATCGCGTCTCGACTTTTCCCAGCGATTCAGAGATCGCGAGGCTGGACAGGTCAAGCGTGTTCTCCTGTGAAGCCTCAGCCTTTTCAGGGACGGGCGGGGCACCAAGGGCCCCGTAGGGCAGAGTGAGACAGGCCGCGGCGAGCAAGATAAGAAGGGAAACCCTGTATTTTAGGTTCATAAAAATCCCGCAAAATTATACCCTGCCTTCTTCCAAAAGGCAAAGTTTCCCCTTTTGGCGAATTTGAAGGTTTGGATCGCCGAACACACCGACCGTCTTGCAGGGTAAGGAGCGTAGGTTCTGAACTTGAGGTCGTCAGATTTTTGCAGGCCCAGCCTATCCAGAAAACCTAAATCTATTTCGTAAACTCGGCGGTGTTGTAGTAAAGCTGATATTGTGCACGCGTCTGGAGTCTATCATCTACCCAAACGATTGCCGAATGGCCGTTTTGATTGCAGCGTATGACGGCATATCTCGCATATGTAGTTCGCCCAGGGTCAACGGAATCTACCTGGGCACCAGCAGTTTCATATACCCATGTTTGTCCATAATCTTCCGATGCGTTCATATGAATATGGGCATCAGGGAAAGTCGAACTGGTAACTACATAAATTTTACCATTTCCGTCAGCGGCTAATCTTATCGCCAAATTCGCAGGGAGCCTGGGTGGTGTAATAATTGCAGTTGTAGAACCCCACGTAGTTCCGTAATCAGAAGATAAATTGAAACCTACGCGCTCATTGAAGAGTTCCCTGTCTCTCAGGGAAAACGCCACATAAACGTGTCCTTGATTATCAGTAGCTAAGAGGTCAGGAGCTTCAAACACATTCAAGGAAGAAAACCATACATCGAATAAGGGAGATTCGCCGATTATTTGATCTTCCTTCTGCCATGTTTGACCGCCATCAGGGGAACGATTTAAAGCTAATCGTTTGTTCCGTTGCGTCCATTCTTCCCAAGCAATATAAACCATTCCATTTTGATCAGAAGCCATTGCATAATCAATGTGTGTAATATTCGGCCCTGACGGGTAAAAGTTACGGTCAATTTGATTGGCAACCGACGGCCACGTTTCCCCATAATCCGTTGAACGTTTAAAATAAACATGAGACGGTCTTGTCGAAGCTGGCTTACTTATCCAAGCTAGATAAACAAGGCCGTCTCTTCCTAAGGCAAGGGCGGGATGACGTGGATTATATGGAAAAGTAAATTTGGACAATTGAACATCTTGAGGCAGCCAAGTAGTTCCATAATCTAGGGAGCGGTTGAAGGCAAGGACGTTATTGACGTTATTTCTTTCCGGTTTTCCAATCCAAGCCACATAAACTCCTCCTTGGTTGTCACAGCGAAGAACAGGTTCGAAATTTTGGTAGTAAATTTGTTGATTAATTCTCGTTGGAGTACTCCAGGACATTCCATAATTAAATGATACTGCAGAATAAAGTGAAGTATTCTGAGGGCTTGTCACTTTATCCCAAACCGAAATAATGGTGCCTTTCTGCGGAGTACACATTACTGGCGAGCCGAGACCTTCATTATCTGGCGCACTATCAATAAGCACTTCATCTCCAATAGGTGATTCCATCCAATAGGTCCTTGTTTTGATAAAATGCCCAGCGATCTTTCTCTCATGCCAAATTATGAAATCATAACCTTCGTTATCGCTGACTACTGACGCCTCAAAGGGAGTTGCATCAGGAGGGTTTAGATCAACTCGCTGGTCCTGACGAATCGTAAATTCGGCGAAGGCGGGAGGAGTGAAGGAAAGGAGCGTGATTAAACTCAG
>JAHFHG010000042.1:0-8917 GCA_023247035.1 Candidatus Omnitrophota bacterium
AGCTGGCCGCTGTCTCAGCGAGTAACTCGGTGAAATTGTAGCAGCGGTGAAGATGCCGCGATCCCGCAACTAGACGGAAAGACCCCGTGCACCTTTACTGTACGTTGGTATTGAATTTAGATTTTGTGTGTGTAGCATAGCCGGGAGACTATGAGGACTAGGCGCTAGCTTAGTTTGAGTCACAATGTGAAATACCGGTCTCACGGAATTTGAATTCTAACTCAGACCTCTGAATCGAGGCTGAAAACAGTGCCAGCCGGGCAGTTTGACTGGGGCGGTCGCCTCCCAAACGGTAACGGAGGCGTTCAAAGGTCAGCTTAGTGTGGTCGGCAATCACACGGTAAGCGCAAAAGCAAATAGCTGGCTTGACTGCGAGTCCTACGAGACGAGCAGGGTGGAAACACGGATTTAGTGATCCGGTGGTCCAAAGTTGGAATGGCCATCGCTCATCGGACAAAAGGTACGCCGGGGATAACAGGCTTATCGGGCCCAAGAGTTCATATCGACGGCCCGGTTTGGCACCTCGATGTCGGCTCATCATATCCTGGGGCTGGAGAAGGTCCCAAGGGTCCGGCTGTTCGCCGGTTAAAATGGTACGTGAGCTGGGTTCAGAACGTCGTGAGACAGTTCGGTCCCTATCTGTTGTGGGCGTAGGAAACTTGAGGAGAGCTCTTTCTAGTACGAGAGGACCGAAAGAGACGGACCGCTCGTGTACCTGCTGTTCCGCCAGGGGCAGTGCAGGGTATCGAAGTCCGGAGTGGATAAGCGCTGAAAGCATCTAAGTGCCAAGCCAACTCCAAGATAAGGTTTCCCAACCGGTTTTCGGTTTAGAAGATCCCTCGAAGACTACGAGGTTGATAGGCGGGAGGTGGAAGAGCTGTAAGGCTTTAAGCTTACCCGTACTAATCGATCGTTTGGCTTGACATTCATTTGTTGTTGCTAACAGCAATGATGAATTTCGCCTTCGACTTATTCAGTTGATGAAAGTAACCAGCATCCAGTAACCGGACTCCAGAACCTTTCTGGAAAATTCTGGTTACCAGAAACTGGTGACTGGTTACTTCTATAAAAAGTTTCTCGGTGATTATACTGAAGGGGTCACACCCGTTTCCATTCCGAATACGGAAGTTAAGCCCTTCGAGGCCGATGGTACTAGCAGAGCAGTCTGTTGGGAGAGTAGGAAGTTGCCGGGATTATTTTAAAAACCGTTTTCGCTTATAGCAAAAGCTATCTTAAACGGCCAAAAGATCAAAACCCCGCATTTTAGAACTCAATGCGGGGTTTTTTGTTTTCTCTGACTGGTATTTTTTCATATTGTGTCTTATATTTTGTTTCATATCTTTAGAAAGAGGGGGACGGAAAAAATGAAAAGCAAAAAGAAGAGCAAAAAAATTTCGGGGGGGAAAATAAGCCTCATTGTTCTTTGCTTTTTGTATCTTTTTATTTCCGTTGTACCCATGCCCCATGCTTCCGCCAAAGACAAAGAGGAGACGGTTTGCCCAGTGAAAACGTGTTTTGACGAAAACAAAGCAGTGAACGGAAAAAAATTATTCCTCGCGGGCATCGCCTTTTTCCACCGGGCATTTTTTCAAATCTATGAAGTCGCGCTTTATGTTCCGAGAGGTGTCCGCAATGAGCGCGAAGTCCTTTCTAACGAAGTCCCGAAAACCCTGGTTGTGGAATACGATCATGACATCGATGTCCGTGAATTGTTCGGCAGCTTTCAGAAAAGTCTTTCCTCAAACCAAGCCGGCGACAAAATTTTGAAGAAACAAATTACGGAGATCGCCGCCGCGGTTTTTCCGATTCGGGGAGGGGAGCGTCACGAATTTGTTTATGAACCCGGAAAAGGCACGACGCTTTTCAAAAACGGGGAGTCCAAGCTAAGAATTCCCGGAGATCGCTTTGCGCGCACGTTTTTTAGCTTCTGGCTGAACCGGCATAATAACGGCAATCAGCTTTTGCGGCCCGGCGCCTGGCCGGTATCATAAACCGCAGTCCCTCGAAAGCAATCCGCTTAAATATCCTACAACCCCGCAGCATTTCAGCCGCAGATTTTGTTTTCTAGTTTGTCCGAGATTTTCCTTTTATAATGTGTGAAAATGAAAAAACAAATTAAAAAAGAAGAGAGGGAACGCGCAAGAGGGAAAGGCCGAGTAGAAAAATATGCCGAAAGAAAAGACGAGTTTTAAAGAAACATTTGAAAGCTTTCTTGACCATAAAGAAAATCTCAAAGTGGTAAGCGTCGCCTCAGCAACCCAGGACGGAAAACCTAATTCCGCCGCCAAACTGTTAGTCGATATCGTGGCGCCCAATATCGTCTTATTCATCGATTATAAATTCACGCAAACCTACGCCAATATCCAGAGCAATTCACGCCTTTCCGTTTCCTTTATGGACGACGACAGCTTCACGGGATACAAGCTGAAGGGAACCTGCCATATCCTTGAATCCGGTCCGGAATATCAAGAGAGCTCCAAGGCCTGGGAAAAGCGGCTCACGCGTTATGAAGCCGAGCGGATCATTCGCAGGAGCAAAGGGCTTTATTCCGCGCGGGAATCGGAACACGCTCTCCCCAAAGATTTTGTGCTCGTCAAATTTATTGCCTCGGAAGCCGCCTTGATCAAGCCCGACCGCGTCCTCCGCGCTGTGGAGAAAGAGTGATTTCCTCTGAAAGCCTCATGACCTTTTCAGCCGAGACCCGCGGCCGCCTCGAGGAATTTGTTTATGATGAAGGGGCCCAAGACGGCCAATTCACCGCCTCGATCGCAAAAGGCATTTTCCGTTTTATCCCAGGGAAAATTGCCCGGGCCAAGCAGGAAAAGGTGCGGATCAATCTTCCGTCCGCCACCCTTGGAATGCGGGGCGCCGCCGCGGTGGGGGAAATTACGGGCGAGCGCTGCTTGATTTCGTTTCAGGCCGAAGAAGGGGGAAAAACTGAGTCCCGTATTGTTGTCGCAGCCAAGACCGGCGATCTGATCCAGGAAGTTGAGATCACCCAGCCGGGATTTGCGACGGTCATTGAAGCTGAAGGAAAAATTTCCTCACCTATCTTCCAGTTGCCCTAAGCCGATAAGAATCGTTTGCAGCAGAATCTTCCACCTCCCAAATTTCTTCCCCGCGCGGGCCGGACGGCCGTGCGCAGCACAATCCGAGCGTTAAAGATCCGCCGATTCATTGACGCGGGCGGGATTGAATTTGAGAAAATGCGAAAAATGGAAAAAGGATTTTCCCGGGCCGAAAAAAACCTTACCCGCCAAAGACCCTGCCTTGGCTTTAAAACCAAAAGCGCCTCCGCCCGCGCCCGTTTCTGGAGCTGTGCCGGGATTTAATCATTTTAAGTTTGCAAGTTTTAGTGGAGAAATCGCAAGAAGCGCTTATAATCATTGAGCCCTCGGGAGTTTTCCATCTCTACAAGCGAGGGCTCATCCTGAGCGGGAAAAGCGAGATCGAAGGATCGAGGGATGAGACCTTTCCGCTTCGTCCGCCAAAAATTAGGGCGGACAATGCTCAGGTGAGGGAGCGGTAGAAAATACCCTGCCCTCATTTATAATCCCCTAACCTAAGGAGGAAGAATGGCTCTGACAGATCTCTATACGAATATTCAGCTTTTGATGCGCTGGCTCCACGTTATTGCCGGAATCACCTGGATCGGCCACCTGTATTTCTTTAATTTTGTGAATGTCCCCCTCCAGGGAGTTCTGGACGATGCCGCCAAAAAAGCTGTGAATCCCAAATTACTTCCCCGCGCGCTCTGGTGGTTCCGCTGGGGAGCAATGATCACCTTTCTTTCAGGGCTCGTCCTCTTCACGATTATTTATATGTACACTCCGGGCGCGGGATTCGGGCCCAGCAATTTATTTTCGAATCCTGACGGAGGCATTTCAGGCCGCGCCTTATGGATCCTGATGGGAATGCTCCTCGGCACGATTATGTGGTTCAATGTGTGGGGCATTATTTGGCCCGCTCAAAAGAAAATGCTTCAAGGCAAGGTCCCGGCGGACCAGCTTCCTGCGGTGCGCAAAAGGGCGTTGCTCGCCTCGAGGACAAACGCCTTCCTTTCCGGCCCGATGCTTTTTGGAATGCTCGCTCCTTCTCACTATGGGGCGATCAATCCTGTGACCGCGCTGGCGGCGATCGTCTTAGGCGTCATCGCAATTGGGTGGGCTATTGGAACGTCATCCAAAGCAGGCGCGTCGGTATAATCGAAAGTCATTTATTGGAGGAATAAAATGGTAAAAATCGGCCACAAAATCCCTGAATTTGAACTCTCCGCCTATCACAACAATGACATCAAAAAAATAAAAATTTCCGAATATAAAGGAAAGTGGCTCGTCCTGCTTTTCTATCCCGCGGATTTCACTTTTATTTGCCCGACCGAACTGGAAGATGCGGCCAATCATTACGAAGAATTCCAAAAGGCAGGCGCCGAGGTGCTGAGCGTCAGCACGGACACGGTTTATGCGCACAAGGCCTGGCGCGATGTTTCTCCCGCCATTAAGAAAATCAAATTCCCGATGATTGCGGATCCCACCGGAAATCTCTGCCGCGAATTCGGGACTTACATGGATGAGGCGGGGCTTTCACTGCGCGGGAGCTTTATCATTGATCCGGACGGCGTTCTGAAAGCCTACGAGATTCACGATAACAGCATCGGCCGGAGCGCCAAAGAAATCCTGCGCAAGGTTCAAGCGGCCAAATTCGTGCGCGAAAACAAAGGCGAAGTTTGTCCGGCAAGCTGGGAACCCGGGAAGAAAACTTTAAAGCCGGGGCTGGATCTTGTGGGGAAAATCTAATCTCTTTCAATTCATCGGGAAAACTGTAAAGGCGTACCTGCCTCGCCACAGGCGGGTCGCGATGCGCCCTTACTCCAGAATAAACCGTCTTCGATCCGTTACGGGTTTCTTTATCCGACCCACAAAAGTACAACCGCAGTGACGATAATATTTAAAATCGAAAGAGGAAATATCCTTTTCCAGCCGAGGTTCATGAGCTGATCATACCGGAAGCGGGGAAGGGTCCAGCGGATGGTCATAAAAAGCCAGCAGAAAAGAACCACCTTAAAACTGAAGGAAAAAACCTGCAATAAAGAAACCGCCAGGTGAGGCAGGGCGAGAAAATTCGCGCAGGGAAAATGAAATCCATCCCGGGCCAGGAAAGGGACCTGCCAGCCTCCGAGAAAAAGAGTGGCCGCAAGCGCGGCAATCATAATCGTCTCTAAAAAGTCCGTAAAATAAAACATCCCGAATTTCATCCCGCTGTATTCCGTAAAATAGCCGACGATTTCCGACTCGCCTTCGGGCATATCGTAAGGGATCCGTTTTGTCTCCGCCAGACCGGCCGCGAGGAACAGAAAAAATCCCAGAGGCTGGACGAAAAATCCCCAAACGCTGGACTGCCGGCGCACAATCTCTTGAAGATCGAGCGTGCCGTAGATCATCACAACGCCAAGAATCGTCGCGCCGAGCGTGATCTCGTAAGCCAGCATCTGGCTGGCGGCGCGCATCCCGCCTAAAAAGGCGTAGTTGCTGTTGGAAGAAAATCCCGCCAGAATTACTCCGTAAACTCCCATCGACATCATCGCAAAGACGTAAAGGATGGCCACGTTAACCGGCGCCGCCTGGAGCGGGATCGTGCGGCTGCCCACGATCAGCACGTCTCCGAAAGGGATTCCCGCAAAACCCACAAGGGCAAAACAAAGCGAGAGAAAAGGGGCGAGGGTGTGCAAAAATTTGTCGCCGTAAGGAGGAATGTAATCCTCTTTAGTGAACATTTTAATGGCGTCGGCGATCGGATGAAAAAGCCCCAGCCTGTTCAACGGAGCCAGAAGCCAGTTCACCGGCGCCGCCCATTTCCAGGGCAGGGTAATGAAGGCCCGGTTCGCGCCGATACGGTCCTGCATCAGCGCGCTTTGCTTGCGCTCAATCCACGTGTGCAGCGCGGCAAAATTGACGGCCGTGAAAAGGACAATCCCGGCCAGAATGATTGTGGAAATCATGAAGGCGGCCTCGAAATTTTCTGCGGCGCGGCAGGATAACCTTCGCTTTTCGTCTCCGCAAAAATCAACGGCGCGTTCTGCTCCAGGTCGGGAATCATCGGGGCCGCAAGTTGACGGATGTCGCTTCCGCCCGTGGCCAGCTTTTCGTAATTTAGATCCCGGAACGGCTCCGCGGCCAGCGACAGTTCGTAAAAAATATCCTCGGCGCAGTCATAATGAAAATGGAGATTCAGACGGCCCGCAAGCTGCGTGAGGATTCCCCATTCCGGCAGGGCCTCGCCGAGCGGTTCGAAAACTTTCTCGAATTTTTGAATCCTCCCTTCAAAATTGGCGAACGTCCCTTCTTTTTCCGCGTACGTTGCCGAGGGCAATACGTAACTCGCGTACTCCGACATCAGATTATGATTCGAGCCGATGAAAATGCTCCACGCCAGCTTATCCAAAGCCGGCTGGGCCATGTGGAGCCGCGCGGAATCCGCCGCGATATTTGGCGGATGAGGGCCGTGAAGCGTCAAAAGATCCTGGCCAAAAACAATGATCCCCTCGACCTGGCCCCGGCCGCAGCGTTCGAAAAAGTCCTTCAGGGCCTGATCGTCGTATTGAAAGCCTAAAAATTCCGCGCCTTTGGAATTCGGATTCTTGTCCGCGCGGATTAAAATATCATCTTGATAACCTTCGGGGTTGGGAGAAACGAGAAACAAGTCCGAAAGCTTAAAATGTTCTTTGAAAAGCCGCTTGGCGAGAAAGAGCTCTTCATTGGAAAGCTGCGGAGAAACGAAAACGCCGATTTTTTTCGAGGCGCCCGCGATTTTTCGAGCGGCGTCCGCAAGCGCCGTTTCCCAGGAAATTTCCAGGACCTGATTTCCCGTTCTTTGGAGAGGCTGCGTGATCCGGTTGTGATCGTGAAATTTATAACCGTACCGGCCTTCGTCGCACATCCACCACCGGTTGACGTTTTCATTAAAACGCGGCTTCAAGCGCATCACGCGTTCTCCCTTGGCGTGATGAAGCCTGTCGGTGCGGTATTGCATTTGAATATTGCAGCCGCGCGCGCAGCCGTTACAAAGCGTATCCTTGGATTTCAAATACCAGACGCGGATCTTGAAGCGGAAATCCCGGTCCGTAAGAGCGCCGACCGGGCAGATATCGACCGTGTTTCCGGAATACGGATTGTTCAATTCTTTTTCCGGAAAGACCGTGATCTCGGAATGGTCGCCGCGATTGATGATTCCCAGTTCGGAAGTCTTCGAGACCTCGTCACAAAAGCGGACGCAGCGCGAACAAAGAATGCACCGCTCGGCGTCCAGCATCACGTGAGGGCCGACCGGGACCGCCTTTTCCTTTTTAATTTTGTTTTCATGGAGACGGCTGTCGTAAGCGCCGTATCGCATATAATAATCCTGCAGCCAGCATTCCCCGGCCTGGTCGCAGACAGGACAATCTAAAGGATGATTGACCAGCAGGAATTCCAGCACGTGCCGGCGCGTCTTCATGACCTTTTCAGTATTGGTTTTCACCGCCATTCCGTCCTGCGCCTCAATATGGCAGGCGATCTGCAGCTTCGGCATCTTTTCAATTTCCACAAGACACATGCGGCAGTTGCCCGCAATGGAAAGGCCGGGATGGTAGCAGTAAAACGGCACGTCGATATCAGCCCTTTTTGCGGCCTCGATCACGCGCGTCCCCTTCGGGACCTCAATTTTTTTTCCGTCGATCGTCAGTTTAGGCATGTCCAGTTCAAACGGGCGCTTTTCCGCCATGATTTGCGGCGGAGATATTTGAATTTTGGATTTTAGATTTCTCCACGGGGATGCCGCATTTTCCTTCTTTAATGTGATCCTCAAACTCCGGGCGGAACTTTTGAGGATAACTGCGAAGCGGCATCGCAGCGCCGTCGGCAAGGGCGCAGATCGTCGTCCCGCCCAGATAAGAGCAAATATCCAGCAGATTCTCAATATCGCCGGGCCGGCCGCTGCCGTTCCAAACGCGTTCGAGAATCCGGTGGACCCAGCCGGTTCCTTCGCGGCAGGGAGAGCATTGCCCGCAGGATTCATGCGCGAAAAATCTCATGGTCACGAGAAGCGCCTCGAGCATGCAAGTCGTTTCGTCCATCACGATCACGCCGCCCGAGCCGGCCATCGTTCCTTTGGCGCGGAGCTGGTCGAAATCCATTCCGACATCAATTTCATCGGCCTTGAAAATCGCCGCCGAAAGCCCGCCGGGAACCACGGCCTTGAGTTCTCGATTTTCACGTATGCCGCCCGCGTGTTCATAAATAATCTCGCGCAGATTGATTCCAAGCGGAAGCTCATAAACCCCTGGCCGTTTAACGTGGCCTGAAACGCTGAAAAGCCGCATCCCTCCGTTTTTATCCGAACCGAGTTTGGCGAACCACTCCGCGCCTCGATTCAGGATAAACGGAAGATAAGAAAGCGTTTCCACATTATTGATCACCGTAGGGCAGCCGAAAAGTCCGACCACTGCGGGAAAAGGAGGCTTTAAACGGGGAAATCCTTTTTTCCCTTCGAGGGATTCCAGCAGCCCGGTCTCCTCGCCGCAAATATAAGCTCCGGCCCCGCGGTGGAGCACAATATCAAGATGAAATCCTTTTCCGAAAATATTTTTCCCCAGAAAACCTTTGGCGTAGGCCTCTTCCACGGCGCGTTTTATTTTTTGATAAGGCTCGACGTATTCCCCCCGGATATAAATGTAGGCCTTGTGGACATTGTTGGCGTAGGCGGCAAGGATCATTCCTTCAATCAAAAGGTGGGGCGCGTGTTGAAAAATATATTTGTCTTTGAACGTGCCCGGTTCGCCCTCGTCTCCGTTGACGACCAGGTAAACCGGCTTTCCGGTATTCTGTGGAATAAAACTCCATTTCATCCCGCAAGGGAAGCCCGCGCCTCCAAGGCCCCTCAA
>JAHFHG010000042.1:9017-14688 GCA_023247035.1 Candidatus Omnitrophota bacterium
CGGTCGATTTTCTCTTTGGTAAGCCGGCCGATGTATTCCGTATCATTCTTTTGAAGCATGGGCGCGATCTCGCAAGCCCCCAAACATTCCACGGTGTGAAGGGAAAATTTTTTATCCGGAGTCATTTCGCCGGGCCGGATCGCAAGCTTTTCTTCGAGATACCGGAGCATTTTGTCCCCGCCCGCCAAAGCGCAGCTTAAGGTGCGGCAGACGTGAAAACGGGTCTGGGCCTTGGGCGCGTCATAAAAAAGGGAATAAAAGGTCATCACTTCGCGCACATCGACGGGGGGAATTTCCAGGTATTCGCTTACGGCCTTTTCCATTTCAAGCGTAATGTGGCCGTATTCCTCTTGAAGGAGCCGCAGGATTTCGAGAATGGACGCGCGTTTGGTTTCGTAACGAGACACGATGTCGTCGGCTTTTTGTTTGACTTCGGAACCGAATATTTTTTCTTGAACGTTTTCCTTTCTCATCGATCCAGCTCTCCGCCGATCATATTGACGGAACCGAAGGTCGGAATGATGTCCGCAAGGGTTCCGCCTTTAAGCATCAAGGGAAGGGCGGCCATAATCACAAAACAGGGCGGCCGGACACGGACACGGCAGGGCCTGCCCGTCCCGTCGCTTACCACATAAAAACCGAGCTCGCCGTTTCCTCCCTCCACGGCCTGATAAACCTCGCCTTTGGGCGGGCGTATCCCATGCCCCTGCATAATGATCTTAAAATGATTCATTAATCCTTCGATATTTCCGTAAGTGTCTTCTTTGGGAGGGAGCACGGCCTCCTTGTTTGCAGCCTCGATTTGCGGGTAAACCGCTTTGCCTGCGCCGCCGAGAGTGGGGTCAACATTAGCGGTTTTTCCGCAAATGCCTTCGATACGGCCCATCTTCGCCTCGTCAACCATAGTTTCAGCCGGGATCACATTCCCTTCCACATCCAGCAAAACCGGCCCGCCCGGGATTTGATCCAGCGCCTGCTCGATAATCCTCATGCTCTGTTCCATCTCCTCCATCCGGCAAAGGTAGCGGTCGTAATTGTCGCCGCGCTCGCCCACCGGGATTTCAAAATTAAAACGGTCGTAAACCAGATAAGGCGTGGAGCGGCGGACGTCAAAATCGACGCCGGTGGAGCGGAGAAACGGGCCGGTGATTCCGTAAGCCGCTGCGTCTTCTCTGGAAAGGATCCCCGTATTTTTCATCCGATCGACAAAAATCCGGTTGCGGGTGAGCAGCTGATCGCACTCTTCAAGGACTTTTCGTGTCTCCTGGAGGGCGTTCCGGCACTGCGCGTCAAATTGAGGAGGCAAATCCGCTTTGACGCCGCCGATCCGGGTATAGGAAATCGTCAGCCTCGCTCCGGTGACGGCTTCGATGACTTCATAAAGAAATTCGCGGGCCTTGATCATATAAAGAAAAACTGTGAAGGCCCCGAGCTCCATTGCCGAGGCGCCGATACAAGTCAAATGATCCGTGATCCGCGAGATCTCGCTCATGATGACCCGGATATATTTCGCGCGCTCCGTAATCTCCAGGCCGAAAAGTTTCTCGACAGCCAGACAATAGCCTACGTTATTGATCAGCGGAGAAACATAATTCAGGCGGTCGGTGTAGGGAATGACCTGGAGGTATCCGCTTTGCTCGGAATGTTTTTCAAACGCGCGGTGCAGGTAGCCGATCTCGACGTCCGCATTGACCACTGTTTCGCCGTCCAATTCCGCAACAATGCGAATGATGCCGTGCATTGCCGGATGGGCCGGGCCGATATTCAGGAGCATACTCTCCGTGCGCGTTTTTTTGATCGTTTCCGTTGAATCTATGGGAATGTGCTCTTGTGTCATAATTAAATTAGAAACAGGAAGCAGGAATGACAAAATACGTTAAGATTTTTCCACGGCTGCTTTTTCTTGTTTCAATTCTTCGGTCCGATCAAGGGCTGCCGTTTGTTGTAAGGATAATCTTTCCGCAAAGGATGCCCGGAAAATTCTTCATACATTAAAATTCTCTTGAGGTTGGGATGCCCTTCAAAGCGAATCCCGAACATATCCCATACTTCGCGCTCAAACCAATCCGCAGCGGGCCACAGCCCGGTCAGCGTCGGTAGGGCGGCGTCTTTTTCGCAGATCCGGACTTTGATCCGCAGGCGGTGGTTCTTGGCGAATGAATAAAAATGGTAAACCACTTCAAAACGCGGCGTCCATTTCAGTTCCAAACCGTCGACGGCGGTGAGATCCATCAAAACATTAAAGTCAAACTCCGGATCGGTTTTGAGAAATTGAGCGGCTTCGACAAGCGCGCCGCGCTCAATAACCGCGGTCTCGTCTCCCCGGTGATTGTGGATCTCGATCGCCTTATCAGGAAATTTTTCTTTTAGTTTCTTGTGAAGATCCGGCATCTACGTGTTCATCCGAGCATCGGAATTTGAATTTTTTATTCCTGTTTCTGCTTTTGAATCTTCTCCTGCAGCTTGATCAGCCCGTCCAGCACGTTTTCAGGACGCGGCGGGCAGCCGGGAATATAAACGTCCACCGGGATAATCGTATCGATTCCCTGAACCGTCGCATAATTATCGTAAAAACCGCCGGTGCAGGTGCAGACTCCAAAGGCCACGACCCATTTCGGATCCGCCATTTGGTCGTAAATTTGTTTCAAGACCGGGGCAATTTTATGCGAAATCGTTCCGACCACAAAAAGCACGTCGGATTGGCGCGGCGAGAAACGCGGGAGCCCGGCCCCGAAACGGTCCACGTCGTAGTGGGAGCAGGCCGTCGCCATATATTCCATTCCGCAGCAGGCCGTCACAAAAGGATATTGAAAGATGGAAAATTTTCTCGCCCACCCGATCATGGCGTCCAGTTTCGAGGTGAAAGATCCAGTATTCATAGTTGTCATTCCCGCGTTCTCGGGAATCCAGCTTTAGATCCCCGCTTAAAGTATGCGGGGATGACCCCGAAAAGCGGGGTCACTTCCATTCCAGCGCCCCCTTTCGCCAGGCATAAGCAAAACCGGTCATCAAAATGAAAAGAAAAAACATCATCTCAAGGAATCCGAAGAGTCCAAGGCGCCGGCACAACACGGCCCAGGGAAAGAAGAAAAGCATTTCGATATCGAAAAGCACGAACAGCATTCCGGCGAGATAAAATTTGACGGAGTGGCGGCCGGAGGGGAGTTCAAAAGGTTTTTTACCGCATTCAAAAGGCATATCCTTTGCGGGATTGGGTTTTTTCGGCCCCAGCGTCTGGGATAAAAAGATAAATAATCCGGATACCCCCGCCGCAAGAATAAACATGACCAAAATTCCAAAGTAATTCTCTAACATAATCTCCAAATTTCTCTTTCGTCCAGCCCGGCTTCGTTCCGGCGCCAAAAAAATTTAGTTTAACAATCCTTGAAGCCGCGACAAAGCGCTTTTTGCAAGGGTATATTGAGGATTGTTTTGGAGGGCATTCCGGTAACATTCCATAGCCTTTACCCAATCTCCCTTTTTCTCCCAAACCCGCCCCAAATTATAATGGGGGAAACAATAACTGTCGTAGCGCTTGGCGATCATCGCCTTCTCAAACCAGGGAATGGCGTCATCCAGCTTCCCTTTTTCGATCAAATACGCCCCGATGTCATTATAAGGATTTCCGAAATCCGGATCCGCGGCGATGGCCTTCCGGCATTCGTCAATGGCATCGTCAAAACGCCCCTTAAAACTATAGGCCCAGCCGAGAAAGGTGTGGGCCTCGGCCGTCGAATGAAGCTCCAAAGATTTTCTATAAAGGCCGATGGCCTCGTCGACCTCGCCCTTCATTTGTTTTTCATAGGCCTCTTGGAAATAACGCAGGGCCTCGCTGCGATAATAATTTTCCGATTCATTCATAATCAATATTTAAAAGCCGACGCCTCTTCCGCTCGCCGATTTCTATCTAAGCTCTATTAGATCAAAGAGTTAGAAATCTTTTTCGAAGATTTTAGTATATCAGATCGCGCCTGATTTTCTAAAATAAATCTTAAGTTCCGCAAATTTCAGATTCACCTGTGAAATCACGGAGCGATTTCCAGAACTTTAGTCCCGGAAACGCTTCGCATTTCTCGGGGCCGCTTTCCCGCCGAAGGGCGGACGCGGGAATGACCACCGTTTTTCTTACAAAGGGTCACACTCCATGAATTCGGAAATCTGCAGAACTCAAGATAAATTTCACAAAGATTCGGAGAGCAAACGCGGGGGCTGGCGAGACGTTAGCTTTTAATATCCCATCCGGAAAGCGAGAAAATCCTTCAGGGAGCGGCATTGATAATAGGGGTTATTCCGTTTTTCTTTGCCGAGGGTCGAGGTGGGGTCGTCGGCATAGTTGTGTCCCGGAAGAAGAATCACATCATCCGGCAATTTTGAGAGCCGTTGGAGGCTGGAATACATTTGTTCAGGGTTGCCGCCCGGAAGATCGCACCGGCCGCAGGCATTGATGAAGAGCGTATCACCCGAGACCAGCCGCTGATTCACCAAAAAACACTGCGATCCCGGCGTGTGGCCGGGCGTGTGCAGAAAGGTAATTTCGATATCGCCTACTTTAAGACAGTAGCCAGAATCCACCGGCTCAAGGTGAGTTTTCATCCCCTTCAGGAATTCCGATTCGCTTTTGTGCACATAAATTTTTCCGGCCGTCGCTTGAAGCAAATTTTCGACGCCATTGACGTGATCAAAGTGGGTGTGCGTGACAAGCCCGCCGGTGACTTTCATTCCGTCGGACTCGGCCGCGCGCAAGACTTGAGGAACGTCCCACGCCGGATCGACCATCACGCACTCCCGTTTATTTTTGTCGCCGATCAGATAAACGAAATTCTCCATCGGCCCGACTTGGAGTTGTTTGAGGTAGAGCATGGGGCAGGGAAGTCGCTAGTCGCTGATTCCGGCAACTAAAATTGGAATAGTGATGCCCATTTTGGCGTGCGGCAGTTCGCGGACAACACGTTCATAATAAGCGACATTTTCATCGATTTTCTTGGCGGTCGCCTGCATCGGTACCACCAAAATGCCGACCTCAATATCGTTGGCGGAATAGGACAATAGAAATTTAAAAACATCCGTATACCACCGCGCCATATTCCCAAATTGAATTTCAATTTGAATCTTTCCCTTTTTCGCGTCCGCTGCAAGATTAGATTCGCTCTCGGAAATAATTTTCGGGGTAACAGCCCATCCTTTTGCCTTTAATACCTGATAGAGAGCCCTATTGGTTTTGGCCGGGCTTATGGATTTAACCATAACGACTTTACCGCCGCGTGACCGACTTTTGATTTCAACGAGAGGGACAAAATCGACACTTTTCAGGGTCTGAAGAACTTCCTTCAATTCACGGGGATACTCCTTTTCGAGGATGGCCAAGGCATGACGATAGCTGTAGGTTGCGGCAATTTTCATAAGTTAAACAAGAAGAGGCTCCTCTTGTGAGGAAAATTTTTTACGCCATTCTTCAGGAATGCGGCTGACCTTCTCCCCGCCGGAAGGTTGATGAACGGGCTTTCCCATGGGACGAATTTTAAGCTGGCCCCGGTAAAAATTCATAACTCGTTTCTTTGCAAATTCCACATACACGCTTTCTTTTTCGCATCCCATGGCTTTTCTTCCATGCCGGAGCGCGGCGATTAAAGCCGACCCCACACCCGCATAAGGGTCCAGAACCCAGTCGCCT
>JAHFHG010000007.1 GCA_023247035.1 Candidatus Omnitrophota bacterium
CTTTTTGAAACCTCGTAAGTAAAATCTACGTGCCCCGGCGTATCAATCAAATTAAGGATATAATCTTTATGTTTGATCCGCACGGCGCGGGCCTTGATCGTAATTCCCCGCTCGCGCTCTAAATCCATATCGTCCAGGATCTGCTCGCGAAATTCACGCTTTGAAATCGCTCCCGTATCCAGAAGCAGCCGGTCCGCGAGGGTCGATTTGCCGTGGTCGATATGGGCAATGATGGAAAAATTTCGGATTTTAGAGCGGTCGATCATGAGTTAAACCCCGCCGTTTGCGCGAAGCTGCCGGATCGCCTCGGAACGGTCCTTGGCGGCGAAAATTGCGGTTCCGGCCACAAGAATATCCGTCCCGGCATTGACGGCTTGAGAAGCGGTCTGGGCGTTCACGCCGCCGTCGACTGAAATCAAGCCGTTGAATTTTTTTCTCACGATCCTGACCTTATCCATCATTTCGGGCATAAAGGCCTGCCCTCCGAATCCCGGCTCAACAGACATAATTAAGACAAGATCCACTTGGAGAAGGAACCCTTCGATTTTCTGAACCGGCGTTTTAGGACGAAGTGAAATCCCCGCCTTGGCTCCGGTTTTTTTCACCGCCTCAAGGGTTTCGCCCACTCGATCGGTGGCTTCAATGTGAATCGTGATCCAGTCGGCCCCGGCTTTTCTGAAATTCTCAAGATACCGCGCGGGCTCCTCAATCATTAAGTGGACATCGAGCGGAAGATGCGTCGCTTTCCGGATCCAGCGGATCACCGGCGGGCCGAGGGTGAGGTTGGGAACAAAATGCCCGTCCATCACATCAACGTGGATCATATCGCAGCCGGCTTTCTCCACATCGCGGATTTCTTCCGCCAGGCGGCTGAAATCCGCCGACAAAATGCTGGGCGCAACCAAAATTTTCCGCGAATTTTTAGCGTTCATGAATTTCAAAGTCCTCTTGGATGCGTCGTTGAACCTTGGGCGGGAGCGGCCCTATAAGAGCGAAATTTAAACCGCGATTGACGAAAAGGTTCCGCGCAATATCTTGAAGGTCGCTTCGCTTGACCGACTCTATTTCTTGCCGGATCTTTTCCCGGTCCGGCAGTTCCCCGTCCAGCGCGCGCTCCCCGACCCAAAGGAGATGATCGAGCGTGTCCTCAATGCCCATATAAAGCTGGCTCATAAAATAATCCTTGGCGCGGCGGAGCTCGCCTTCGTTGATCCCCTTCCGGCGCAGTTTTTCAAGCTCGCGCAAAATCACGCGAACCGCCTCGGGAGCTTTTCCCGCCTCCACTCCGGCCGAGATGCTCACCGAGCCCGTGTCGTGATAAAAGCCGACGCCGGATTTGATCTCATAAGCCAGTCCGCGCTTTTCGCGCACCTCCTCAAAAAGCCGGCTCGACATATTCGCACCGAGAATAATATTCAAAAGGCCGAGCTTGTAGCGGTCCGGGTGAAACCGCGAGAAACTGCGCATTCCGATCACGAAATGCGTCTGTTCGGTTTGCTTTTCGACAAAATGAGTCCGCGGCCCGCTTTGCCCTGAAAAGGCTTTGGCGAATTTTGAGACGGGAAGGCGCGATTTTTCCGGAAAAGATTCCCGAACCTGTTCGACGGTCTTCTCATGATTCACAGGCCCTGAGACGGTCACGATAATATTCTTGGGATGATAAAATTTCTTTTTGTATCCGGTCAGTTCCGTGCGCGTAAGCCCGGAGACCGTCTCGATCGTCCCGGAAACCGGACGGCCCAGCGGCTGGCCGGGCCATAAAAGCTCTCCCATTAAATCATAGACGTGGTGGGACGGCAGATCCCGATACATCTTGATCTCCTCAAGAATCACCGTTCTCTCCTTAGCGATTTCGGCCGCCTCAAGCGTCGCGTGGTTGGTCATATCGGACAACACGTCAATGGCTTTCGGAAAATGCCGGACCAGGAGTTTCGCAAAATAGCAAGTGGCCTCTTCTCCCGTGAAGGCATTGAGCATTCCTCCCACTCCTTCAATGTCTTCTTTGATTTGCCGGGTTGTCCTCTTTTTCGTGCCTTTGAAAAGCATGTGTTCTAAAAAATGAGAAACGCCCGATACCTTTTTGGATTCGTACCGCCCGCCCGTGCGGACCCAAATCGCGACGGCCGCCGATTCTCGTTCCTGCATCGGGACCGTAACGACTTTCAAACCATTGCCAAGGGTTGTAACCTCATAATTCTGACTGCTCATAAGCTTCCTTTCTCAAACCTCATCCGATCCAGATAACTTTGAAGAATGCGCTGCGCCGCAAGCTGGTCGCGGACTTCTTTGCGCCGCCGGCGGCTTACGTCCGCGGCCAGGAGAATACGCTCGACTTCCTGCGTGCTCAAGCGCTCATCCCAAAAAATCCAGGGCTTATCAATAAACGTTTTGAACCACTCCACTTGTTCCGTGACCTTCTTGGCGGCAATGCCGATTTCCCCTTTCAGGGTTTTAGGCATCCCCACGATAATTTTTCCGACGCGATACTGGTCGATCACTTTTGTAAACTCCGCCAAAACCTGCTCGCGGTTCTTAACCTGGATCGTCGTAAGAGGCATGGCCACGGTTTCGGTCTCGTCACTGATCGAAACTCCGATCCGTTTCTCGCCGAAATCCAAACCCATCAGCGCGGCCACCTTAAACTTTTCCTTTCAGCGCGCGGGCCATTTGTTTCACAAATCCGGCGACCGGTTCCGCCCGCCCTCCGCTTTTGCGGATCTTTTCGACAATCGCGCTTCCGACAATAATGCCGTCACTTAATGCTCCCAGCGCTTTGGCGTGCTCAGGAGACGATATGCCGAAGCCGATCAAGATTGGTTTTTTGATGAGGGGCCGGATCCGGGACAGGTTTTTCCGGATATCGTCCGCCAGGGCCTTGCGCGCGCCCGTGACTCCCCGCAAAGAAACATAATAAACGAACCCTTGCGATTTTCGCGCGATCAAACGGACCCTTTTCGTTTCGGTCGTAGGCGCGACCAAATAAATCTGATAAAGCCCTTGAAGCCGGCACGCGCGGCTTAACGGCTTTTCTTCTTCCGGCAAAAGGTCCGGGACAATCAATCCATCAAATCCGGCTTCTTTGATTTTCGCGCTAAAGCGTTCAATCCCGTAGTGGTAAATGGGATTTAAGTAGCCGAAGAAAATAATTGGAATCTCGCAGCCCTTGCGGCGCAGGCGTTTGACAAGCGCAAAAGCATCCTTGAATTGAACTCCCCGGCGGAGCGCGGCCTCGGAAGAAAATTGAATCGTAGGGCCGTCGGCCAGAGGATCGGAAAAAGGAAAACCCAGTTCAATCATATCCGCGCCCGCGCGAGCGATTTTTTCGATCAGCTTTTCGGTAAACGGCAAGCTGGGATAGCCCAGGGTCACAAAAGCGCAGAAAAGCTTACCGCCTTGTTTCTGAGCCCGCTTGATTTGTTTCAGAATTCTATTCTGCATTCATTTTCCAATTCTAAGGAGGGATTTAAAAAGGAAAGAATAGCAAATTAAAAAGAGAGAGGGAATTAAACTTTCTCACGATTCCTTTTCCTCTTTCCCGGATCGCTGCCCGAGATTCCTTTCTCAAAGGCTTTTCTGACCGCAGGAATGTCCTTATCGCCGCGGCCGGAAAGGCAAAGAGCGACGATTTCGTTCCGTTTTGTTTTCCGGATCCACCGTTTCAAGAAACCGAGGGCGTGGGAAGGCTCAAGGGCCGGCATAATACCTTCCAGCTCGGTCAGCAGCTTGAATCCTTCAAGGGCCTCACGATCCGTCACGGTCTCATACTTGACCCGTCCAGAATCTTTCAGATAAGAATGTTCCGGCCCCACGGAAGGATAATCCAAGCCCGCCGAAATGGAATGCGCCGGCTCCACCTGGCCGTCGCGATTCTGCAATAAATAGCTTTTCATCCCGTGCAGGATCCCGGCCGAGCCTTTGGTCAGCGAAGCCGCGTGCCGCTTGGTATTCAAGCCTTGGCCCGCAGCCTCGATTCCCACAAGCTTGACCTTCCGCTCTTTGAGAAAGGGATAAAAGAAACCGATCGAATTACTGCCGCCGCCGACGCACGCGATAAGATAATCGGGCAGCCGCTTCCAGTTTTTCAGGAAAAAACTTTTTGTCTCTTTTCCGATAATGGACTGAAAATCCCTGACCATCGCCGGATACGGGTGGGGCCCGACCACGGAACCCAAAAGATAGTGCGTTGTTTCCACATTCGCCACCCAATCGCGGATCGCCTCGTTGGTGGCGTCTTTTAAAGTCCGCGAGCCGGAATGAACGGGAATGACTTCAGCGCCCAGGAGTTTCATTTTATAGACGTTGAGCGCCTGGCGCTCGATATCTTCTTCCCCCATATAAACCACGCACTCGAGGCCGAAAACGCAGGCCGCGGTCGCGCTGGCCACGCCGTGCTGTCCCGCCCCGGTCTCGGCAACGATCCGGCGCTTGCCGAGCTTTTTGGCCAGGAGCCCCTGCGCCAAAGTATTATTGATCTTGTGCGCGCCGGTGTGGCAAAGGTCTTCGCGCTTGAGAAAAATACGGGCCCGTCCGAAATGCCGCGTCAGATTTTTCGCCTCGTAAACGGGCGTGGGCCGGCCGGCGTAATCCTCAAGATACGCCCTTAACTCTTCCTGGAATTTGCGGTCTTTCTTTAGGAGTTTGTAACTGCGCGTAAGCTCTTCGAGGGCTTTTACAAGAGTTTCGGGGACGTAGCGTCCTCCGTAAATTCCAAAATGGCCGGCGCGATCCGGAAGCGTCTTCATTTTAAACGAATCTCCGCAATGTGCTGATTGTCCATCCAGCCGCTTTCCCCGTTGACAAGCAGAACGCGGCTCCAATCCGCGCGGCGGTCGACCACGTAGACCTTAAGCCCTTCCCTCAGCCGCACGGCGACCTGGTCCCCTTCCGAAGGGC
The DNA here is from genome assembly GCA_023247035.1 of Candidatus Omnitrophota bacterium. Taxonomy (GTDB): domain Bacteria; phylum Omnitrophota; class Omnitrophia; order Omnitrophales; family Aquincolibacteriaceae; genus JAHFHG01. Next base: position 4,894 of record JAHFHG010000007.1, read on the forward strand.
CGTAACGGACCGGCGCCTCCTTGACCATCACAATGGCGGAACGGATAAAATGGTTCTGAATGTTTTTAGCAGCCCCCAAAGCCGCAAAAAGCAAAAATAGGGCGAGCAGCAATTTCCTTGGCCAGCCCCAAGGCGGCGCGCCGCGGAAGAAAAGAGAAACGGCCCAGCCCGTCATCAGGAGGAAGAACGCGAAGAGGGCCGCAAACCCGATTTCTTTTTCCGAAAAATAACTGAGAAATTTTTCACCCGCCTGAACGTACCCGCTGCGTTTGTCTTCAATACGGTATTCCAGCGAATCCTGAAGGTATCTCAGATTATGGCGAATATCCGGGTCCCTCGGCTCAAGCCATTTGGCGCGCTCGTAGGCCAGGATCGCCTCGCCTAAATTTCCAAGCCGGAAGCGGGCGTTTCCCAAATTGTAAAACAAAACAGGGTCCGAAGATTTCTGCGCCAGGGATTGATACCCCTCAAGGGCCTTCGGGAACCGCCCTTGCCGGTAATCCTGATTGGCCTTCTCAAAGGCCTTTAAATCTTGCGCTTCCCAAGCCAAGCCGATTCTTCCTGCGGCAAAAAGGGAGATCAAAAATAGTGCCCCAAATCCAAGAATCACCGCAGCCCGATTTGAAAATTGGCCGCGGCCTGTAAAATTTAGTCTACTCATTTTCCGGCCTTTTCCACCCGCGAAATCACCTCGCGCAGGATTTTCAGGGCTTTATGCCGGGCATCGGCCGGCACGCTGCCTTTTCCGAACCGGGACTCCTCCGAGAGTTTATAAAGCTCAAGCACGTCCGCAAAAAGAGGATCGCCGGAGCCGAAAATTTCGTGCAGTTTGTTTTCAATCTCAAAACGCGTGATCCCGTGCGTCGACAAATTGAATTTATCGGAAAGGTAACGGGTCAAAATTTTTTCAGCTTCCTCAAAATAAAGAGAGATGTCTTTTTCGGAGCGCAGCCGGTTTCTGAGACGGCGGATACGCGACTCGGCTTGGGAACGGGCGAAACGCCGCCTCCGCAAGGCATGATCCTTAATATAAATTTCCTCCTGCCGCCGGCGTAGGAGGCCTGCACTCGCGAGGAAAATCAAGAGGGTATTTAAAACGGCCAAGATTTTGACCCCGAAATCTAAAAATTTTTCCACACTCCGGTCCGTAAGACGTTCCCGGATATAATGAATATCTTTGGCCTCAAGCTGGATTTCTCTTTTGAAGGCCTCCTGTCCGCTCAAATTCTTGGGAAGTTTGAAGGTTTGTTCCGAGGGAGCCGCACGGATTGGAAATTCGGGCGTTTTTAAGACCTGATAGGACGCGGTAACAGGATTAAAGAAACTAAACTCGAACGAAGGGATTGTTAACTGCCCCGCTTCCGCCGGAATAAAAACCACTTCAAAAGTTTTCCGTCCTCCGATGACATTGCCTGTTTTGAAAAGCTGCGAGGACGTGTCCGCGTCATAAATTTTAAACCTGGGGATTTCCGCGATCTTCGGCTTATTGAGCGTTTCAATATTGCCTTCGCCTTCCAGGACAAGTTTCATCGTCACCGGTTCATTCTGCTTGACGGCGCTCTTATCGATCGCAGCCGAAAGGCGGAAATTTCCGACAGCGCCCTGGAAACTTGCGGGTTTTCCTTTCTCGGGAAACGGAATGATTTTGATTTCAATAGGCGGAGGCTTCAGCACGCGCTCCTCGCGGCGCGAAAAAAATCCCCCTCCTCCCGAAAAAAAACTGTCGTTGAAAAATTCATCGAAAATGCTTGTGGTTTCGGGCTCCTGCCGGATGGTGACCTTAAGGGTTCCCGGCTCGATCGTGTAATCCGCCGGCGTGGTGGGAAAAAGCGCCATCTTTTTCACATCCGCTTTGATGTAGCGTTTGTCATTAAAACGCACCGTCTCGCGCCGGATGTCCCGCTCCATCGGGAACTCTTCGATCCAGAATCCGCTGACCTGGGGTTCTTTCTCAAATCCCTCGTAGCGGGTGTCGTAGCGCGTATAGAGGGAATAGGTAAGAAAAATTTGTTCATTAGGATAGGCGGTGGTCTTATCCGTCCAAGCCCGGACAAAAATATTGTCGTCGCCCGGCTGAAAGGAAGGAGGCGGTTCTTGCGCCGGCGCAGGCAAAGCGGCAAAGGGGTCCGGAAGCGGCTGATAACTTGGCGCGGACGAAGGAGGCGGCGCCGCTTGGCCGGGGAGTTGGCCTGGATTTTCGTGGATGTCGATTTCGACCGGTTCCGTCGTGAATTTACGGGAGCCGGCTAAGACCTCAATAGGCGCAAGGGTAAAATGCCCTTTTTCCCTCGGTGCCAGCACGTAACTAAATTCAACGCTGGAATTGGATTGTCCGTTAATAAAAGTAATATGCGAAGCCCGGCCCGTATAAAAAGTATCGAATCCCTTAAAGGCCGGCAGGCGCGGGGCCTGGATATTTCCCTGGGCGCCGGTGATCCGGATATTGAGGTGGATTTCCTCGCCGACTTGCGCCGAGCGTTTGTCGACGGCAGAATTGACTTGAATCTCTTCGGACCAAGCCTTGGGAAGGCTCGCCAATAAACAAAAAAGAAAAATCAAATTCCGCCTCATGATGGATTTCATTCTATAAGGAATCATCCTAAGACGTCAAACAATGAGTGAAACAGCGGATACTGGCTCTGCATTTTGGACACAAGACGCGCTAAAGACTCAGGGTTCCTCACCTTTGCCGACAAGGTAATCCCCTCCTCTTCGAACGCCGAAGGAGCGCGTACCGAGAGATCCTCAAACCGGCCTTCAATACGGCGCAGCGAAATTTCGAACTTTTTCTCCCGCTCCGCAAGCTGCGGGAATCTCAGGGCGCGAACCGCCTGATAAAAATGTTCGGCCTTCCCCCGCCGGTCCGGACTTGGATGCTCCAAAAATTTCTCGAGCTCCGTATTTTTTAAATAGCTCTTAAGGTCCGTATGATTCATTTTTAGAAGATCGCTCAACCATTCGGAGACTTGCAAAAGTTGATTCGCGGTCAACGCAGCCTTTCGGGCAATCGCGCAAGCAAAAATATCCTGGTCGGCGGCGCTGAATCTCAGTAACGCCTGAACGCCGCGAAAAGGCAGTTCGCCGGCGGCGGCGAGATCAAGCAAATCCGGCTGAAGGCCTGCGATTTTGAGATAACGTTCATAAATCCCGCGTTCAGGCGCGAGGCCCAAAATAGGCAGGATCTCTTGGAGGATGGTCTCTTCATCCAGCAAAAAATCCTGCTTGGCCCGGCGGATCGACCAAGCCTTGTCAATCTCTGAAGCGAACCGGTCCCAATTGGAAAAAAGCGCAAGGAAAAACAGATCCTTTTTCGGAGCCGGGCGGGCGGGCAACTCAAGGACCGGGATTTTGCGGATCTCCCCGGCCCCAGCCGCGATCAAACGTTTATGGCCGGCAACGAGAACCCTATCGCAGGTTACGACCAAAGGATTCCGTATCCCGTATCGGGCAACGGATTCCTTAAGCCGCTCGTCGCTAAGACGATACCGCGTTCTAAAAGGAAATTCCCTGCCGACTTCCTCAATCCCGATTATTTTATAAACGTAGCTTTCCATTCTTTTTCCAGATAAACCGGCGAAACCTTCAACGCGGAGCCAAGAGCTTCGTCGCTGTCTTTGCCCTTCGAGAGCTCCGTTAATATTTGTTTGATCCTGAACATTCCGTACCGTGTGATCAGATAATTCACGAAATGAAACGACTGCTGATAGAAGAGCGCCACGCGCGCGGGATCATTTAAAGATGCGGTTGCGGCCTGGCTCATGAGCTGGTCCAAAGGAAACAGCGTTTGAGCCGCCGCGGCCGATTGAAAAACCGCAAGATCCAGCGCCTTGATCTTATTCTCCTCATATTCCGCAAGGCCTTCATTGAGCCACGCAGGCGCGCGCAGCTTGCTCATGGCCGCCACAAAAGCGTGGGTGACTTCATGGGCCGCCAGCGCCCTCAAATCCAGATCCTTAAAACCCTGGCGGTTAATCGGCATCCGGATCTTGCCGTCGTAGACCCCGGCGACCCAGTGCGGAAGCCGTGTAATCTCCTTAAAATCTTTTTCGTCGTAGAGAAGGACCGCCACCTGATGATTAAAGTAATAAGCAAAATCCTTCGAGTGATTTAAGTAAGTCGCCCTCAAGAGTTCCCGCAATTCAAATCCGCGGTCGTTCTGCTTTTCCTTGAAATATTTAATGAGAAAATGTTCCTCTTGATACGTCGAAAGCCTCTTTTCCACCACAGTCTCGCCCTGCAGCTTTTCTAATTTTTCTTTGAGCTCAGGCTTGGGATTCAAATGATACGCAATTTCGAAATTCGCCTTGGCCGAGGCGAGCTTCTGTTCGCGATTATCGATTTCCCCCAAGAGCTCATAAGCCAGCGGATTAGCATGATCCCGGCCCAGCGAATCCTGAACAGCCTTCCGCGCAAGATCGAACTCGTTTTTTTCAAAATGTTCAATGCCCTGATTCAAAAATTCAACGGCAACCGAGGTCTTGGGCAGGGCCGCTTGATCAGGGTCCTTTAAAAAGAACCCCAAAATTTCCACCTTTTGCCGGCGCTCAAGCAGCTCCTCCGCGGCCGTTTTTTTCTCTTCCGCCGCCATTCCAGGTGAAAATGAACACGCGAAGAGGAGAGAAAGTGAACCGCCGCAGACTACGGCGGATATTTTGTTTCTTAAATGGGCGAGCGTCTTAAATAGGAACTCCCTGCCTGTCCGCCGGGCAGGCGAATTTTGAAATTCAAAACCAACTCGAACGAACCCAATCCGAATGCCCCCAAAGCAGGTTGGGAACATTGAAAAATTCGAGCTTCTGATTTGTTTCGGATTTCGGGTTTCGGGTTTGTCGTTCGAATTCATTTATTCCTTCCACTGCTCGGCCATTTTGATCCGCTTGCCGATTGCGGGGTGGTCGTAAAAAAACCACTCCCACAAAGGGTGGGGCTCCGGGTCTGAAAGGTTGACCTCACCCAGCTTCGTCATACAGGAAATGAAAGTCCCCGGCTGCTTACAAACCTCAAGGGCGAAACGGTCCGCCGCGCGTTCGAATATCCGGGAAATCCCATTTTGGAGCGGCGTCAGGATCAAATAAACCCCGTAAAAAATAAGAAAAAGAAGCGGCAGGCTTGCAACATCCTGAGCGCCTTCAAATCCGAAAAAGCGCGCCGCGGGATCCAAAGACTTGTAGGCGAGCCGGAAAGCGAGCAAAGACGTCAGCATTCCAAGGGCAAGCTGCTTCCAGATGTCGCGGTGTTTGAAATGCCCGATCTCGTGCGCCACGACGGTCTCGATTTCCTCGGCTGTAAAATGACTCAGAAGCGTATCGCTCAAAACCACCCGTTTCGTTTTTCCAAGTCCCATAAAAGCGGCGTTGGCTTTTTTGGTGGTGCGGCTCAGGTTCAGGGAATAGACATTTTCCAGAGGAAGTGAAAACCGGGCGGCCAGTTTAAAAATCTTCTCCCGCACCAAGTCATTTTCGACCTTCCCGTACTTATAAAAAAGAGGGACGATAAAGACAGGAAATATTTTTCCAAGAACGCAGCTCGCAAAGCTAAAGCCGGCCCAGGCGAAAATCCACCACTGATGCGGGAACTGGCGGATCAGAAAATACAAGACTTCAATCAGGAGCCAGGATACGAGAAAAGAAAGAACGGACTTTTTCAGGAAATCCAGGCCCCAGCTCAGCGGCGTATGATTGGAAAGGCCGAAGCGGCGCTCAAGGATAAAACCGGAATAGAAAGCGGAGGGGATGTCAAAAATAAGCATATAAAGAGAAAAAAGCGCGAAGTAAAGGGTCACGACCAAGCAGCCGCTGGTGGTGACCGATAAGGCATAATCCCTAAACCAGCCCGAAAGGGGCGTCAGGATTAAACCACACAAGATTGCCGGCGTTAGGAACAAATGGATCAAACTTAATTTTTGTCTTTTCTTCTGATACTGTTTGGCCTTTCCCAAGCTGTACGGCGATTCGTTCATTTCAAATGCTCCTTCGGTTTTATCTTCCTCGTGGAATGCCCTAAATTTGTCAAACCAACATTTCGCCTCACTCAAATGCCGCCAGCAAGCCGTAGTGATCCGAGGCATAAACCCCGCTCTTGTCCGGCTCCGTGAATACCCTTTCCGTTGAGGATAAATGCGACAAAAGATTGGAACTGTTCCGGAATAAAACATAATCGATCCGGCGGTCCGGCATCCGAACGCTTGACTGGCGGGCGTAAGGATTTTCATTGTTCCAGGTGCAGCCCTCGTCTTCGTGAAGCAAACTGTAGGCGTCTTGAAAATTCCCCTGCGTTCGCATCTTTTCCAGCTCCGGCGTGCCGGGCGGCGCGTTGAAATCGCCGGCGGCTAATATTTCGTGGCGGCCGGTGTTGTCGTCGATAAAATCCAGAAACTCTCCCGCCTGTTTTTCACGGACCCGCCCCTCGTCAAGCCTCCAGGAAAGATGAGTATTGAAAACCGCAAGCGGGGCGTCACCCGCCTTGATTTCAGCAAAAAGGGCGTAGCGTTGATACGCCTCCGTGGGAGATTGAGTTTTCATCGTCAGGCATTTATTTTCCAGAACCGGAAAGTGGGAAAGAATCATAAGCCCCGATGGCTCCGGAGAGAAAACCATCGACGGGAATCCGGCCCTCTTTTTGATTTCCTCCGCCCAGTCCGGATTAAACACCTCCTGGAAACAAACGATATCCGGATCATAATCTTCGAGCCCCTGGAAAATGACTTCCCAGCGCTCCTGCCACGGCCCTCTTTCCTGCCAGGCGTTCAGCGTAAGAATTTTCATTTTATTTTTCCCGTAAAATTTTGAGGCGCTCCGCCATTTCACGGCGGATCCTGTGACTCATTTCCGTCGCCGAATCACCCTGGCCGATGCGAACCGGACTGAGGATTGAAACATAAAATCGCGCTTTATTTTTGATTCTCCAGGAACGCTTCGGGAAGGCATTCCACAAGCCGTCAAGAACGACGGGCAGGATCTCGGCCCCGGTCTCTTTTGCAGCGCGAAACGCCCCTTCTTTGAAGGCCTGAATCTCGCCCGTCAAACTGCGCGTCCCTTCCGGAAAAAAAAGAATGCTGACGTTCCGGGAAAGCCAGGCCTGGGCTTTGAGCAGCGCATTCTTGCTGCTTTGAATGTTCCGGCGGTCAATCGGAATGTAATTGGCCAGCGCCATGTGCCAGCCGACGACGGGAACGTAAAAAAGTTCTTTCTTGGCCATAAACTTAAAGTGAAGGGGAAGCACCGCCAGGAGGATCAGAATATCGAGCATGCTTTGATGATTTGAAACAATGACATAATGCCTTCCCTTTTGGATGAATTGAAGGCCTTCGACCCTGCAGGTCCAAATCGGCTGGGCGGCAAACAGAATCGCTTTCCCCCACCAGCCTGCCGCGTGGTGAATGACCCCACGGGTTTTATCGACTAAGGAAACCGGCAAAAATAAAATACATCCCAGAAAAAAAATAAAACAGGAGATGATCGCCACAATGACCCATAAGAGCGCTGAAACAACCGCGCTGAAAGTTTTGGAGATTTGACGGCCAGGCGAAGACATAACTTGAGAATTCTAACGAAGTTAAGGATTAAAAGAAATACAATTTTCGTTTCGCTGAAATTGTCTCGGTTAATCCCCGTAATGAGTTGCAGCCCTTTGAATGTAACCCATCCTCTTCGCACGATCCATACTGCAAACAATCCGATCCTGATAAGTAAGCGGATAGGAGTAGCTTCCAAAAAGCTCCCCGGCCAGTTTCTTGCCTTCAAAGGGATTTTCGGCGATCACTTCCTTGAGAACCGCGTAAGGATTTTCAAAGGAGCCGGAACAAATTCCGCCTGGCTTCCGTTGCGGTCAACTCGGTCATGTGAGCACTCCCTCCTATTAAAAATGATTGTGTGCATTTTTACGTACATAATCTTGACGCCGATCCTCTTTCCCGTCAAACTTCCATTTATTTCTTTGACGCTTCCCTTCCGCCGGCTTAGAATCCCCCATTGTCAATCCAGGAGGAATGTTATGATCACTAAGGATCAAATTATCGAAGTCGCCAAAAAATGTTTCGACCCGGAAATCCCCGTGAATATTTGGGATCTGGGGCTTATCTACGACATCACCCTGAACAAAGATACGGAAAGCGTCAAGATTCAAATGACCCTCACCTCGCGCGCCTGCCCTGCGGCCCAGCAAATCCCCAATGAATTAAAATCCAAAATTGCGAGCGAGCTTAAGGTCAAGGATGTGTCGGTCGAGCTGGTTTTTGATCCGGTCTGGACGCCGGAACGGATCAGCCAAGAGGGCAAAAAAAAGCTGGGAATCGCCGAAAATTTGTGAGCGAGCTCTACCACGACGCGCTGGAGGATTACCGTAAGAACAATCTGGAGGCCGCGTCCGAAAAGCTCCGCCGCGTGATTCAGGAAAATCCTTCCTTTGAGGACGCCTACGAAGCCCTCTCCGTCATTTTCTACAATCAAAAAAAATACGACGCGGCGGTTGAAATCACGAAAAAATGGACGGCCTTGAATCCCGATTCAATCATGTCCCACACCAACCTCTCGCGCTGCTACGCGGCCCTAGGAATGATCCTGGAAGCCGAGCGCGAGCAGGCCGAAGCGCGCCGGCTCACCTGGAAGGCCGAGCTCAAGGCCAAGAAACTTGAAATGCCAAAGTTCGACGCGGCCGAGCAGATTCAGCGTTTCAAACAAGTCATCGAGCTTGATCCGGCGGATGTGCTGGGTTATTTCAGCCTCGGCAACGCCTACCTTGATGCAGGCCACAAACGCGAGGCCCTGGAGACCTTTGAAAAGGCCGTCGAAGTCGATCCGAAACACTCCGCTTCCTATTTAGGCCTCGGCCTGAGCCTTGAGGCCTTGGGCGATCTCAAGAAGGCGCGCGAAATCTACCGAAAAGGAATCCAAGTTGCCGAAGGCAAGGGCGATATGATGACTCAGAAGAAAATGGAATCGCGGGCGAAGGCAATTTTGGATTAAAAAAGCAAACTCCCTTTATCTTATCTCTTGGTCTCTTGGATACAGGGCTTGCCGATCCTCGATCAGCCTAGGCGGTCAAACAGCCAAGGACAGGGTGTCCGGGGCTGTTTTGCAATCATCTGCTCCATCCGCTCTGCGCGGCGCAAATAGCGGTCAGGCAATGCGCAAAGATTTTCTTGGGACTTCCTGCCTTCCGACGAGAGGTTGGTAAGGTGAGGGATTTCCCAAAAATGAATCAAGTGCTGAATGACTTTGGCATAATCACGGGTCGTATAGATTTTTAGGCGTTGACAGATTAAGACATGCTGCGCAAATAAATCATGCCGTCCATCTTCCATAGTTTGTCCCGGCATAACGACCTTTTTTTTCATCATATTTTCAAAAGCACTTAAGGCTCCCGAAGGATCGAGTTCGAGGACTTTCTTAAAAAAAAGTTTGTAGGCTCGTTCGTGTCTCGTTTCATCGCGTGCAATCTGGCGGCACATATTTTCCAGGGCGGGGTCCGAACAACTCCTGGCCAGTTGGGCCGTATTCGTATGGGCTATGGCCGTTGCTCTTTCTTGAACCGAAGTGTAAACCAGCCCCTCATAAGGATCATTGTCGGTGAGGGGATCAAAACCGTTTCTAATCAGATACTGCGTCGTGACTTCGACGGAACGCATGTCAACTTTTCCTGAGAGGTATAAATATATTTTTAGAACGTCGCCGTGCCGATTTTCTTCCGCCGTCCATCCTCGCGTCCATAGAGCCCAAGGAGAATCACTCGTTCCTCCATGACCGCCTATACCCGACAAGCGATTGAGCCAGGATTGATAAGAAGGAAGAGCTTCCTCGGTGATCATATTTCCAACGAGCGCGGCGAGCACCTCATCGGAAACTCCTCCGCTGCTTTCTCGGAATTTTTCCAGAGCCTCCCGCCAATTCTGGGGTTCCAACGAGGGCAGGAGATCGCGGGGCTGCCAGCACTTTTCAATGGGGGTCAGTAAATGAAGCTGGTCTCTGACAAAACCTTCCATTTCTTTGATAACTGCCGTCTTTAGATTCGCGGAATTTATTTCTGTCGTCATAATTGCCTTTTTCCTTATTATGCCGCGCGTTATCTACACGCGGGACGATTATAACATTTTTTGCAAGTGTTCCGGGGATAGATCGGCCGCTCGCGGAACGGCTAAATCATAAGAAAACAAATTAAAAGGGAACCGCGCCTTTTTCGTGACGATACACTTGCCCTTCGAATCTTTCGCCAGACACAAATTGAGGGGGGCGAGGCTGGGATCATCGGAAATCACAAAGTCTGCGCTGGATTTTTCAAGGGCCTTTTGAGTCTCAGGTTTAAAAAAAATCTTGAGCCACGCCAGCCTTCCTTGCGCATGGGGGATAAATAAAACGGCAAAGAGGGGGAAGAGCCTCTTATGCCAGGCGGATTTAAAATAAACTCGGATCGTTTGAGTCGGATATTCCATTCCGGGCCGGCCATATTGGGTTTGAACCTTTTGAAACCCGTCGATGACTTTTTGCGTCTCTTCAAAGGAATCGGAACGGCCATTGGACAGGATGAGGAGGCGCTTGGTCCAACTGTACTTCCATCTCTTGACGCCCCAAAGCCACTGCTCCGGAAATGTGAGAATCATGTCTTCTAAAAGTTTTACGAATTTCAGGAGCGCCTGTTTGATTTCCAGTTGGGAGTCCTGAGCCGGCCGGCACCAGATCGGTTCCGCCATGAAAAGTTCATGTTTTGGCCCGTCCGTCCGCACCAAAAAGCAAGGGAAAATAGGCGCGCCTGTCCTCAATGCCAATTCAAATGCCCCTGTCGGAATAGTGGTCTTCCGGCCCAGAAACGGAACGATGATTCCTCCTTTTTTTCCGGCATCTTGATCCCCCAGAATGCCGGTTACTTTGTTCTGTTTAAGGACTCGGAAAATAGCGCGGATTCCCATTCCCCTGCCGCGGGTAATGACGCTGGAACCGTGGCAGCTGCGGAGAGAATTTAAGAAATCATTCATGAGATTATGTTTTTGAGCTGCGGCAATCAGGTGAACCGGACGGTCATAATAAACATTCGAGACCAGCTGTAAAAGTTCCCAGTTTCCAAAATGTCCCGTAATCACAATCACGCCTTTATTTTCAGCGAGGGTGTTGAGATATCGGGATTCATGATGAACCCGAATGGTTCGCCTCATCGTTTCTCGAGTCATGTTTGGAAAACACAGAAGGTCCGCAAAGAGCTCGCCTAAATAACCGTAATGACGCTTGATCATCTGGCGCCTTTGGCCTTCGGAAAAACGCGGACCCAAAACAGCCTTGATATCCGCGTAAGCCACGCTTTTTCGTTTTGTGCTCGACAAAAAATAAGATAATTCTCCTAAAGCCCGGCCGATTCGAACGGCGGCGGTCGGAGGGAGTTTACGCAAAAAGAGGGAAAAATAGCGCAATAGGTGATAGCCGATGCGGTCCCATTTTTTTTTCATAAACAAAATCCTTAAAAAAAAAGATTTCTCCTTAAAATAGGTTCCATCGCTCGATTCCATAGAGCAAGCATCTTTGAAGTTGCAAGTTTTGGATTTGGAACAAAAAAACACCGATATCGGCTGTCGATAAACCTTTTAGAATGAGGGTCATCCCAAGCGAAAAAACAAAATGGATACGGTTTTGAAAAATCTCATTGAGCCGATAGGCTTCTTCAAGCTTCAGCGGATCAGGTTTCATCAGGCCAGATGGAAGATCGCTCGTTAGACCCAATAGACCCAAACGGTATTGCGACTACACATGAGACGCGCCGCGAACAATCTCAATGGCATCCTTATTTATCAAACATCCCCATTTGAACGAAGATAACATTCGCTACAACGACATTAAAATCATTGGACTGTACGTCTTTTTCAAAAAGTAGACACGAAAGCAGGAATTTAACTTACGGATTCAGCCTGGATTCGGGCGCGTTGTTGTGAGTTAGGGCTGGTTCTTTGTAACCTTTTGGCGGGATTAAGAAACCGGAAAAACAAATGGAGCGGGATACGGGAATCGAACCCGTCTCACAAGCTTGGGAAGCTCGTGCATTACCACTATGCTAATCCCGCGCAAAAAAGTTTTAAGTATTAGGACCCCAAAAATCTTAAAAAAATTTTAAAATTTCAGAATTAAAACTCACACCTTAAAATTTACCGCTGCAGCTAAAATTTACTGATTTTTCGAAAAACCGCAAGCCGCTCGCGGAGCATTTTCCAGCTCGTGCGCCTCAAGCTCTCAAGGCCAAAATCTTCTACGGTAAACGATGCGATAACGCTTCCCCAGGCCACCGCGCGTTTCATATTCAGAAAATCAAGCCGTCCTGTTGAGGCCAAGTAACCCACCACGCCGCCCGCAAAACTGTCGCCGGCTCCCGTGGGATCAAACACCGATTCCAGAGGAAACGCCGGAAGCGCGAAAAATTGGGCCCCGTAAAACAGCAGGACGCCGTGTTCCCCTTTTTTGATCATCACGTGATCCGGGCCGTAGGTTTTTATTTTTTGCGCGGCGCGGATCAAGTTACTCTCCCCCGTCAACTCACGGGCCTCGCCTTCATTGATCACGAGACAATCCACGCGCGCCAAAACCCGCAAAAGATCTTCGCGTTGATGGGCGATCCAATAATTCATCGTGTCGCAAGCGACGAATTTAAGGCGCGGCTTTTCAAGCTGATCCAAAACGCGCAGCTGAAGGGCAGGGTCAATGTTCGCAAGAAAAACGAAATCCGGCTGCTTCTTGAACTTCAACAAGGGATTAAATTTCGTAAGCACATTGATCTGGGTTTCCAAGGTTTGCGCCGAGTTCAGATCCGAGCTGTACCGGCCGCGCCAGAAAAATGTTTTCCCTTCGCTCTTGTGAAGATGGCTGAGATCGATCGGGCGCTCCTCAAGAACTTTCCGGTATTCCTGGGGAAAGTCTTCGCCCACCACAGCCACAAGGGAAACGGGCGTGAAAAAACTTGCAGCGTAAGAAAAGTAAGAGGCCGAGCCGCCGAACACGCGGTCGCGCTTTCCGAACGGAGTTTCGACGGCGTCGATCGCCACCGTCCCGACCACGGCAAGGGGCGGGCTGGAGATTTTATCCACTAAAGTTTTCGATTTTCTCACGGAGTTTTTGAGCTGCGAGGCAAACATTCTTCGCTCCAAAAATGGCCCGGACCACGGCGATCCGCCGCGCCCCTGCCGTTAAAACAGAATCTATATTTTTATCGTCAATCCCACCGATCGCGACGAAGGGAATCCCGACTTGCCCGGAAGCCTGCCGGATAAACTCCAGCCCCGCGGGACGATAATCGGGTTTGGTCGGAGTCGCGAACACAGGACCGATCCCGATATAATCCGCGCCTTCTTTGACGGCGGCGAGCGCCTGGCTGAGCCTGTGGGTCGACTTCCCAATCCAAAGCCGGACGCCTGATCGCGCGGCGAGTTTGCGGACGGCGCTAACGCCCAAATCTTCCTGGCCCAGGTGGATTCCATCGGCGGAAAGTAAAATTGCAAGATCCGGCCGGTCATTGACAAAAAAAAGTTTCCGGTAGTGACCTGCCATCTTCCCGATCTTCAGCCCCAATTCATAAAGCGATTGATCCGGGAGTGTTTTAGAGCGCAACTGAATCATGTCGATCCCGCCGCGGCAGGCGTCTTCAATTTTTTTCAGGGCATCACGGCTTTCGGATTGAATATCCGTGACCGCGTAAAGTTTAAAATCCTCGAATACTTTTTTTTTCCAGTTCATAAAGATCAAACCTTAATTTCGCAAAGCCGCGGGCCGCCGAAGGGTAGAGCGCCTTGCTGATTTCCTCCAAAACGCGCAGGGCTTCCTGGGCGCGCTTTTGATTGGCGGTCATGAGATCCTGCCATTTCGGCTTTGCGGCGTCTTGAATCAAGTGATGCCTTCCCACATCGCGCGAAGAATCCCGCGCTGCGAGCAAATCCGCATAGGAAGCCGGAAAATCCAGAAGGGCTCGAGTCAATTTGTGGCGCAGCCTTTTATAATCCGCCGCCCGCGGCGCGCGATTCATCAAAAACCGGCTGATATCTTCGCACACCCGGAGCGCTTCTTTCGCCCGGTTGTAATTCGCGTCAAGGATCCTGTGAAAGGCCCGTAAGATGGACCGCGGCTTCCGCCCGGCCCTGGATTTATTTTTCATCCTTTCATCTTTTCAATGATGCCCGTCGTGGAGCGGCCGCGGACGAGGGGGATTAATTTGACTTTTCCTCCCCACGCTTCGACTTCTTCAGCGCCCGCGATTTTATCCTTTTTCCAATCCGATCCTTTCACTAAAACGTGAGGCTTGATCTGAAGGATCAAACGAATGGGCGTGGGCTCGCGGAAAAGAACCACATAATCGACGCATTCCAAGGCGGCCAGCACCTGCATCCTGTCCCTTTCGGGATTGATCGGCCGCTCCGGCCCTTTATAACTTTTCACCGAAGAATCGCTATTGACCCCGACGATCAAAACATCTCCCCGCTTTTTTGCTTTTTGAAGGTACGTGACGTGGCCGAGGTGAAGCAGGTCGAAGGCGCCGTTGGTGAAGACAATTTTTTGATGCCCTGCCTTCAGACGTTCAGTAAGAGATTTCAACCGCGGGAAGCTGACGATTTTCGATCGCATGAACTTAGGAATCAGCCGCCGAAAAGAACGTTCTCAACCGCTTCGGAGATCGCGTGAAGGGCCGTGATATGCATTTCTTGGATATGAGGGGTTTTTTGGGTTTTTGCGCGGAAACACATATCGGCCAGACGCTTGAGTTCCCCGCCGTCCGCGCCCGTAAAACCAGCGCTCACAATCTCCTGAGCTTTAGCCTGCTGAACCGCCCGGAGGATATTTTTTGAATTCCCGCTTGTCGAAAGGGCAATGAGAATGTCGCCTTTCCGGCCCAGCCCTTCGATTTGGCGTGAAAAAATTTGATCGTAGCTGTAATCATTCGCCACGGCCGTAAGAATGGAAGTGTCCGTGGTCAGGGCAATCGCCGGCAGGCTTTTGCGCTCTTTTTTAAAACGGCCGATGAACTCCGCGGCAATGTGCTGGGAATCGGCCGCGCTGCCGCCGTTGCCGCAAAGCAAAATCTTCCCGCCGGTTTTCAAACTTTTCAGGATCTCGCGGGTGATAAGCTCAAGCGCTTCGAGGGAGTCTTGATCAAAACTTTTTTCAACCGCGGTCCGGTGCTCGTTTAGAATCTGCTGAAGGTTTTCGCGGATCATAAGCTAACCGAAAAAGATTTCAGCCATTTCATAGTATTGGGCCGGTACGGTCTTCAACTGCCCGACCGCTTCTTCAATCCGAACCGCTACAATATTGCGCCCCTGAAGGCTGACCATATACCCGAACTTTCCCTCTTTGACGAGCTCAAAGGCCTTCACCCCGAAGCGCGTTCCGAGGATCCTATCAAAAGCCGTAGGCGATCCGCCTCTTTGGATGTGCCCTAGGACCGTAACACGCGTTTCAAATCCTGTTTTCTTCTCAATCAAATCTCCGATCACCTGCCCTACGCCCCCGAGACGGACGTGGCCGAACTGATCCAATTTTTGATCCGCAATAACCTCTTGGTCCTTGAGCACCGCGCCTTCCGCAACGGCCACAATGCTGAAGGTCTTTCCCCGCGCGTGACGCTTCTTGATGAGTTTGCAAACCTTCTCAATATCCACGGGAGATTCGGGGATTAAAATCACGTCGGCCCCGCCCGCGAGCCCGGACTCAAGCGCAATCCAGCCCGCGTGCCGGCCCATGATTTCGACAACCATCACGCGGTTGTGGGATTCCGCGGTCGTGTGCAGGCGGTCAATACATTCCATCGCGATATTGACGGCCGTGTCGTAGCCGAAGGTGTAATCGGTTGCGTTCAGGTCGTTATCAATCGTCTTCGGCACGCCCACCACTTTAACGCCTTCCTTCACAAGCTTGTTGGCCGCGCCGAGCGTATCTTCCCCGCCGACCGCAATCAAGGAATGCAGTTGGAGATTTCGAAGGGTATTTTTCAGCTTATCGAGATCTCCAGATTTTTTGAATGGATTAGTCCGTGAAGTGCCTAAAATCGTTCCCCCCTTGGGCAGAATCCCGGAAACGGAATTATCATCCAAAGGCGTAAAATCCCCTTCCACAACGCCTTTCCATCCGTTGCGGAAACCCAGGACTTCCCAGCCGTCGACCGCAGCCCGCTTCACCACGGCCCTGATGACGGGATTAAGGCCCGGACAATCCCCGCCGCCCGTTAAAATTCCTATACGCTGTCTCAATTCAACTCCTCCTTTCAATCGAACGCTGCCGATTTTTTGACGGCGCAAAAAATCCTTTTAAAAAGAAGCTGCCGCCTCGCGCTCCAGATCATGAACCCTCGAATCATGTTCTTCAATACGCTGAACGTTACAGGTAATCTCGATCTGGCTTTCCTTGGCAAGCATCTTTTTCAAACGCGAGCGGATCTCCTGCTGGATTTCCGTCAGCAGCTCCTGAATTTTACTGCCCGACCACAAAATGAGCTGCAGCTTAATTTCCACATCCTTGCCCTGAATCATCGTCTTGGTCTTCCATTCCTTGACCAAATGAAAACGTTTCATCACCTTTTTCACCACATCGTCAAGGGCCGTTACGGAAACGATAATCGGCCCGATTTCGCTTTGAAAAATTAAAGCCTCCGCCTCGCGCCGCTTCTTGACCAGGATCCGGGAGAACGTAAGGCCGACGGCGATAAAGATAATCCCCGCGCAGCCCGCTTGGAGGGAATGCCAGGGGCTAGCGTAAAGCTCCCTGAGCTGGGCAAGGGCGTCTTCGACCGAAAGGATATGGATGGAAATAATCACTAAAAGGCTTCCGATCGTCAAGAATGCAAAGATGGCAAAAATATGGGCGAAAACGTTAAAGACTTTCATGAATTATCCGGCTTTTTCTTCGAGGGGCTCTATTTTACCTTGCAGGAAGTGAGTATCAATGAAATTCGTTGAAACCGCCCCTTGGCGAAATCTCGGGCGGTTCAAAATTTTTTCGTGAAGGGAAATGGTCGTTTTGATCGGCTCGATCAAGGTCTCCTTCAGGGCGCGGAGCATCACGGCGATCGTTTCGGAGCGGTCCTTGCCGCAGGCGATCAGCTTGGCAATCATCGAATCATAATAAGGAGGGATTCGATAGCCCGCATACCCGTGGCTGTCGACGCGAATGCTTCGTCCTCCCGGCATCACCCACGTTTCAATTTTTCCGGGCGAAGGCAGAAATTGATTGTCGGGATCTTCGGCGTTGATCCGGCATTCCATTGCGTGGCCGCGAAACTCGACTTTATCCTGGGTCAAAGTCAGTTTTTCCCCCAGCGCAATGAGGATCTGCTCCTTCACGATATCAATTCCCGTGACCATTTCCGTGACCGGATGCTCGACTTGAAGCCGGGTATTCATTTCCATAAAGTAAAAATTTTCATCTTCGTCGACCAAAAATTCAATCGTTCCCGCATTTTCATATTTCAACGCGCGCGCGGCCCGGACGGCGGTCTCCCCCATCTTCCGCCGCAGCCTAGAATTAAAGTTTGGGGCCGGCGATTCTTCAATCAGTTTTTGGTGCCGGCGCTGGACCGAACAATCGCGCTCGCCCAGATGAATGATATTCCCCCGGCTGTCGGCGATAATTTGGATTTCGATGTGCCGCGGTTCTTTAAGGTATTTTTCAATGTAGACTTCGCGATTGCCGAAAGCCGCTTCAGCCTCGGCTTGCGCGGTGAGGAACGCGCTGATGAGTTTGCCGTCATTGTGCGCGACTTTGATCCCTTTTCCGCCGCCCCCGGCCGCTGCCTTAACGGCCACGGGATATCCGAATTTTTTCGCGATCCTCAAAGCCTCTTCCTGATTTTTAATCACGCCCTTGCTTCCCGGGATCACTGGAATCCCCACCTTCTGCATTTCCTGGCGCGCAATCGCCTTGTCTCCCGCAAGGCGGATACTTTCAGGCTTCGGGCCGATGAATTTGATCTGGCAGGATTCGCAGATCTCGGCGAAATGGGCGTTCTCGGCAAGAAATCCGTAGCCCGGATGAATGGCTTCGACGTCGGCGATTTCGGCGGCCGAAATAAGGGCGGGAATGTTCAAATAACTTTCCGAAGAAGGGGCTTCGCCGATACAAATGGCGTCGTCGGCTAATTTGACCGGCAGGGAATCCCGGTCGGCTTTGGAAAACACCACGATCGACTGTATTCCCAGCTCCCGGCAAGCGCGGATGATCCGGACCGCCACTTCACCGCGATTCGCAATTAAAATTTTTGAAAACATACCGTGTCCCTCGAATGATTTAAGGTTAAAACTATTTCTAGGGGGTTCGACGAGATTGAAATCGTCTCTCGTGATAATTTCAATCGTCGCTCACCACAGCGCTGAACTTCCCCATTAAATAAATCGTGTCGGAGGACTTGGGGCAAAGCCCCGGGATTAATCTTTCTCAATTTTCATCAGCGGGTGGTCGAATTCGACGGGCTGGCCGTTTTTAACCAGGATCTCCGTAACCGTTCCGCTGACTTCAGATTTGATCTCATTCATGAGCTTCATCGCTTCGACAATGCAAAGGATGTCTCCCGGCTTGACTTTCTTTCCGGCTGAAACATAAACGGGCTGGTCAGGGTTCGGCGCGATATAAAAGGTTCCGACCATTGGGGATTTCAAAACAAATGTGGACGCTGATTCGGCGGCTGCATTTTTTTCCGCCGAAGGCATTGGAATCACTGCAACGGGCCCGGCTTGCGAGATCTCGTCGGTGACGATTTTCCCACTCGGCCCTTTTTTTAATCTGATTTTCATGCCGTCCTTTTCAACTTCAATTTCCGTAAGCCCGTGCTCCGCCATTAAATTTAAAATTTCTTTGATTTCTTTAATGTTCATAAAAATCGGCTCCTCGGGTTCGGGCTATTAAACCGGAAACGGCTTAACCTGTCAATGGCGGCTGTCATGATCCCAATTTTATCGAGGGAAAGACGCGTTGATGGAGTGGACTAAGGCTTGAAGGCCTAAAATATAACTTAGCTTCCCAAAACCTGAAACTTGCCCCACACAGACAGGGGCGGTTACCGAATGATGCCGGAATTCCTCCCGTCGATAAATATTGGAGAGATGAACCTCGACCGCGGGAAGGGCCGAAGCGGCAATCGCGTCGCGTATCACCACGCTTGTATGCGTGTAGGCGGCCGGATTAATAAGGATACCCTGAAACCGGCTTCCGGCCTTGCCAATCAAATCGACAATCTCTCCCTCGTGATTCGACTGTAAAATTTCAATTTGGATATTCAGGTTCTTGGCTTCCTGTGCAAGCGCTTGATTAATCTCACCCATTGTCGTGCGGCCATAAACACTCACTTCCCTTGCGCCGAGCAAATTAAGGTTGGGGCCGTGCAGGGCTAGAATCTTCCGCTTGGAGTTCCTTTTTTGAAGGGAAGATGCCTTAGCTTTTCGGGCTTTCGTCTTCAATTTTTCTTAGCCTCCTCAATCAGCATTATGGGGATGCCGTCTTGAATGGGAAAACACAGGCCGCAGGCCGGATTTGTGCAGATAATCTTATCGGCCTCCAGCTTCACCTCCGCGCGGCAAGCCGGGCAAGCCAAAATTTCCAACAGGTCTTTATCCAGAGCCATTATTCGAGGACCTCCATTTCATGAATCATTTTAGATTTTAATCCCCCGCGGAGGCAAAAGATAATGCCCGCGATCAGGCTGCATCCATAAATGGCGCAGTCCACCAGAAGGGATAAGGCAAAAGCGCGTTCGCTGGTGAGAAACCGCTGAAAGGCGAACATAAGCCCCGCTTCACGAACCCCGAGACCTCCGAAGGAAGGCGCCATACTTGCAAGCGTGATCACCGGAACAAGAACAAAAAAGATCTGCGGGCTTAACTGAACACCGAGGCTTAAGGTCATCCAGTAATAGACGAGTATAAAAAAGGCCTGCCCTATAAACGAAAGGAAAATGCCGAACGCCACCGCTTTTAAATGATGCCGGTACGCATGAAGGCTGTGGTACAAGGTTGAAAGCTTTTGGCGCCAATGAAAGGAGGGAATCAGCACGGACAGCGATTTGAACGAACGCGCGAATCCCTTATTTCCCAAAAAGAGCAGCGCAAGGATCAAGATGGCGACTCCTAGATAAACAATATATTGGATGCTGTGATCCGCGATCTGATCCCGGAATAATAAAATACCTCCTACCGCCATACTCATCAGGGCAATAAATCCCATCAATCGGTCGGCGATGACCGAAGTCGTCGATTCGAGTTTTTTACCGGAGCGTTTGTAGACCAAATAACCCTTTGCCACGTCGCCTCCCACAGCTGACGGAAAAAGGACGTTAAAAAAAAGCCCGACAAAAACTAGATAGAACACTTCTCCGAATTTCATGCGTATTTCATGCACCTGAAGAATATTAAAAAACCGGAGGGCCAAAACAATCTGGGCCGTCAGGTAGGTCAATAGTCCTAAGGCAAACCAGTTGAAGATGACCTCCGAGCGGAGAATGGCAAGGGATTCAAAAAATTTTCCCCGGATTGAAAAAAACACAACGGCCAGCGCGGCGAGGCTGACGATAATTCTCAACCCCGCGCCGCGGATTCCAGGTTTCATACCTTTTGGGAAAATTTCATTTGGAGTTCGGGGATCAAGGATTCCAAGACTTCTTTTTCTTCCGGGGATAAATTGCCTTCCGTTTTTTCCTTTATCGCAAGCAAAAGGTCGATGATTTCCCGGGCGGCTTCGAGGTTAGGCTCTTTGAGCCTGGTATCCGGACTCGGAATTTCTCCAAGATGCATCATCGCCTGGATTCCGAGCGAGGTCAGGAGATTTAGAAAAGGTTTCGATGTCTTTGCCGCCACAGGCTTGCGGGTTTCCGGCTGCCGGCTTTTAGCAGAGATTTCTTTATCACGGCTTGTCTGTTCTTTCCAGCTTTCGTCAACTTTTTTTTCCGTGAATCTTATCTCTTTTTCCTGCGCCATTAGAATTTCCCCGAATTTTTCAAAAAAAAGAGGTCCCCGGTCCAGTGGGGATCTGAAACCGAGAACCTCTGTAGGTGAGTAGAGACTTGCGTCTCTAATTGCCTATTTTTATATCACTATCCTGCGGCTGTGTCAATCTTGATTTTGGGGTGGTTTGTTCACCTGGGGCGCTTCACAAGCTTCTTCTGCCCGGATCACTCGCCCAATTGCATTCTTTGAGACATCCACGCCATAATGCATCTTCATCCGGTGCGGGCCCAACTTCCTCGCGACGAATTCTCCCCTTTTTTCTCCAGGATTCGAGAAAAAGGACCCCTCCTCCACACTTTCTCAATCAATCTCTCTAAAACCTTAAAAAAAAATCAACTTCCGCGACGGGTGGATACCAGGTGCCTGGGGACTTACAAAAAAAAGCGTACGAGGGGTTTTCCCTCATACGCTGTTTCAGGCGCAAGCAAAAAAATCAGCTTTTGGATTTCTTTTCCTTGCCTTCTTCGTCAACTACTTCGTAATCCGCGTCCACAACCCCTTCTTCTTTGGAGCGCTTTCCTGCCGGTTTGTCGCCGCCTGCTCCCTGCGGGCTTCCTTGCGCTTTTTTCGCAGCTTCCTCATAGACTTTTTGGGCAATCGTATGAGATGCGTTGGTGAGTTTGGTCATTGCGGCCTTGAGCATTTCCAGGGAATCCAAGCTGAGGGAGGCTTTGGCTTCCTTTAAGGCCTCTTCAACTTTTACCTTTTCTTCCGAAGAGACTTTGTCCCCGTATTCTTTTAAGCTTTTTTCCGTGGCATAGATCAGACTGTCCAACTGATTGCGCTGGGTAATGGACTCATGTTTGCGCTTATCTTCTTCCGCGTGGCTTTGGCCTTCTTTGACGAGGCGCTCGACCTCGTCCTTGTTCAGCCCGGATGAGGATTCAATCCGTATTTTTTGCTCTTTGCCGGTTCCCAAATCTTTGGCGAAGACGTGGACAATCCCGTTCGCGTCGATGTCAAAGGTGACCTCAATCTGGGGAACGCCTCGCGGCGCGGGAGGAATGCCTTCAAGATTGAACAGCCCAAGCAGGCGGTTATCGGAGGCCATTTCCCGCTCTCCCTGCAGGACTTTGACGGTCACTGCGGTTTGACTATCCGCAGCCGTGGAAAATATTTCTGATTTTCGCGTGGGGATGGTCGTGTTTCTCTCAATCAATTTGGTCATGACGCCGCCGAGCGTTTCAATTCCGAGCGACAGAGGCGTGACGTCCAAAAGCAAAATATCTTTGACGTCCCCTTTCAGCACCCCGGCTTGAATGGCGGCGCCCACGGCCACGACTTCGTCCGGATTGACTCCCTTGTGCGGCTCTTTTCCAAAAAGATTCCGGACTTTTTCAATGACCGCCGGCATCCTCGTTTGTCCGCCGACCAGAATGACCTCGTCAATGTCCTCGGCTTTGATTCCTGAATCACGAATCGCCTGCTTGCACGGTTCGACCGTCCGCGCAATCAAATCCTCGACAAGCTGCTCCAATTTAGCGCGCGTCAGAGTGATTAAAAGATGCTTGGGGCCCGAGGCGTCGGCCGTGATAAAAGGGAGGTTAATTTCCGTGCTCTGAGAGGTTGAAAGCTCGCACTTTGCTTTTTCCGCCGCTTCTTTCAAGCGCTGGAGCGCCATCCGGTCTTTGCTTAACTCGATGCCTTCGTTTTTCTTGAATTCCTGAATGAGCCATTCGATAATTTTTTGGTCAAAATCATCTCCCCCAAGATGGGTATCCCCATTCGTGGATTTAACTTCAAAAACGCCGTCGCCGATTTCGAGGATCGAGACATCAAAAGTCCCGCCGCCTAAATCGTAAACCGCAATCGTCTCGTCTTTTTTCTTATCCAGACCGTAAGCCAGCGCCGCAGCCGTCGGCTCGTTGATAATGCGAAGGACTTCCAGGCCCGCAATTTGGCCGGCGTCTTTGGTGGCCTGTCTTTGCGAATCATTAAAATACGCAGGCACCGTAATGACGGCTTGTTTGACAGGTTCGCCCAGAAACGCCTCGGCGTCTGCTTTGAGTTTTTGCAATACCATTGCGGAGATTTCCGGAGGCGTAAAATCCCGGTTTTCTTTGGGAATGGAAATGACGGCTTCGTTGTGTTTTCCCGGCTTTACTTTGAAAGGCACGAGCTTGCTTTCGCGCTCGACTTCTTCGAAGCGCCTGCCGATAAACCGTTTGGCGCTGAATATCGTGTTATCCGCATTGGTAATCGCCTGACGTTTCGCCGCTTGTCCGACCAATCTTTCAGCATTTTTAGTAAATGCGACAACGGAAGGCGTTGTCCTATTGCCTTCTTTATTTGGAATAACTTTTGGTTCCCCGCCTTCCATCACTGCGACACAAGAATTCGTCGTTCCTAAATCAATCCCTAAAACTTTTGACATTTTATTCTCCTTTTTTATGCCTTAACTTCTGATAGTCTAGATCAAACTCCGTGCCAGGTTCAATACTTTAATACTTTTCCATAACTTCTTATTTAACAGGTGGTTAAAAATGAAAAACTCCAGCGACGCTCAGGTCTCAATAGGCTGGGAAAATTTGGCGCACAATATTTTGTGACTATTTGGCATTTTTTCCTTAAAGCCCATATTCCCGGATCTTGCGGTAAAGAGTCCGGCGTGATATTCCAATTCTTTTGGCAGCCAGAGATTTATTGCCCCGGCTTTCTGCTAAGGCTTGACGAATGAAGGCGCGTTCCACATCCTCCAGATTTTGAGCCTTGGAAGGACTCGCCGGCGGCAGGGAAGCGGGAGAGGGATTCTGCAGGGTCCGAATATCCTCGGGGACAAGGCTCAGAGGGAGCTTATCCTCGGAACTGAGGACGATCATCCGTTCCATGATATTTTTAAGCTCCCGTACGTTGCCCGGCCAATCATATTGCATCAGGGCCTGGAGGGCGTCGTCTTCAATCTTCGTTATTTTCTTTCCGTTGCTCAGGGCAAACTGCTTTATGAAAGTATGGACAAGCGGCGGAATGTCTTCTTTCCGCTCTCTGAGAGGCGGGACTTTGAGATAAATGACGTTGATCCGGTAATAAAGGTCGTCGCGGAATCTGCCTTTCCTTACTTCTTCGATCAAATTTTTATTCGTTGCCGCCACCAGGCGGACATTGACTCGAATGATCTTGGCTCCTCCCACCCGCTCGAATTCCCCTTCCTGCAAAACCCGCAGGAGTTTGACCTGCATTTCAGGAGAAATTTCGCCCACCTCATCCAGAAATAAAGTCCCTTGATGAGCCCGTTCAAAACGTCCCACTTTTTTTTCGACCGCTCCCGTGAAAGCTCCCCGCTCGTGTCCAAACAGTTCACTGGCCAGCAGCGTTTCAGTCAATGCCCCGCAATGCACTGCGATAAAAGGAAAATTGCGACGCGGGCTGGATTCATGAATGCGGTGGGCAATCAGCTCTTTTCCCGTCCCGCTTTCGCCTTCGATCAAAACGGTTGAAGAGGACGGGGCGATCTGGTCCACAGTTTTCAAGACCGCCTTCATTTTTTTGGATTGGGCTAAAATATTCCCTTGTTCAAACTTTTCTTGAAAAAGGGCCCTGCGGAGTTCGCGATTTTCTTCCTCGAGAGTCAAGCTGGAGAGCGCTTTTTTGATGAGAAATTCCAGCTCCTCTAAATTGACGGGCTTCGTCAAATAATAATAGGCGCCTTTCCGCATTGCCTTGACCGCGTCCTCCACGGAGCCGTAGGCCGTCAGTAGGATCACAAGCGCGTTGGGATTTTCAGCCTTGATCTTTTCAAGCAGTCCGATGCCGTCCAGGCGGGGCATCCGGATATCGGCCAGGACAAGCTCAGGCTTGGCTTCACGGTATTGCCGGAAGCCCTCCTCTCCGTCGGCTGCGGTTAACACGTCGTAATCCTGGGACTCCAGAAATTGCTTTAAGCCGTCTCTTGTATTTTTTTCGTCATCAACAATCAGGAGGGTCGGATGGATAGACATAGATCAGCGCGTTTTGTATTGAGGCAGCTGCAGTTTCGGGCGACGGATGGGCAGGAGCAGAATAAAGGTCGATCCTTTGCCCGCTTTGCTCAGAACTTCAATGCGGCCGCCGTGTTCTTGAACGGCATTTAAAACAACCATTAATCCCAAGCCGGAGCCTTCCTCTTTAGTCGTAAAATAGGCTTCGAAGATATGAGGCAGATCCTCGTCTTTGATCCCGTCGCCTTCATCTTTGAACCGGATGAGCGCTAAATGATCCCGGTGCGAAACATGAATCGAGATAGATCCCGACTCGGGCATTGCTTCCAGGGCATTTTTAAGCAGGTTGATAAAAGCCTGCCGCAATCTTTCACGATCCATTAAAAACTGGGGCAGCGCGGGGTCGGGCTTGAAACGAACCGTAATCCCCTGCGCTTCAAGTTCCGGCCCTGTAAAATGGATCGCTTCTTCGAGCACCTGATTAAGGTCCTCGCTGCGGAAACGAAGCGGAGGCCGGCGCGCCGCTTTGAGGAAATTTCTCACAATCCGGTCGAGGCGCAGAGTCTCGGCTTGGATCACATCCAATGTCTTTTCAAAACGAACCCCTTTCGGATCCCGCAGATCCTTCATTTGTTTCTTCAACAGCTGAAGCTGGATGCCGATTGAATTTAAAGGATTGCCGATTTCATGGGCAATGCCGAAGGCGAGGCTCATGAGGGCTTCGGCCGAGGGCGATTTTTGGGGAGCGGGCTCCGACGGAGGAGGGAGCTGCGTCATTAAAATCAAAATCAGGCGTTCTTTAAAATGATGAAGCGATGTAAGAAAAATGCGCAGGCGCAATTCACGAGGCGATAAGATCTGAAAATCCGCGACGACTTTTTCATTCAAACCCGGAATGTGCTCCTGAAGAAACCGCAAAAGCTCGGGATCCAAAATCAATTCCGACACCCGGCGATTTTCACTTTTCTCGGGATCGATTTGAAGCCAAAGGGCGGCCTGCCGATTTATAAAACGAACCTGCCCGGTTTCATTGACCCAAAGGATCCCTTCGTTGACGTGCTGTAGAACCTGGTTGTAGAGGGCGTTTTCTTCGGCTTGATCGAGGACATAGCCCCGGAGCGTTTCCCTGTCAATCCGGTCGATGTGTTTTACGAGCTTACGAATGAAAGGAGCGGGCTTTGGCATTTTGGCTTTTATGCGATTGGGCGATTTGAATAAATTGTTCCAGCAGGCGCGGATCTTTTTTGCCGGGCTCTTTTTCGACGCCGCTCGCGACATCCACGGCATAAGGATTTATCTTTTCAATGGCGCTTGAAAGATTCCGAATGTTCAAGCCGCCAGCCAGGAATAGGCGGTCGTGGACAAAGGGCCGGTCCGCAATAATCCCCCAATCGAAAGTCTTTCCCGTGCCTCCGGCTTCTTCTTTCGAAAAAGCGTCAAAGAGAAACGCCGTTACGTTGTATTCGTCGATCCGCTTCAGGCTCATAGCATCTTTGATGCGAAACGTCTTGATCACCTCAAAACGCGCGTCCATAAAATAGTTGCAATAGAGGGCCGTTTCCTCCCCGTGGAATTGGAGAATCTTCAGGCCTAAGGAATTTGCAATCTGCAAAACTTCTTTCTTAGGCTGATTGAAAAATACGCCCACAAAATTCTTATAGTCCTTAAGCGCTTCCATAATGGTTTTGGCGGTCTGGGGGCTGATCTTCCGTTTGCCTTCGGCGAAGATAAATCCCAGGTAATCCGCGCCGCGTTCCGCAGCATAACGGGCATCCTCCAAATTTGTGTTTCCGCAAATCTTCACCTTTGCCATTCCGAAACCCTCCTTATTCTTGAATTTTTTTTACCTTCGCCACTTCTTGTCTTTGCCTAAGAGTTCACAGATTTTTGCGACGATATCCTCCGATTTCATAATGCAAGTCCCCACCAGAAAGGCATGGATCCCCAGGCTTTTGTATTCCATCAACTCTTCGTGGCGCGTGAGGCCGCTTTCCACCACAACCGGAATTCCTTTGGGAATGTGCGGAATTAATTTTTTGGCCCGCTCAGGATCCACTTCAAGGGTTTTAAGATCGCGGTTGTTGATCCCGATCAAGTCCGCGCCGGCCGCGAGCGCTTTTTTTAAATCTTCCTCGCTGTGGACTTCCACCAAGGCATCCAGGGTCAGGTCGCGTCCCAAGGAAATCAAATTCCTTAATTCGGATTCGGTGAGGAGCGAGGCAATTAAAAGAAAGGCATCCGCCTCAAGCAGCGCCGTCTCATAAAGCTGGTAAGTTTCAAAAATAAAATCCTTTCGCAGGAGCGGAATATGCGTGACCTGTCTTACGGTTTTCAGATAACTGGGCCTCCCCTTAAAATAATGCGATTCGGTGAGAACCGATATTGCGGCCGCGCCCGCATATTCAAACATCGAAGCGATCCGCAGCGGCTGAAAGTCCTCCCGGAGAATGCCCTCGGAAGGAGACGCTTTCTTCAGTTCGCAGATCAGGTTCAACTGGGCGGAATTGGAAACGGCCTTCCGAAAGGGCCGGATCGGGCGGGCTTCGCGGCGCTCGCGGTGCTCGCTGTGCTCGACGGCTTCCCGAAGGCGGTGAAGCGGAAACCGGGTTTTAAGCTCTTCCAGATCTTTTTTCTTATGGACAATAATTTCATTGAGAATCATTGCGCGTCATCCGTTTGACAGATTCCAGGACATGATAAGCCTTTCCACTTTTAAGGGTTTGGCCCGCAAGCCGGATTCCTTCAGAAAAATTCCGCGCTTTTCCGGCGAGGATAAGGCCGGCGGCGGCATTCAGGACAACGATATCCCTGACCGGCCCGTTAAGCTCTCCCCGCAATAAGGCCAGGGCGATCCTCTTATTTTTTGAAACACCCCCGCCGCCATAAGCGCTTTGGGGCGCTTTGTGAAAGCCAAAAACGCTGGGATTTAAAATCGTGCGGCTGATTTTTTTTCTTCGAATGCGGGCCACAAAAGTTTTTGCGCGCGAAGAGATTTCATCCATCCCGTCCCCGCTGTGAAAGACAAAAGCATTTTGGATGCCGATCCGGCGCAAGATTTCGGAAAACATCAAAACGTCCCGGCGCCGCGAGACGCCGATCATTTGAGCTTCCAATTTAAAAGGGTTGGCGAGCGGGCCGAGCAAATTGAAAAGGGTCTTCGTCTTAAGGGAGCGGCGCAGAGGCTGGACGCGGGAAAAAATAGGATGATACAAAGGAGCGTGAAAATAACCGAAGCCGGTTTTTCGGAGCGCGTGGAGCATTCGCTTTTTGGTCGCCGCGATATTGATCCCCAAGGCCTCCGCGAGGTCAGAGCTCCCGCAGGAGGATGAAATGGCGCGGTTGCCGTGCTTTGCAACTTTTCCGCCGGCCCCTGCAATCACCAAGGCGGCCAGAGTAGAAACGTTGATCGACCTGCTGCGATCCCCGCCCGTCCCGCACGTATCCATTAGGCCTTTGACAGGGACACGCTGCGCCGGCTCCAATTTTCTCAAGGCCTCCAGACAGCCTAAAACCTCTTCGGCCGTCTCCCCTTTTTTTGCCAAAAGCAAAAGGAGCGATTTGGTCTGGCTGTCCTTTACTTTTTGCTGAAATACGCGGAGGAATAGTTCTCTTGCGCTATTTTTCCGGAGATTTTTTCCGGTCAGCAGGCGGATGAAAGGCGTATTGATTTTCATGATCGAGAACTTAAGCGGAGGAAGTTTTTAAGAATATCCTTTCCCGCGGTCGTTAAAATGGATTCCGGATGAAATTGAACGCCCCAAACGGGATAGCGCCTGTGGCGGATGCCCATAATTTCATTTTTCGAAGTCCAGGCGGTTATTTTCAATGCTTCCGGGAACGCCGATCCGCCTTGGACAAGAAGCGAATGATAGCGGGTCGCCACAAAAGGGTTCGGCAGGCCTTTAAAAAGCCCTTCCCCGTCGTGATGAATTTCCGAGGTTTTTCCGTGCATAATATTTTTCGCCCGCACCACTTTTCCGCCGAACACAAAACCAATGCACTGGTGGCCGAGGCAGACTCCCAAAAGGGGGATTTTCCCGCTGAAGGTCCGGATAACTTCATTGGAGATACCCGCCTCTTTGGGGGTGCGCGGGCCGGGAGAAATCACAATTTGCGCGGGCTTCATCTTTTGGATCGCGGCAATCGTAATTTGATCATTGCGGTAGACTGCGGGCTGGGCCTTCAGTTCGCCGAAATATTGAACCAGGTTGTACGTAAAGGAGTCGTAATTATCAATCACTAACAGCATCGAATTCCCCGTGCTTTTCAATCGCTTGGATGAGAGCCTTTGCCTTATTGACGGTTTCCTGATATTCCTTTTCCGGGGAGGAATCCTTGACAATCCCGGCCCCGGCCTGCAAATAAAGATGATCCCCGTCGGTAAAGATTGTTCTGATGGTAATGCACATATCCATATCCTGATTGAAGCTGAAATAGCCGAGCGAGCCTGCATAAGGGCCCCGCTTGTCCGGCTCCAGTTCATCGATAATTTGCATCGCCCGCACTTTAGGCGCGCCTGAGACCGTGCCTGCCGGAAACGCGGCCTTCAATAACGCAAAGGCATCAGCGCCGTTTTTGAGTTTCCCCACAATGTCGCTGACCAGGTGCATCACGTGGGAATAACGCTCCACGCGCGCGAAATTCTGGATCCGGATGGAATTGAATTGGCAGACCCGGCCGAGGTCGTTTCGCCCCAGATCCACAAGCATCAGGTGTTCCGCCATTTCTTTTTTGGATTTTTTTAAATTTTCTTCCTGAATGCTGTCCTCGAAAGGCGTCTGCCCTCGCGGCCTCGTTCCGGCAATCGGACGGATTTCAGCCCGGCGGCCGGTCTTTTTGACCAGCAGTTCCGGGGATGAGCCGATAAGCCGGTATTTTCCTGAGCGAAAATAAAACATATACGGCGAGGGATTGACCGAGCGCAAGGCGCGGTATATTTGGAAGTCGTTTTTCACGGCCGGCAGCGCAAGACGCTGGGAAAAAACGACTTGGATGCAGTCTCCGGCTTTAATGTATTCTTGAATGCGGTTGACCTTTTGTTTGAAATGAGCGGCCGTCATATTGGACTCAGGTTTCAGATTTTTGTTTTTCGTCTTCGATAAAGGAGCCCGATGCAGAGGCCGGCGCAGCTTTGCAGTTAAGCGGGCCGCCGCTGCTGCGGCATTTTTGTACAACCTCTTCAAATTGGAGTTGGAAACTTCCGCAAGGACGATGATTGAAAGTGTTTTCCGGAGATGATCAAAAATCAAAAGTTCTTCGGTTAGAAAAAAGATCGCCTCCGGGATCGGAAGGCCGGGTTTGGCGCGCAATCGGATATTTTCAAACCTTTCGACATTCTCATAAGAAAGATAGCCGACAAAACCGCCGCAAAAGCCGGACGTGAATCGTTCCGGATTGGCAAGCGTGTAGCAGCGGAGTATTTTTTTAATGCCGTCCAGGAGATCGAGCGGCGGTTTGACGGCCGGGAATTTTTTTTTTGGAGAAACGGCGATTTTCCCGGCTTTGCAGATCAAGATTGCCTTCGGCTTTAATCCGAGAAAGGAATAGCGCCCGAGTTTCTCCCCTTGCTCGGCGGATTCCAGCAAAAAGGCGTGCGGGGCATTCGAGGCAAGTTTCAAAAAGGCCGATACGGGCGTTTCAAGGTCAGCCGGGATTGTTTGCGACAGAGCAATCAGGTTCCCCTTCTTTGCCAGCCTTTTAAATTCCTCAAAAGTTGGGGCGATCTCATTCATTTTTTATAGATTTTGTCCGGATTAAATACTTTTTCTTGAGTCACGCCGATTATTTCTCCGGCCTCGTTCAATTCATGAACAAAACAGCTCCGGTAGCCCAGGTGGCAGGCCCCGCCGGTTTGCTTCACTTTAATAAGCACAGTGTCGCGGTCGCAGTCCGTAAGCACTTCTTTGACCTCTTGGATGTGGCCGGAGGTCTCCCCTTTTACCCAATATTCTTTCCTGGAGCGGGAAAAAAATAGGGTCTTCTTCTCTTTGAGTGTCCTTTGAAGAGCGGTTTGATCCATATAGGCGAGCATAAGCACCTCGGAGGTTTGGGCGTCCTGAATAATTACCGGGATCAAATGGTCGGCATTGAACTTAAAATCGATCATTACAATAAGCTCCTCTTGTGAAAAAGTTGAAGAATTGACCTAACTCTTCCTGAAGTATGCCAGAATTAAAAAGTGCGTCAAGGAGATACACTAAGAAACCACGGAGCTTGTCAAAGGCGGACAGGGATGCCCTTTTGGCGGAGGTAAGTTTTGACTTCCGGTATCTTCAGGGCACCGAAGTGAAAAACCGAGGCTGCGAGACAGGCATCGGCGCGTGCATTTAAAAAAGCCTCAGCGAAATGTTCGCAGTTTCCGGCTCCTCCCGAGGCAATCACGGGGATTCTGACGGATTCGGACACCCGGCGCAAGAGTTCAAGATCGTAGCCGTTCTGAGCGCCGTCCCGATCCATACTGGTTAAAAGGATCTCGCCGGCCCCGAGTTTTTCCCCCTTTTTGGCCCACTCGACGGCCTCTAAATCCGTAACCTTTCTTCCCCCGTGGCTGTAAACCCTCCAAGAACCGTTTTTTTCGCTGCGGGCGTCGATCGCAAGCACAATACACTGGCTCCCGAACCGCCGGCTTGCCTTTTGGATCAGGCTGGGGGCCTCAATGGCCGCCGTATTGACCGATATTTTATCGCAGCCCGCCTTCAACAGTTCCCGGATCTCGGAAATTTCTTGGATGCCTCCCCCGACCGTGAACGGAATGTAAATAGATTCCGCCACCTTTTCAACGACTGAAATCATTGTTTTGCGCTTTTCATGCGAGGCGGTAATGTCCAGGAAAACAAGCTCGTCGGCGTTTTGGCGGTCATAACCTTTTGCGCATTCAACGGGATCTCCGGCGTCCTTTAAATTCAAGAATTGGATACCTTTGACGACGCGCCCATCCTTAACATCGAGGCAGGGAATGATTCGTTTGGTCAACACGGCAGGCTTTAAGCCTCAAACATTTTCTTTTCGAGGAGCTCGCTTGAGCGTTTGAGAGTCAGCAAGGTGGCTTTCCCAAAGGCCTGCAAGTGCATCAGAATCGAAAGAATGAAGCTGGCCAAGGCCCCGATCAGAACACAGCGGTCGTCCAAACGAAACGGGAGAAGATCGCTGCGCCAGAAAAGGATCAAAAGGCAAAGGGGGATTAAAAAAAAGAGCCAGCCCCAAAAAGAATGCTGGAGGTATACTTTTTTGACTTCGTGCTGAAACTCGCGGCTGAGCTTTTTGAGATGACGGGCCAAGGGCCTGATAAACCAGCTCCTGACCAGAAGCCCGGAGAGAAGATAAAGAATTCCGATCAGGGTCCAGGACCACGTGCGTTCGGCCAGAATACTGTCCCAATAAGGCTTAAGAGAGTAAATCATGAACGGGATAACAGGAGCGCGTCGGGCAGGCTGAATTTTTTCTCATAAAGGGCCTTGCCGATGATCACTCCGTCAAAATTGTTGTTTGAAATTTTTTGGCACTGCTGAAGGTCTTCCAGCGAACCGATCCCGCCTGATAAAATGACGCGCGCGCGGGTCGCCTGAAGGATCTTTTCAAGCTGGTTGAAATTGGGCCCTGTGAGCATTCCATCTTTTTGAATATCCGTATAGATCATCGTTTGAATGGGAAAATTATTGAGCGAATTAAGAGCCTCTTCAATCGAGACGTCCGAGGCCTCAAGCCAGCCTTGAGTTTGAATTCTCCCTTCCCGCATATCGAGCGCGACCGCGATTTGCTTTCCAAAACGCCCGAGGGCTTGGCGACAAAATTCCGGATCCAGGGCTTTCGTTCCCAAGACAACCCGGTTGATCCCGCTTTCCAAGACGTTTTCGATTTCCTCGATCGTTCTCAGCCCTCCCCCGAACTGGATAGAGCACGAAACCGCTTTGCGTATTTCCAGCACTTTCGGGAAATTTTTAAGCGTTCCCGTCTTTGCGCCTTCCAAGTCTACAAGATGGAGCCATTCCGCGCCCGCCTCGCACCATTGCCTGGCAACCGCCGCCGGCTCTTTCGAGTATACGGTCAGCTTCTCGAAGCAGCCTTTTTCCAGGCGGACCACTTTGCCCTCATAAAGGTCAATCGCCGGATAAATAACCATTTCGGTCACCAACGGACAAAATTGCTTAGGATTTGCAATCCGAGATTCTGGCTCTTCTCCGGGTGAAACTGAACTGCAAATAAAGTTTCAGCCGCTAGAATGCTCGGGAAAGTTTCCTGGCCGTATTGAGTCCGGCCGCACACCATTTTGGGGTCGTCCGGCGCGGCGTAATACGAGTGGACGAAATAAAAAAAATTTTCTTCCGAGATTCCCGACGTCAAAGGATGAGGGGCCATTATTTCAACGCGGTTCCAGCCCATGTGCGGGATCTTGATCCCCGGAGAAGAAAAAGCGCGGACGGTTCCTTTCAATATCCCCAATCCTTCAATCCCCGGCGATTCCTCGCTTGAATCGAAAAGAAGCTGAAGGCCCAGGCAGATGCCAAGAAAAGGTTTCTTCCGGAGAATAAAATCCCTGATCGGCTCACAAAGCGAGCGCGTCTTGAGCTCCGTCACGGCATCCCCGAAGGCCCCGACGCCGGGCAAGACGAGTTTGCCGGCGGATTCAATTTCAGAAGGGCTGCTTGAGACTTTTACTTTGCCGCCAAGAAGTTCCAAGGCCTTGGACACGCTCCGCAAATTGCCCATTCCATAATCAACAATGACAATCATCTGAAGCCTAAAGAGATCCCTTGGTGGAAGGGATTCCGCGGACCCTGGGATCGATCTGCGTTGCCCTATCGAGGGCCTTTGCCAGAGCTTTAAAGATTCCTTCGATAATGTGGTGGGAGTCCTCCCCTGAGAGCACTTCCACGTGCATATTGATTCCCGCGTGCTGGCAGAAGGCCTTTAAGAATTCCATCGCGTCGTGGAAGGAATAATTTTCAAGACGGGAAAACTTCACGCCTTTTGTCTTTGCAATATGAAGGGACGGACGGCCGGAAATATCCAGCGTGAGGCGGATAAGGACCTCGTCCATCGGAATGCTGGCAAAACCGTAGCGGCGGATGCCCGCTTTAGTGCCCAGCGCCTGAATAAGCGCTTGTCCCAGCGTAATTCCGACATCTTCGTTGGTGTGGTGAATGTCGACGTGCAAGTCCCCTCGGGCCTCAATTTTCAGGTCAAAGAGCCCGTGTTTGGCCAGTAAGGTCAGCATATGATCTAAAAACGGCATTCCGGTGTTGATTTGGGAACTCCCCTGCCCGTCCACCGCGAGCTGGATTTTAATATCCGTTTCCGAGGTCTTTCGTTTTACGGCGGCTTGTCTGGTATTCTTTGATTTTCGGATCATTTCATTTCTCCCGGCAGAACCTAACCTGATTCCGGCTCCCCTGTCTCTTGCAATTTGTTTTTTGTTTCCTCTTTGTCTTCCTGTTTTTTTTCTATAAATCGGGCTTCCAAAGAAATCCGGTGAAGCACAAGGCCTTCCATTTCCGTTAATTTTTGGACGTAGTCCCGCGATTTGAAAAGGGCTTCGCGTCCATAAGAAATAATCTGAGAGCTTTTGATAAAAGTAGAAGCGCTCAGAGGGGAAAAATAGCGCGCCGTTCCGCCGGTCGGCAGGACGTGGCTCGGCCCGGCAATGTAATCTCCGATCACGGCCGGCGAATAGGGCCCTAAAAAAATCGCGCCGGCGTGCCGGATATTCTTGACCAGCTTTTCCGGCTCTTCCGTAAGGATTTCAAGATGCTCCGGCGCAATTTCGTTGACGACTTCACAGGCCTCCGCAAGAGACTTCACTTGAATCACAAAGCCGCTGTCGACCCGTTTGCGAATCGCCTCGATCAATTTTTTCGAGTGGGTCACAAGGTAGGCCGTGCCTCCAAAATGTTCGGCCTGGGCCAGAAGATCGCACGTCACGTAATCGGGATCCGCCAGGGAGTCGGCGATAATGGCTACCTCGCTGGGGCCCGCGACCATATCAATGTCGACGAAACCGTAAACCTGGCGTTTTGCTTCCGTCACGTAAGGGTTGCCGGGGCCGACGATTTTATCCACCTTGCGGAGCGTCCTTGTGCCGAACGCCATTGCAGCGACGGCCTGCGCGCCTCCGATCCGGTAAATCTCGCTGACGCCCAGCAAATTGGCTACCGCCAGAATATGAGGATCGATCTCGCCCGTTTCCCGGTTGGGGGGCGTCGTGATAATAATTTCTTTTACGCCGGCGACCTTGGCCGGAATCACGCTCATATAAACGGTTGAAACGAGAGGGGCTGTCCCGCCGGGAATATAAACTCCCACCCTCTCCAAAGGCTGATATTTTTTAGCAAGATAAACGCCGTCACGGCGGATCTCAAAAGACCGTTTCAGCTCTTTTTCATAGTATTCTTTGACGTTATCCGTGATACGCTTCAGGATCGGGACAAAAGAAACATTGATTTTTTCAAAGGCGCGGTTGATATCCCCCTGTGATACGCGAAGACGCTTGAGCGGCAGATCAATTCCGTCAAATTGGCGCGTGTAGCGGCGGACCGCCAAATCCCCGCGCTGACGGACCTCCGCCAAAATGCGGTTGACCTTTTTAAAGATATTCTTGTCGAAGACGTGGCTGTAATCCCTTTGAAGCCTTTTTTGGGTCTGCTTATCCCAATTCAGGACCTGCATGGGCCGGCAACCTTTTCTCGCACATAATCAGAGATTTCCTGAATTATCGGGTCCCAATTCCGGTGGAACTGGCCTTGATTGGGCGCGCCGCCTTGAATAAAATCCGCCCTTCCGCCGCTATTGCCTTGGAGGCGCGAGGAGATGGCTTTCGCTAAATCCCGCAAGTCGACGTTTGTTTTTACAAGATCGCGGCTCACGCCGAGGACAAAATAAATTTTATCCGTGTTCTCGGAAGCCAAAAAATAGACCGTCTTCAGCATTTTGGATCTCAATTCATCCGATCGTTTTCTTAAAAGATCAACGCTAAGCTCTTCATAGGCATTTCCGTAAAGTTTAAAGCCGGCATTGATTTCGACCTGTCTTTCAAACTGCGACGGCGTCTCGGATTGCCCTGACGAAGAGGGCTTGGACTGCAGTTTTTCCAGCCGCTTGATCGTTTCCTGAAGTTTAGAGATTCGTTCCGCAAGTTTATCAGGAGTGGTCTTCAGGGCGCGGGAAAAATCCTGAACCTGGTTCTTCAAATTCCGGGTATAGGAAAGGACGCCTTCGCCGGTTAAGGCTTCAATTCGGCGCGCGCCGCTTCCGATAGACGATTCACTCACAATGAGAAAGGAGCCGATCTGACCGGTCCGGTCGCAGTGCGTGCCGCCGCATAATTCCTTGCTGAAATCCGCGACGCTGATGACCCTTACTTTTGGGCCATATTTCTCTCCGAAAAATGCGACGGCTCCTTCTTTTTTCGCCATCTCCAGGGTCTTTTCTTCTTTGGAGACCGGGCTGTCGCAAAGAATCTGCTCATTGACCCTATCTTCGATCTGACTGACCTGCTTCGGGGTTAACGCTTGAGCAAACGAAAAATCAAATCGCAGCCGGTCCGGAGCCACCAGCGATCCTAATTGCCTGACCTGATTGCCAAGTATCTGGCGGAGTGCGGAGTGGAGCAGATGGGTCGCCGTGTGATTTCTCATTGCGTTTTCCCGCCGCTTGCGGTCCACCTCGGAAGCGACTTCATCGCCCACCGAGATTTTTCCGCTTTCAAGCTCCACATAGTGAAGGCAAAGCCTGTCCTTTTTTTGAGTATCCGCAACCCGGGCCCGTCCGCGCGGGCTTTGAAGAATCCCCTGGTCCCCGACTTGACCGCCGCTTTCCCCGTAAAAAGGTGTGGCATCGAGCACGAGCACGCCGTTTTTACCTGAGAACTCGGCGAAAATGACTTTGGATTGGGCCGCCAGGGTTTCATAGCCCAAGAATTTCGTCGGAGGAAGGCCCGATAGTTTTTTCTCCAGTTCCGAGGCCGTGAAAATCGCCCCGGAAATCCGGCTTCCTTTCTTGGCCCGCTGCCGCTGCTTTTCCATAAGCCGGTTAAAGATTTCCTGGTCGATTTCCAGGCCGCGGGATTCGGCAATATTTTTTGTCAGTTCGTCCGGAAACCCATAAGTATCGTAAAGTTCGAAGGCGATTTCGCCGCTTATTTTTTTTTCCTTTCGCTGCGCCATCGCCGAGATTCGCTCGTTAAGGATGCGAAGGCCGGCCTCCAGAGTATCCAGAAACCGCGCCTCCTCCGCTTTTAAAGTTTGCACAATGCTTTGCGCGGCTTCCCGGAGCTCGGGATACGGCTGGGCCATCGTTTCCACCACCGAAGGAGCCACAGCATATAAAAAGGGGGCTTCCAGCTCGTGATTCGCCGTGATTTGGCGGCCGTGCCACAAGGCCTTCCGGATGAGCTTGCGGATAACGTAACCGCGCCCTTCATTGGAAGGAAAAATCCCATCCGACATTGAAAAAACAACCGCCCGGACATGATCGCTGATAGCATAAATCCTTCTCCGGGTTGTTTCATCGATTGGGTTTAGGTTCAAATTTTTTTTAACCGCTTCGTGGATAGGCTGGAAAATATCAATTTCATAATTTGTTTTCCGGCCTTGCAGGACACAGGCCAAGCGCTCCAAACCCATTCCCGTGTCAATATTTTTTTGGGAAAGCGGCGCTAAAACTCCGCCCTCCCGGCGGTCGAATTGGGTAAAGACCAGGTTCCAGATTTCCGCAAACCGTCCGCTTGTGTCTTCAATCGAGCCGCTCAACGGATCATCAGGGGCCTGGTCATAGTAGATTTCCGAACAGGGGCCGCACGGGCCGTTTGGGCCTTTTTTAGGCGCTTCCGAGGGCCAGAAATTTGAGGAATCGCCCAGAGGATAAATCCAGTCGGCCCTGAAGCCGATTTCATCCCGCCAGATTTTATAGGATTCCTGATCCTCTTTGTGGACGCTCACGCGGAGGCGTTTTTGCGAAATTTTCAGGACGTCGGTTAAGAATTCCCAAGCCCAAAAAATGGCTTCCCGTTTGAAGTAATCCCCGAAAGAAAAATTTCCCAGCATTTCGAAAAAGGAGTGGTGGTAAGCGGTCTTTCCGACTTCATCGAGGTCGGCCGTGCGCAAACACTTCTGGCAACTTGCCGCGCGCTTTAAGTCCTTTTTGATCCCCAGAAAATATTCCTTGAATTGATTCATGCCCGCTCCCGTGAAAAGCAGCGTGGGGTCATTTTGCGGAGCCAGCGAGTCGCTCGGCACAAGCCGATGTTCTTTGGCCCGGAAGAACTCAAGAAAAATGCTGCGGATTTGGTCGGTTTTCATCGGTTTCCAGGCTTCGCATTTCTTCGATAAGATCCCGCGCGACTTGGAATTCAAAACCGCGGCGGATGAGGTAATCGTAGGTCCTCTTTTTTCTCTTTTCCAGGGGAAGGTTTTTAAACCTTTCCCAGCGCTCTTGAGCCAGCTCCCGCGCCTTCGCCCTTTCACCGTCCGGGCTTAATCCTGCCAAGATTTCTTCCCGGATCGGGGCCGGAACTTTATGCCGCTTCAATTCAAAATCAATTTTATGGCGGCCTGAAGGACGCTCAACCGTCAGCCGCGAGGCAAGATTTTTCGCATAAGCCGCGTCATTGAGAAATCCCTGTTTTTTTAAGTCCTGAAGCGTATCCAGAATGACGGCGGGTGAAAATCCTTTTTCTTGCAGCTTCCCTTCCAGTTCCTTGCTGCTCTTGGCGGTCGCAGTCAAAAGCCTTAAAGCAACAATCAGCGCCTGTTTCTTCTGCGATTCCATAATCGAATCAATGGCAATTGAATCGTTGCGGGTTAAGACCAGAAAATAATTAGGATTTTGCTTGGCCGGTCAGCCGCAGGGCATCGTGCCGAGCTTTCCTCTAACATCTATAGTGTCGGAGGACTAGCCTTCGCCGCCCTGATGCGCGCCCGAAGCCGTAAGGGCCGTTCCTTCCTGGAGCATCTTGCTTTTGACTTTATTTTCGATTTCTTCAAGAAGGAGCGGGTTTTCTTTTAAGAACATCCGCGCCGCGTCACGCCCCTGGCCGATTTTCTCATTGTTATAAAGGAGCCAGGAACCTGATTTGTCGACGACTTGATACTGGGTCGCAAGATCGATAATACTGGAAGAACGGGAGATGCCTTCATCAAACAGAATGTCAAATTCAGCTTGCTTAAAAGGCGCCGCGACTTTATTTTTTACGATTTTGACGCGGACCCGGTTCCCGATAATCTCGTCCCCTTTCTTGAGGCTGGCGATCCGCCGGATG
Source organism: Candidatus Omnitrophota bacterium (assembly GCA_023247035.1). Classification (GTDB taxonomy): domain Bacteria; phylum Omnitrophota; class Omnitrophia; order Omnitrophales; family Aquincolibacteriaceae; genus JAHFHG01. The sequence goes on from JAHFHG010000007.1 coordinate 44,003, forward strand.
TCAAAGCGCATCGAGGCGTAAAATTTTAGAGCCTTCCCGCCCGGCGTTGTTTCAGGATTGCCGAACATAACGCCTATTTTTTCACGAATCTGATTAATGAAAATGAGGCAGGTTTTCGAGCGGTTGATAATCGCCGTCAACTTCCGCAGCGCCTGCGACATCAGACGTGCCTGGAGTCCCATGTGAGAATCCCCCATTTCGCCTTCAATCTCGGCGCGGGGAACCAGGGCTGCGACCGAATCAATGACGATTAAATCCACGGCATTCGAGCGGACCAGCATTTCTGCAATCTGAAGCGCCTGCTCTCCGGAATCCGGCTGTGAAATCAAAAGATCATTGAGCTTGACTCCGATTTTCTGCGCGTAGGCGGGATCCAAGGCGTGTTCGGCGTCAATAAACGCGGCGATTCCGCCTTGCGCCTGCACGCGCGATATAATGCTTAACGTAAGGGTTGTTTTTCCGCTGGATTCAGGGCCGAAAATTTCAACGACCCGCCCTCGCGGAACACCGCCGATTCCTGAGGAAATATCCAAACTCAAAGCCCCTGTCGAAATGGCCGAGACGTTTTCTAAACGGTTTTCGCCCATTTTCATAATGGATCCCTTCCCAAATTGTTTTTCAATCTGGAGAAGAGCCAATTCGAGGGCTTTTTGTTTTTCCGCGCTTAATTTTTCAGATTTTTTAGCCGGGATAAGATTTTTTTCAGCGGGTTTGGGTATTTCTAGTTCCGCTTTCTTTTTTTCACTCATCAGAGTCTCCTTGAATTTTGGACATTCTACTCACTTCACGGGGCGCTGTAAAGGCTTGTTGAACCGTTCCGCTTGTTTCCAGTGGCCGGAAGGCGCCTGGCTGCTTCTGTTTTTAAGATCGGCCGCGGCCTTGGCCAGTTGCTCGATTCCGGAGCGGAATTCCGGGAGATGCTCGAGTTCGAAGGATATCCCCTTCCGACTGGGCAGGAAGTTCTTGTCCGGCTCCTGCTGGAACCACAGCCTTAAGTCCACATAAAATTTGCCTTTGAATTTGCGCAATGCGACTTGGATCTTTTCTCCCGGCTTTTTGACAAACGAGTGCACAAAATGATTTTCTGAGCTGTTCATTAAAAATACTCCTCTGTGGGAGGCGGCCGGCGGCAAGATAAGATATCATATTATCCTGATAAATCAAATAAAAATTTATTTAAATTAAAAAATACGGGTTTCTTCGTTTCTCAGCAGGCGGGCGATATTTCCCCGATGCGTAAAAAGGATAAAGAGGGATAAGAAGAGACTTACCGAAAAATAAAGTAACCCGCTCGGCGAATTCCTCTCAAAAAAATAGACAAGGAACGGAAATATTGCAGCGGCGGACAAGGAGGCAATTGAGATAATGCGCGTTAGGATAAAAACCAAGATCCAAAAGAGAAAGGCAAGCAAGGTCGGGATAAAGAGAATTCCCAAAAATACGCCAAAGGAGGTCGCCACACCTTTCCCGCCCTTAAAGGAGAGCCAAATCGAAAAGCTGTGTCCCAGAATCGCGCTAAGGCCCAGGGCCAGCAGCCAAATAACCGGCGGCGGGGTCAGCTTAAAGAAAATAACCGGCAATTGAGGGGCCAAATATCCTTTTAAAACATCCAGGAGCAAAGCAAGGATTCCCCACTTTTTTCCGATAACGCGAAACACATTAGTGGCGCCGATATTTCCGCTTCCGAATTTACGGATATCAATTCCTTTCACAAGGCGGCCAAGGATCAAGCCGAAAGGGATTGATCCCAGCAGATAGGAACCCAATAGGCATAACAGGAATTTCATGTGAGCGCAGTGAGTTTCGGCAGGTCCCGGACAACATAAACCACGCACGAAACGATCGTCAAAAAGGCCGTCAGGTAGCAAAAATAAATCGCGGCCGGCCATTGAAGAAGGATAAAGATCAGGGTCAACATCTGGGAAGCCGTCGTGCATTTCCCAACCCAATTCGGTTCAATGCGGAGGGTCCCGTTCATGAGAAAAATCACGACAAGCCCTACGATAATGACCAGATCCCGGAAGACAATGGAAACGGTAATCCATAAAGGCGGACGGTAGGGCAAATGGTGCACAAAGAGGAGGCCAAGAAAACCGCTCAAAAGGAGAAGTTTATCCGCCAGCGGGTCAAGGAAACGCCCGAGCGCGGTCCGCCGTTTTGAGAGTCGCGCGATAAATCCATCCAGGGCGTCGGTGAAGGCGGCGGTTATAAAAAGGATAAGAGCAATCCAGCGCTGGCGTTCCTGCGAAGGCCCATAAGAAACGAGGGCCGTGAAAAAGAACGGAACAAGAAGAATCCGGATCAGGGTAATGTAATTGGGAAGGCTCAAATGGAAATCTGTTCTTCAACCGGGCCGTGCTCCGGCTCCTTTTTTACGGTTGGAGGGGCGTCCTCGGAGGGTTGAGAAATTTTGACGGAAACGAGTTTGGAGATTCCAGGCTCTTCCATCGTCACGCCGTATAAAGAATCCCCCATGCCAATCGTCTTCCGGTTGTGCGTCACGATAATGAATTGCGTCGAATCAAGGAAGGTTCGTAAAACGGAAAGGAAACGGTCGATATTGGCCTCGTCCAAGGGGGCATCGACTTCATCAAGGACGCAAAACGGAGAAGGCTTGATCTTAAACAAGGCAAACAAAAGGGCCGCCGCGGTCAGGGCCTTTTCGCCGCCGGAAAGGAGGCTGATATTCTGCAGCTTTTTACCGGGCGGCCGAACGACAATATCGATCCCTGATTCCAAGGGGTTTAATTCATCCAGGAGCACGAGCTTGGCATGGCCGCCGCGGAAAAGAGTTTGATAATATTCCTGAAATGTTTTTTGGATATTTCCGAAAGTTTCTTCAAAGAGGCCTTTGGTAGTCCGGTTGATCTTCCGGATCGTTTCAAGAAGCTGTTCGCGGGCCTCCTCCAGATCCTTTTGCTGGGCAAGAAGGAAATCGTGGCGTTTTTTCAATTCCTCGTACTCTTCAATGGCCAGGAGATTCACCGTCCCCAAGGCCTCCACCTTTTGCGAAAGGTCCGCGATTTGTTTTTCCAATTCCTCAAAGGGTTTGCCGTCCGGAATTGGAAAATCCTGGGCGTTCAATTCAGAAAGCCGGATCCGGTAAGTCTGCAAAAGACGGTCCGCGATATTTTTTTCCTGAAATCCCAAGTCCATCAGCTTCATTTCGCACTGGTGGGACTTCATCTGGATTTCCCGAAGCCTTTCAAGGCAAGCGTTGAGATTGGCTTGTATCGAATCTTTTTCCCCTTCCCCGCGCTCTTTCTCTTGACGCACCAATTCCAGGGCGATATCCGCCTCACGCTGATTTTCGGAAAGCCGATTTTGTTCGGCAAACAATTTTTCTTCCTCTTCCTTGAGGAGGAATTCTTTTTGGATGAGCCGCGAATTTTCTTCGCCCAAGGCCGTGATTCGCTCGCGATCCCGCGCGTCGTGATCTTTCATAAAGACAAGGGCCTCACCGAGCAGGCGGCTTTTCTCCAGAATATTTGAAAATCCGGCCTTATGCTCTACCCACTCATGAAGGAGTGAATTTTTTTTCAATCCTAAGGATTCTAATTCGCGGGCCAAAAATTCTTGGCCTGCATGCAGCGACTTTTCGTTCGCCTCCGCGCCTTCCAATTGGGCTTTGAACGCTTCGCGCCGGGCCGCTGATTCAGCCTGCTGATCCTCGAGCTCACGGGATTCAAACTCAATAAGCTCAAGCTCCCGGCGAAATGCGGCAAGCCGGTCTTTCATTCCTTCGAGCAAGGAATCAAGCGATTCCTTGCGGACAAGCGCGTCGAGTCTTTCGGCTTCGAGCGCTTCCCGCTGCGCTTTTAAGGATTGCTGCCGATCCAAAACAGCCGTCTCGAGGAATTCCTTGCGGGTAAGAAGTTCTTGAGTTTGCGCCAGCTCGCCTTGGAGGGCATTGATTTCTGAAGTTCTTTTAAAGGGGTTGTCCTCGGCGGATATCTTTTGATTTTTATAAAAAATTCTTCCGTGAGGGCCTAGCGTCACACCATTGGAGGCGATTAATTTATAATTCGCGGCCAGCGGCAGTAAATCTGCAAGGGAAAAATCTTCATGATTTGTCACAATGAAAACGTTTTGGAAGAAAGGAGTAAAAAGCGGCGCATATTCGTCTTGAATGCGGACAACCTGCGAGATCGGAATCAGAGAAGGGTTGTTCCCTTCCAGCACCTGCAGGTCGTCTCGCTGCGGTTGGACCCTTTCGTGAATCAGCAGGCCCATCGAGGAAGGTTTGCGGTCATGAATCCGCTGAAGTAAATTTTCAGCGGTTCCAAGGTCCTTGACAATAAGACAGCGGGTAAAGGATTCTAAGGCGGCTTCAAGCGCCCATTCAAAACCGGGCTGGACGGAAAATATTTTTTTCAAATTTGTAACCCGCTGATTGAGTTCTTCCGTTTCTTTTAAAAGAGCGGTTTCATCGGCGCAATAGGCACGGTCAAGCTCCGAGAGCAAATTCAGCCTGGCTTGTTTTTCCTGCAGTTCTTGCTGGATATTTAGCTTTCCCCTTTGAGATACCTCCCTTTGCCCGTCGATCCCGGAGATCTCGCGATCCAGTTCTTCTTTTTTTGCGTTGAGGCCTGCTAATTGTGCCGTTAGCGCTGCCAGATCTTGCTCCGCGGCGGCTTTGCGGGACTCTAATTGCTGCGCCTCTTGGCGGAGACGGCCTGCGCTCGCCTCCTGCCGCTGGTTTTGATGAAGATGGGTTTGTAAGAAAATGTCCAGCCGGTGATATTCATTTCGAATCTTGGCCGTATCCGAGGCTGCTTGAAACAGACTAAGTTTTGCACCTTCGAGCCTGGATTTCAAGGCATCAAGTTCGAGTTGGACAGCCTGGCAGGCCTGCTCGCATTTTCCGAGAATATCCTGAGCCAGCTCCTCGTCTTCTTGGATTTGGATCAATGCCTCCGCCTTCAGCCGCAGATCTTCTGTGTTTTTCTTGATCCGTTCTTCGACCTGGACTTTTTCCGCTTCGATTTGAGCGAGGCGGGCCGCCGTTTCGATTCGTTTTTCCTGATTAAAACGGATTCCCTGCTGAGCTTGATCCATTTTGGACTGAATGGTATACCGAGCAGCCTCGCCGCGGTGGAAACGATCCATCACCTCGCGCAAGGTTTCCTGGCTGGATTCAATGTGCTTGCGGTGGAAAGCGGCAAGGGCGTCATTTTGATCCCTCTCCGCTTGCAGCTGAGCCAAGTGTCCGCCGAGGCTTTCTTTTTGCTGGCTTAAGCCTTTGAGCTCGTAAAAAGCCTTGCGGATCTGAAAATCTTTAAGTTTTTCGAGTTCTTCCTGGTAACGGGCCGCTCGGCGGGCTTGGCGCTCGGCGTACTGGATATTTTTTTGCACTTCGTGGACAATGTCATTGAGACGCAAACGGTTTTCTTCCGTGCGCTCGAGCTTTCGCAGGGCCTCTTCTTTTTTGACCTTATACTTTGAAATTCCGGCGGCTTCTTCAATCAGGGAACGCCTTTCCTCGGCATCCGCGCTGAGAATATAGTCGATTCTTCCCTGCTCAATCATGGAATAGGAGTTGGAACCGATGCCCGTATCCAGGATGAGGTCCTGGATATCCTTTAAACGGCAGGCGGTGCGATTGATGAAATATTCGCTTTCTCCGGAGCGGTAAAGGCGTCTTGTGAGGATGACCTCTTGATAATCAATCGGAAGCCCGCGATCCTGATTGTCCAGCGTCAGGGAGACTTCGGTAAAAGCAAGAGGTTTTCGAAATTCCGTGCCGTTAAAAATGACGTCTTCCATTTTCGAGCCGCGAAGAAGCCGGGCGCTTCTTTCCCCCAGCACCCAGCGGATGGCATCGGAAATATTGCTTTTTCCGCAACCATTGGGACCCACGATGCAGGTGACGCCTTCATCGAAGACAATCCCTGTTTTGTCGGCGAAGGATTTAAAGCCTAAAAGCTCAATTTTTTTTAAGCGCATATTGGCTGAAGTTTTGAAATTCCATAGAGAAATGCCGTTCGATACGATCCTCTTAAAATGTCGGCCACAAGGATTGGAATCTTGAAGAGGTGGAGAAAGGCTTAAGCTTCAAATGCCTTAAAAATGATGCACGCGTTATGGCCGCCAAATCCCAAGGAGTTCGAGAGCGCCACACGCACTTTGGAACGTTCGGCTTGATTGGGGACATAATTCAAATCGCAGTCCGGATCCGGGAATTTATAGTTGATGGTCGGCGGGATCATCCCTTCGCGGATCGCTAAAACGCTGACGATGGCTTCCACACCGCCTGCCGCGCCGAGGAGATGGCCCGTCATCGACTTCGTCGAACTGATCTTGACTTTTCGCGCAGCGCTTTCACCCAATGCTTTTTTGATCGCTAAGGTTTCAACCCTGTCGTTCACGGGGGTTGCCGTGCCGTGCGCATTAATATAATCCACGTCCTGCGGCTTTAAACCCGCATCTTTAAGCGCATTGGCCATACACCGGGCCGCTCCTTCCCCTGTCGGATCGGGGGCTGTAATGTGGCTGGCATCCGAAGTCATCCCGTAGCCTACCATTTCGGCATAAATTTTCGCGCCGCGCTTTGTTGCGTGCCCAAGTTTTTCTAAAATGACAATCCCGCAGCCCTCTCCCATCACAAAACCGTTTCGAGTTTTGTCAAAAGGCCGCGAGGCGGCTTCCGGCTGATCATTATGAGTGCTTAACGCCTTCATGGCATCAAATCCTCCAAACCCGAGCGGCGTAATACACGATTCTGTTCCGCCCGCGACCATCACATCCGCCTCGCTGCGTTGAATGATTTTAAAGGCATCTCCTATCGCATTGGCCCCGGTGGCGCAGGCCGTCGCGACACAATTGCTCGGGCCTTTTAAGCCCAGCGAAATGGCGATCTGGCCTGGCGCCATATTCACGATAAGCATGGGAATGAGAAAAGGGGAAACACGGCCGGGGCCTTTTTCGAGTAAAATTTTATGCTGCTCTTCAATGACGCGAAGGCCCCCGATTCCTGAACCGACGAGCACGCCCACCCGGTGCAGGTCTTCGGATTTGGTGTTAAGCCCCGCGTCCTCCATTGCCATTTTTGCCGAGGCCACCGCAAACTGAACAAACCGGTCGGTTTTCTTGAGTTCTTTGGGAGTAAGGAAGAGTGAAGGATCGAAATTTTTAACTTCAGCCGCAACTCTGGAGTTGAAGGGCTGGGCATCGATTTGGGTCAGAGGGCCTGTCCCGCTTCTGCCTTGAAGAAAGGCCTTCCACGAATTTAAAGCGGTATTGGCGACCGGCGTAATCGCGCCAACACCTGTGACCACGACACGGTGGGGTTTCACGGAAAGGTTACGAGGGATTTCGCATGCGAGAAGATAAAGTTAAATGAGGTGAAATTATTTTGTGGTTGCTTTTTCTTCAATGTACCGGATCGCATCGCCGACCGTTTGAATCTTTTCCGCATCTTCGTCCGGAATTTCTATGCCGAACTCTTCCTCAAGCGCCATGACAAGCTCCACCGTATCCAGGGAATCCGCTCCAAGGTCATCCACAAAAGACGCTTCCGGAACCACTTCCTCAGGCTTGACCCCCAACTGCTCAACGATGATTTCCGTAATTTTTTCCTGAACTGCCATTGACTCCTCCTGGTTAAAAGTACTATTGTTCCGATTTAAATTGTAAGGCCGCCGTCCACGACAACGATTTGGCCTGTAATGTAGTTGGATGCCTCTGAAGCTAAAAAAACGGCGACATCCGCAATTTCTTTAGGGGCGCCAAATCTTCCAAGCGGAATATAATCTGCGAGTTTTTGCTGTTGATCTGATGTGAGTTTGTCTGTCATGCGTGTTTTGATAAATCCCGGCGCAATTGCATTCACGCGTATGTTTCGTTTCGCAAGTTCTTTGGCTGCAGATTTCGTAAATGCGATCATGCCTGCTTTTGAAGCGGCATAATTGGCTTGACCGGCATTTCCGGTTAGGCCGACTACTGAAGAAATGTTAATCATTATTCCCGAACGCTGCCGGACCATCGGGCGAGTACAGGCCTTCGTAAATAAAAACACACTCTTAAGATTTGTTGAAAGAACTTCGTCCCAATCACGTTCCGGCATCAGCGCGAGCAAATTATCTTTTGTCACGCCCGCATTGTTGACAAGTATATCTACCCGCCCATGAGTGTCAAGGGCTTTTTTGACAACTTGATCAACTTCATCCCCAACACTGACATTGGCTTGCGTCAAAATGCACGGAGCGCTCGTTTCTTTTTCAACAAGCGCCGCCGTTTCTTGTAAATTTTCAATTGCGCTCGCCGACAAAACGAGTTTTGCGCCCTGTTTTGCAAATGCAGCGGCGATGGCCTGGCCAATTCCCCGGCTTGCTCCCGTGATGATGGCGATTTTGTCTTTTAAAGTTTGCAATTCACTCATACCTTTGCGAACAAATTATCCAACGTTTGAATATCCGAAGCCGTGCCGCACGCTTCGACATGAATTTCCGGCCGGCGCTTGCGCGCAAGCCCTTTGAGCACTTTGCCTGGGCCGATTTCGATAAAAAAGCTAATCCCCGATTCGCCCGCGAATTCCATTGTCGCCGCCCAGCGTACAGGGCTTGTAAGCTGCCGCGCCAGGAGCTTGCGGATTTCCTCCGGAGCATGGATAGCACTCGCCGTGACATTAGAAACGAAGGTATATTTGGGACTCCGTATCGCGGCGCCTTTTAACGCTTTTTCGAGATCCTCCTGGGCGTCACGCATCAAGGAAGAATGGAAGGCCCCTGCGACTTTTAAAGGCAGCGCCCGCTTGGCACCTCGGGTCTCGGCAAGCCGGCACGCGCGGTGAATGGAAGACTCCGTTCCTGACAGCACAATCTGGTCAGAGCTATTGATATTGGCGACCTCACAACCCGCTTCTTTTGCCAGAGCCTCGCAATCCGCCGCCGCTAAGCCGATGATAGAGGCCATCGTTCCGGGATGAGAGGCGGCGCATTTTTCCATTGCTTCCGCCCTTTGTTGGACCAGCCGGAGGCCGTCTAAAAAAGAAAAAGAACCTGCCGCGGTAAGGGCGGTGAATTCGCCGAGACTCAATCCCGCGGCAAATTTCGGCGACAGGTCAGGATAACGTTCGGTTAAAATCGCCAGGACAGCAAGGCTCATGACGAAAATGGCCGGCTGCGCATAAAGCGTGCGGGTCAATTTTTCTTCCGGCCCTTCAAAACAAATCGCGGTCAGCGGGTATTGAAGATAAGTCTCGGCGGAATCAAAAATTCTTTGCGCCGAGGGGAATTTTTCGTAGAAGTCTTTTCCCATCCCGACGAATTGCGCGCCCTGGCCGGGAAAAAGGAATCCAATTTTTTCAGGCGCCGGCATATTTACCACCGGATCAGCGTAGAAGCCCAAGTCAGGCCTCCGCCAAAAGCCACTAAGACAACGTGGTCGCCTTTGCGGATCTTTCCGGTTTTGGCCGCTTCGTCTAAGGCAACCACCGTGGAAGCGCTGGACATATTTCCGTAGCGCTCTACGTTAATGAAAATTTTTTCCATTGGAAATTCAAGGCGTTCGGCGACGGCCTGCAGGATCCTCATATTGGCCTGGTGAGGAATCAGGCAGGCCACATCGGAAAGATCGAGGCCGGCTTTTGCGAGCACTTCCTTTACCGCAAGCTCCATCGTTTTGACCGCGACCTTAAAAACTTCGGATCCTTGCATTTTGAGGTAATGCATTTTGTTTTTTAAGGTCTCTTCGGAAGGAGGATAAACAGAACCCCCGCCGGGAATTTGGAGAAGGCTTCCTTGAGATCCGTCTGAGCCGAGATAAGTCGAGATGATTCCGTGCGGGCCTTCGGAGCGCGAAACCACGACCGCTCCGGCCCCGTCGCCGAAGAGGACGCAGGTCGAACGGTCGGTCCAATCGATAAACCCCGACAAAACCTCGCTGCCCACGACGAGGATATGCCGGTAGATTCCCGCGCCGATGAATCCATTGGCGACCGCAAGCGCGTACGGAAATCCCGAGCAGGCGGCGGCCAGGTCAAAGGCGCCGCATTGGGCGCCGATTTTATGTTGAACGGCGCAGGCGGTTGAAGGAAAAGGCATATCCGGGGTGATCGTGGCCACAATCACCAAGTCCAAATCGGCAGGCGCTAAACTTGCGTTTTTGAGGGCCTTCAAAGCCGCCTGCACTCCGAGGTCGCTGGCGCTTTGGCCTTTTGCAGCGATATGTCGCTCTTTGATTCCCGTCCGGGCGGTAATCCATTCATCCGAAGTATCCACCATTTTTTCGAGGTCGGAATTTTTTAAAACTTTTTCCGGGACATAAGAACCTATTCCCCGAATCGCGGCCTTAAAGGGCTGGACCATTACTTTTTACCTTCAAGCCTCTGATTCGAAAGAGCGGGAATGCTCGCAATGGTCTCGATAATCTGATCGTTGACTTGGGTGCTGACAATATCCCCGGATACCCGGATCGCATTCCGAATGGCCCTGGCTGAAGATATCCCGTGGCTGATAATCACCGTTCCGTTGACGCCTAAAAGAGGCGCGCCGCCCGCTTCCTCGTAATTGGTTTCTTTCCGGATCGCGTTCATAGCCGGTTTGCAGAGCCAGGCGCCCAGCATACTGATGGGATTTTTCCGCAGCTCGCGCGAAATAATTCCGATGGATGTTTCAAGGACGCTTTCGCACATTTTCAAAACAACATTCCCGACAAAACCGTCGCAAATAATACAGTCAACTTTTCCGGTAAAAAAATCGCGTCCTTCGATATTTCCCACAAAATTAAGCGGTGAATCCCTGAGCAGTTTATACGCCTCTTTGAGGACTTCGGTGCCCTTGGACTCCTCTTCGCCGATATTGAGAAGGGCGATGGATGGCCTTTTTTTCTTGAAAATGCAACGGGCATAAACGTCTGCCATCACCGCATACTGAACCAACTCCTCCGCAGACGGATTAAGGTTTGCGCCCACGTCCATCGCGACTGAAATGCCGTGAAGAGTCGGCGTGCCGATGGCGATACCGGGACGCTTGATTCCGGGAAGCGGGCCGAGCATTAAAGCGCTTGCAGCCACCGCGGCGCCGGTATTGCCCGCTGTCATGACGGCGTCCACTTCTTTTTTCTTAAGAAGGTCGATACAGACCGCGATGGAGGAATCCTTTTTCTTTCTCAGGGCCGCAACCGGCGAGTCCCCCATTCCGACCACTTCCGCGGCGGGATGTACGATAATCTTTCCACCGAGCACTTTGTGCTTATTGAGTTCGCGCTTCAGCGCATCCAACTGGCCGACCAGGATAATTTCAAGATGAGCAAAGTCATTGGCCGCCGACACCGCGCCTTCCACCACAACCTCCGGCGCATAATCGCCTCCCATTCCGTCTACTGCGATTCGAATCATAAGATGGAGTCCTTAGTCCTTTGAAGGGTTCGGCTTTAAAAACACGCGGGCTTCATTTTTGGGAAGATTCTTTGACCTTCAGCGTGACGACTTGTTTGCCCCGGTAATAACCGCACGAAGGACAGACGCGGTGAGGAAGGCGCGAGGCGCGGCACTGGGGACATTTTGAGAGGGATTTCAATTTTAAAAAATCGTGCGCCCGCCGCAATCTTGTCCGTGTATTGGAATGACGCCGTTTCGGATTAGCCATGATTACTCCTGTTCTTGATCGGCCATATTTGTTTTAACTGGGAAAATCCATTGGACGGGAGCTCGCCCTTCGGCGGGACGCAAGCGCAAGACGACTCATTTAAATTGATCCCGCACTGAGGGCACAAACCCTTGCAGCTTTCTTGGCAGACAAAAGAGATGGGATGCTCCAGAATCAAAGTCTCGCGAAGATCGTCCAAGGTTTCAATCATTTCTTTGCCTTTGATCTCATAAAAAAATTCAAACGGGCAATCCAACCGTTTTGGAACCGCCTTCAGACAGCGGCCGCAGATGTTTTGAATTTTACTGGCCAGACGGCCCCGAAACGTGAGAGTCTCAAGGCCTTTTTCTACCGTTCCGTCGAGGAATATATTTTGGGAATAGACAAAATCAACGAACTCAATATCCATTTTTTTGGGTTCGTATTCTTCGGAAACCTTTGTGACAACTCCTTCTTTATACTCCGCCAAACGTATTCGCATAATTTTAAACCGTTAAAAGACGTTCGTTTAATCGTTTGGCAACGAACGGAGGGACGTAGGCTCCGATGTCTCCCTTTAGCGCTGCGATTTCTTTGATCAGGCGCGAGGAGAGGTAAAAGTGGGCCTCGGAAGGCATAAGAAAAACAGTCTCTACTTCCTTAGAAAGCTTTCGGTTTGTGATGGCCATCTGAAACTCATAATCGAAATCGGAAGTCGCGCGCAAGCCGCGTATGATGGTGCGTGCTTTTCTGGCGACCGCGTACTCCACGGTCAAACCTTCAAGGCTGTCAACTTCGACGCCTTTCAGATTTTTAACGGCCCGTTTCATAAAGCCGACCCGCTCATCAAGAGTAAACAAGGTCTGTTTTTCCCTGTTGATTGCTACGACCACGATGATTTCATCAAAGAGGAGCAGAGCGCGTTTAATCAAATCAAGATGGCCATACGTAACGGGATCAAAACTCCCCGGATATATAGCTCTTCGTTTCTCCATGGCTTGTGTCTAAGCGGAACAAAAAAGAAAGGCAAGCTTGCCCGATCTTCTTTGTTCTGGCCAACTTTAACGTCACCAGACCTTCGGGCAATTCCTCTTGCCTTGTGTGGCCTACAATGACTTGTCCAAATGGCATGACTATACCAGATTGATCCAGCTTCAGCAATGTCTTTTTCACAAGTCCTTGCTGGAAAGGAGGATCCACGAAAATAAGTGAAAAATTTCTGGCCTTTTTTTTGAATTTATCGATCGCCCTTAGGACGTCACCTTCGAGAATCTCCGCTTTGCCGCCCAAGGCTAATTCATCAAGATTCTTTTGAATGACCCTAACGGCCCAGCTCGCTCGGTCGACAAAGGTGACGTTCAGGGCCCCGCGGCTCAAGGCCTCAAGCCCCAGACTGCCGGAGCCCGCATAAAGATCAAGCACGTGTTTTCCCGGAACAAGGTTGCCTAACACGTTAAAGAGCGTTTCCTTGCTCCGGTCGGTCATAGGCCTTGTAAGACGGGTTTTTGGAAATGAAATTTTTCTGGATTTTAATTCCCCGCCGATAATGCGCATTGTTCTATCCTTTAGCCGAGCAAGTTCGCCATTTTGGAGGACTTGCTCGTGTTTAAAAGCTCAAATGCAGAGTTTGTGGCCTACGTTTTAATATCGAATCGGAATTTGTTCAAGGAAATTTTTAATCTGGGATTTTTCAGCCGGGACAAAAATCTCGCCGCGCATAAGATCTGCGGCCGTCTGGCGCGCCTCAAGCAGAATCTCCTGATCGGCCAGCGGGTCCGCGATTTTGAAAAGAGGCTCTCCGCTTTGCCTTGTCCCCCAAAAATCCCCCGGGCCCCGCAATTTTAAATCTTCTTCGGCAATCACGAAGCCGTCCTGGGTTTTGGTCAGAATGCGCAGGCGCTTTTGGCCTTCCACGGTTTTGGGTTCTCCAAAGAGGAAACATTCCGCCTCGCGAACCCCGCGGCCGATCCTTCCCCTCATTTGGTGGAGCTGGGCGAGGCCGAAACGTTCCGCGTTTTCGATGACCATTAAATCGGCATTGGGATTGTTGATCCCCACCTCAATGACGGAAGTGGCAATGAGCGCTTGAATCTCTCCGCGGTTAAACGCTCTCATCACGGACTCTTTTTCTTCGTGAGCAAGGCGGCCGTGAATGAGCCCCATTCTAATGCCCGCAAAGATCCCCTTTCTCAATCGTTCATATTCTTTGGTCGCCGCCAGGAGATCGGATTTCTCAGTCTCTTCGATGACCGGAAAAATAAAATAGGCCTGGGTTCCTTCCTTCATTTTTTCAAGAAGATGTTTCAACACGTCTGCCTGCTTTTGGCGGGTGATCCAGAACGTCTTGATGGGTTTCCGGCCCGCGGGCAATTCTCTCATGATGGAATTGCTGAGGTCGCCGTAAATCGTAAGCGCCAGCGTGCGCGGAATCGGCGTCGCCGTCATGACGAGATGATGAGGGCGCGGATCCGCATTCAAAAGCCGGGAGCGCTGATAAACGCCGAACTTGTGCTGTTCATCGACCACCACAAGACCGAGCGAACCGAATTGAATGTCTTCTTCCAGAAGAGAATGCGTTCCGACAATGATCTGCAATTTCCCCTGGCGGAGTTCGGCAAGGATGCGTTCGCGTTTTGCGGCCGGCGTGCTTGAACTCAGAAGCCCGATCTGGAGATCAAAAGAAGCCAAAAGATTTTGAAGCGTGCGGAAATGCTGCTCGGCCAAAATTTCCGTCGGCACAAGCAGCGCCGCTTGATGATTATTTTTTGCCGCCGCAAGAAGCGAAAACGCGGCCACGATTGTTTTTCCTGAACCGACGTCGCCTTGCAAAAGCCGGTTCATCGGAAAGGTTTGCGCTAAGTCTTTTGATATCTCCCGGATCGCTTGTTCCTGGCTCGCCGTCAAAGTGAAGGGGAGAGAATTTTTAAAAACGTCAATCCAATGCCCAGTATCCGAAAACGCGCGGGCTTTATAACGCGTCCGCATCGTTTCAATTTTGCGGAACAATGCGAATTGAAAAATCAAAAATTCGTCAAAGACGAGGCGCCGCCTGGCCTCCGCCTGTTTTTCAAAAGCGGCGGGGAAATGCATCTCATGAATGGCTTCGCGGAGTTCCATCAGATTTTTTTCGGAGCGGAAAGAGAGCGGGAGATATTCCTGAACGGCGCCGGCAAGGTGGAAATCCAAAATTTCTTTGAGCATTGCGCGCAACGAACGTTGGAAAAGCCCTTCGGTTAAGGGATAAACCGGCGTAATGCGCCCGGTGTGGACGGATTCCTCCTCCGGCTCTAAGATCTCGTGTTCCGGGGAGTTGACCTGAATGCGATTTTCATAAAAATCGATTCGCCCGTATAAAATAATCTTCTGGCCGTCAGAAAAATATTTTTTTAAGTAGGGCTGATTAAACCAAACCGCATAAATAACGCCCGTTTCATCTCCTACGGCAAGCTCGAGAAGAGAGGCGCGGCCTCTTAGAGGCCTCAGATTGACTTTCAGGACCTCCCCGCGCACGGAAGCGGTTTCGCCGACCGTAAGTTCAGCAATGGTTTTAAAGCGGCTGCGGTCTTCGTAACGGCGGGGAAAAAAATAAAGAAGGTCGCGGAGGGAATGAATCCCCAGTTTTTCCAGGGCCAGCGCCCGTTTCGGGCCTACGCCTTTGAGATACCGAATACCGGAAACAACCCCTTCAGTGCGCGTGCTCATAAGTCCGAAGATTAAAACCAGCGACCGGAAAAAATCCGTTTGAAAACTTTTCCGCCTCGATTCGAGCTACTTCGGCGCGGGCTTTTCCGGGCTTGCAGCCTTTGTGGACGCGCCCGCCGGATTTTGATTTGAAGCTTGAGAAGCGTTCCCCAGCGGCGGCGCTGGAGCGGCGGCAGGCCCAGCAGTTTGCGGGTGCGAACCTTTCTGGGCCTTTACTTTTTCCAGCGCTTTTTTGATGGTCTCCATATCGACCGGCGCGGATTGCCGTCTTGTATCAAACAAGCTCCGGCTTCTTTGCGTTTCGAGAACGTTCAGGCCGATGCAGGTGAAAAGAAAACAAATGGCTGCGACGGAAGTGGCCTTGGTCAGAAAATCCGCGGCGCGGGTCCCGAACAAAGACTGGACATTTCCGCTTCCAAATCCGCCTCCCGTCAGCCCCTGCCCCCTTCCGGCCTGGAGTAAAATGACTAAAATCAAAATAAAACAGACAATCACGTGGATGAGGGTAAGAAAAATCGTCATCGTGCGGCCTCCGCTTCAAGCGCCTTTGTGGCGTTCATCACAATTTGAATAAAAGATTCGGCTTTCAGGGATGCTCCTCCCACGAGCGCCCCGTCAATATTGGGTTTTTTGATCAATTCTCCGATATTATCCGGTTTCACGCTGCCTCCATAAAGAATCAGCACTTTGCCCGCAATCTCGTCTCCGTATTTTTCTTTTAAAAGCCGGCGGATATACGACTGCATTTGCTCGGCCTGCTCGGGCGTGGCGGTCTTGCCGGTCCCGATGGCCCAGACTGGTTCGTACGCAATTACGGTTTTTAAAATATCTTCTTTAGTCAGGTCTTTAAGAGACTGCTCGAATTGAAGTTTAACTGCTTCATGCTGCTGACGGGCATTCCTCTGATCCAAGGTCTCGCCCACGCAGAGGATCGGAATCAAACTGTAACGCAAGGCGGTCTTTACTTTCTCGTTGATAAAGATATCATCTTCCTTGAAGTATTGCCGCCGCTCCGAATGCCCCAGGATCACATACCGGCAGCCTACCTCTTTAATCATCAGCGGCGATATCTCGCCCGTATAAGCGCCTTCATTTTCCGGGTGCATATTTTGCGCCCCGAGTTCCAGCGGGCTGTCGGCAAGGATCGGGGATAAGCCGGCGAGCGCGGTAAAGGGCGGGCAAATCACGATTTGGCAGTCCGTAATTTTATAGATCCCGGCCTTGATCGTTTGAACCAGATTCACGGCCTCCCTGATCGTTTTAAACATTTTCCAGTTTCCGGCAATGAGCGGTTTTTTCATGGGATTCTTTTTCTATTTTAACGTTTTCGATCCGACGACCGGCTTTTCACGAAGAGCCGCTGCGCCGGGAAGGATTGTTCCTTCTAGATATTCCAGAGATGCCCCCCCACCCGTCGAGACGTGGGACATTTGATCTTCAAGCCCGAACTGGGCCACCGCGGCCGCCGTATCTCCGCCGCCGATAATTGTGGTGGCCTTGAGCTTGGCGACAAAGCGCGCGATATCCCGAGTCCCTTCATCAAAAGGAGGAATCTCGAAAAGGCCGAGCGGCCCGTTCCAGACGACCGTCTTTGCGGAAGTCAAATGTTCTTTGAAATTTTTGCGCGTTGCCGGCCCGATATCAAATCCGGACCACCCGTCCGGAATGTCGCCGGTGACAATCTTTGTCGGCGTCCCCTTTTCCATCTTTTGCGCGATCACCCGGTCGACGGGCAGGACCAAAGGAACATTCTTAGCTTTCGACTTGGCGAGCGCTTCTTTGGCGGCGTCCAAACCGGCCGGATCAAATTTGGAATTCCCGATTTTAATACCCTGGACCTTGTAAAACGTGTAAGCCATCGCCCCGCCGATCAGGATCAAGTCGGCCTTTTCCAAAAGATTCGAGATGAGTTTAATTTTGTCGGAAACCTTAGCCCCGCCCAGAATCGTCACAAAAGGACGCTCGGGATTCGTAATCGCTTTATCGAAATATTCGATTTCTTTGGCAAGCAGGAAGCCGGCGACCGCGGGAAGGAATTTCGTAACGCCGACGGTTGAAGCGTGCGCGCGGTGGGCGGTTCCGAAGGCGTCGTTGACGTAAACTTCGCCAAGGGCAGCCAATTTTTTAGAAAAAACAGGATCGTTTTGCTCCTCCTCAGCGTGGAAGCGCAAATTCTCAAGCAGAATCACTTCTCCGTCTTTCAGATTCCGAACCGCAGATTCAACCGCAGAGCCGACACAGTCCGGCAAAAGAGCGACTTTTTTTCCGATAAGCTTGGCGAGGTGTTCCGCAACGGGCTTCAAACTGTACTTTGCTTCCGGCTTTCCCTTGGGACGCCCCAAATGCGACATCAGAATGATTTTAGCCTTTTGATCCAGGCAATAGCGGATCGTATCAAGGGACTTCGTAACGCGGGAGTCGTCTGTAATGCAGCCGTTCTCGTCCAGCGGAACATTAAAATCGACTCGAATCAGTACGCGCTTGGACTTTAGATTGATGTCTCTAACGGTTTGTTTGTTCATAACAGAGGCAGGTGGATTATATTGATTTTATGTGATTTTAAAAGTTCTTTTTATCCGCATGTTGATAGCACGTCAAGATGTCCGGTATTTGTAGCACGTGAAATGTCCGCTTTTAGGTTGTGAGGATAAGTTGTTTTATTGATTTAGGTTTTGATGT
>JAHFHG010000043.1 GCA_023247035.1 Candidatus Omnitrophota bacterium
GCGATTAAATAACGCCTGAGCGTACTGCCCCCCCCGAGGATTTCAATCTGAAGGATAGGATTTTTAGCAGGTCTTGCATTTTTTCCTTTACCTTGTAAAGGCGTATTGCAATACGTCCTTACTCATTACTAATGCCCGGCCGTCCTCCGGATCGCTTCCGGAAGATGCTCCAAAACATCCGCGGCGATTAAACTCACTTCGCCCGTTTTCCTTTTGGCCAGATCGCCCGCAAGGCCGTGCAGATAAACCCCAAACCGGGCGGCCTCCCAAAAAGAAAATTTCTGGCCCAACAGGGCCGCGAGAATTCCCGTAAGGATATCCCCCGTGCCGCCCGTAGCCATTCCGGGATTTCCGGTGCGGTTTAAATAAATTTTCCCTTCCGGCGAGGCCACAAGGGTGTGATGTCCTTTAAGCGCCATAAAAATCCCGAATCTTTCCGCGATCCGGCTTGCTCTTTTTTTGCGTTCCTGATCGCGGGCCGGAAGTTTTTCCCCAAAGAGGCGGATAAACTCTCCCGGGTGAGGAGTTAAAATGGCCCGGTTCCTGCAATATTGAAGGTCCTCAAGATGATTTTTAAAAGCATTCAACCCGTCGGCATCCAGAATGAGCGGCTGTCGGGTCCGGCGCACAAGCTCGCGGATAAGCTTCTGGGTCCCGGAATGCTGAGAAAGTCCGGGGCCGAGGGCAAGCACGTCCTGCGTTTTGGAAAAATCAAGGATCGCCTTCAGTGCGGAAAACGCCAAGGTTCCTTGGGGCGCCGATTCAAACGGCCGCACCATCACTTCGGCTTGGCGGCGCGCCAAAATCGGATAAATCCTCTTCGGGACCCCTAACGTCACCAGGCCTGCTCCTGCCCGCAAAGCCCCGGCGGCCGCAAGATGCGCCGCTCCCGTCAATCCTTCGGAGCCCGCCAAAATAAAAATTTTTCCAAAATCCCCTTTGTGGGATTGGGACTTTCGCGGCCTCCATTTCCTGCGGATTTCTTGGGCGATATTCATCGGAGGCCGGAAGTAAGCAGCCGCTTCATTTCGTTCACCGCCTGGCGCAGTCCTGTGAAGACGGCGCGGGCGATAATTGAAAATCCGATATTTAATTCTTTAATCTCAGGAATTCCGAGAAGGGCCGGCACATTCGCGTAATCCAGCCCGTGGCCCGCGTGCACTTTCAGCCCCAGCCGATGCGCCAGCAAGGCCGCCTTGCGGATCCGGTCAATTTCAGCCCTCCGGCCGGGCCCTTTCGCGCGCGCGTAAGTTCCCGTATGAATTTCAATGGCGTGGGCGCCGGCGTTTGCCGCAATCTGAATTTGCCGGACCACAGGATCAATAAAAAGGCTCACTTCCACCTTCTGTTTTTTGAATTTTTGGATCACGGCGGGAAACTGATTTTCAAAGCGCTTGAGATCCAGGCCGCCTTCGGTGGTAACCTCCCGCCTTCGCTCCGGGACAAAACAAACTTTGTCCGGCTTGAAACGAAGCGCGATTTGAATAATCCCCGGATCAAGAGCCATTTCTAAATTGAGAGGAAGGCCGCACGCGCGCCGGATTTCCAACAGGTCATGATCCTGAATGTGGCGGCGGTCTTCCCGAAGATGAATCGTAATGCCGTCGGCTCCGCCCGCCTGGGCCTCGCGGGCTGCGCGAGCGGGACTCGGTATCTTCTCACGCCGGGCCTGGCGCAGCGTTGCAATGTGATCAATATTGACGCCAAGCTTCGGCATTTCTCTGAAAGGCTCCTACTTTTTCTTGATGAGGACCTGGACGCTAAGGGAATTTTCTTCTTTGAAACCGACAGCGGGAGGCAGGACCACCTGGACCGGCAAAGTGTATTCGCCCGGCGGCAGGGTTGAAATTTCAATATAAGCCACAATTTTATCCGCGGAAAGTTTTTCGAGCTCGGCCTTGGGGCCGTTGAGCGCTGCGGAAAAAGTCCGCGGTTTAATTTCAACGCGCGCGCTCCCGGCCGGATCCTTCAGGATTCTAACCGGAATATCCGCGAAATTTTTTTCATCCAGTTTCATCTGAATCGGAGCGTAAATGTCGATCAACGCCTCGCTTAATATTTTGACGTTGGAAGGAAGCTCAAGGGCCACGGTCCTCCTGAAAGAGCGGATACGGCCGACCAGGTCGATTTTTTCGGTCTTAATGGTCTTGAGTTTCTCAAGCTGGCCTTTCGGGCCCTCCACCAGGACCGCATTGGGATTGAGCTCGGCTTTTTCTTTAATCAAATTGTAGCCGAAAGCAGGTTCGCCGGAAAAATTCGGCTCCACCGCAAGCTTCTGGACAATCAACTCATCCAAAGTCACTTGGATGATTTCGGGTTCAATCCTTAAAACGCGGATCTGAGGCGTATTCAATTTGATTTCGCGCGGCTCAAGGCGGAAGGAATAATCTCCTGCGCGGTTGACGTCGCTTTTAATTTCGTGGACGGCCTTGATCTCTGAAGAAGCAAGCTCGGCGAGGGACGCGCGGGGAGAGCCAAAAGTCACCTGCACACTCAGAGCGGAAGTTTTGAGAATGCTCATCTGGGAATTCTGGACCGTAATTTTCAAGGGGACGGTTCTCGTGACTTCAATCCTCTCTTCGCCTAAGGCGTAATACCAAAGGCCGACTGCCAGCAAGAGGGAAATGAGTTTCATCCCGAGGTTGTGTGTAAACCAGCGGATCATGGATAACCTTTCTCGCGGAAAGCCTTCCAATTTTTCTCGAGAAAATCCTTGAGCGTTTTTTTGTCTTCGGCGGGTTTGAAAAGGCTTGTCAGGATGCCGCGCAGACTTTCGGTATCCGTAACCCGGTTCAGCTTTCCGGCCACCGCCACGGAAATCGTCCCCGTTTCCTCCGAGACCACGACGCACACCGCATCGCTTTCTTCGGTAAGCCCGAGGGCAGCGCGGTGGCGCGTCCCCAGAGACCTCGCCAAAGCCATATCCTGGCTGAGGGGAAAAAGGGATCCGCAGCTTGCGATTCTCTGGCCTTGAACGATCACGCCGCCGTCGTGGGTCGGGGTATTCGGCGCAAAAAGAGTGTTCAAAAGTTCCGCGCTGATTTTCGCATCCAGGAGAATGCCGCTTTCAATATAATTTTTCAGGCCGATGTCGCGCTCAATGGCAATCAGCGCGCCGATCCGGTTCCGGGACAAATGCCCGCAGGCCTGAATGACCTCGTCCATCGTCCCGCCTTTTTTGAAGAATCCTCCGACAAAGGTATTCTGCCCGATACGCGCTAAGGCCCGCCGCAGCTCGGGCTGGAAAATAATCAGGAAAAATAAAACTCCGACCGCAAAAAGCTTGGTGAGGACCCAGTTGACGGCATTCAGCTCGAGGACCTTGGCAATATTAAAAATCACCGCCAGGATGATCAGCCCCATCAGCACCTGCATCGCCCGGGTGCCCTGGAAAAAACGGATCAAATAATACGTAAGCGCCCAGATGAAAAAAATTTCCAGCAGGGGCCGCCAAATCTCGGAAAGGAGTTCGATGAGATTCATTTTTTACCGAAAAGAGTGAAAACGAGCGTCAGGATCAGGCTCAAAAGCAAGCAGGTCGCCAGCGGAAAGTAAAAGGTGAAGCTGCCCTTGCGGATATAAATGTCTCCCGGCAGTCTTCCGATGCCCGACAGCTTGCCGGCCAAGGCCGCCGCCATTCCCGCGACGACCAAGATGATTCCAAAAAAGATAAGCGTTTTTGAGAATTCATTCATGGGATTAAAATAACTCCGAAATGCGCGGCGGAGGTTTGCGGTTAAAATGCTCGTAAGCCCTGCGGGTGAGAATCCGCCCCGCCGAAGTCCGTTTCAAAAATCCGCGCTGGATCAAGTAGGGCTCGTAAATCTCTTCGATCGTTTCCGCATCTTCTCCGACGCCGACCGCCAAAGTCCCGATTCCAACCGGCCCTCCCTCGCACTCGTTCAAAATGTATTCCAGGACCCGCTTATCCATAGGGTCAAGGCCTACGCAGTCCACCTCAAGCATCTGCAGGGCCTGGTCCGCAACCGCCGAGGTAATTTTCCCGCCGGCCTTCACCTCCGCATAATCGCGGACACGCCGCAAAAGGCGGTTGGCCACACGCGGGGTCCCGCGGGAACGGCGCGCAATTTCCAATTCCCCTTCAGGATCGGCCTGGCTTTTCAGGACCTGGCTGGAACGATGGACAACGCGCGCCAAATCTTCATCGCCGTAATAATTTAATCTTTCCACAATGCCGAACCGCGATCGGAGAGGCGCGGTCAAAAGCCCGCTGCGGGTCGTTGCGCCGATCAAGGTGAAAGGAGGAATATTGATTTTGACGGAGCGGGCGCTCGGCCCTTTATCGATCATAATGTCGATACAGAAATCTTCCATTGCCGGATAAAGGTATTCTTCCACCACGTGCGAGATTCGGTGGATTTCGTCGATAAAAAGGACATCCCCCGCTTCAAGATTCGTCAGGACGCCGGCCAGATCCCCCGCCCTTTCGAGAACCGGCCCCGAAGTGGTCCGGACATTGGCGTTCATTTCTTTGGCAACAATATGGGCAAGCGTGGTCTTGCCAAGGCCGGGCGGTCCGAAAAAAAGAACGTGGTCGAGCGGTTCACGCCGCCTCAGGGCCGCCTCGATAAAGATCTTCAAATTCTCTTTGAGTTTGTTCTGGCCGATAAACTCATCCAGCGTAGACGGACGAAGCGTCGCTTCCCATTCTTCATCTTCGGTGCGCTTATTCTGAGTGATCACCCGGTCTTCGGGATTAGGCAAACTCAACTGGAATTCTCCTTTTCAAGTTCAAGGGTTGTCCACAAACCGTCGGGCGGAGGGAAGCTGAGAAATTTTTTCGATAAAGTTATCCAAATTCATTTGATCGGCCTTCGAGACTTCGATGAATTTTGCGGCGATATAATAAATTTCTCCCGGCCCCCGGTGGACCCGCAGCACCTGGCAGGCGGCCTCCAGATTTTTCTCTACCGGAGGAATGCATATCCTTACAGCCAGCAGAACGCCTTGGGGGAGCCTCCGGTCCGTCCAAAATCTAAGGCCTCCGGCGCTGATATCTTTCACATTGCTGACGGAAGGCTCCCCTTCCGCATTCAAAGGCTGAAATTTCATGAGATAATCCGCCCGCAGCCTTTTATGACTCCTGGCATTTTCCATCGTATGCGTTTTTTCAAACATCATTTTCCTCAAATATATTTAAGCGCGTCACGGATTAAATCCGGAGCGGAATGCTTGGCGCCTTCCATTTTTTTGAGCGCCT
This sequence comes from Candidatus Omnitrophota bacterium, assembly GCA_023247035.1. GTDB lineage: Bacteria > Omnitrophota > Omnitrophia > Omnitrophales > Aquincolibacteriaceae > JAHFHG01. The sequence continues at coordinate 5,222 of JAHFHG010000043.1, forward strand.
TTTCCACGGCCTCTTTGGCGCTCGGCCGGCGGTACCCGAGCTCGACAAGGGCCCGAATGGAATCTTCCGCTTCCTGGCTTGCGCCGCCAGCCCCGGCGGAAGCGGCAAACGCGTCCCGGCTTTCATCCAGGACAATTTTCTCCCGCAGCTCCACGACTAAACGTTCCGCTGTTTTACGGCCGATCCCGGGAATGCCTGTCAAAATCACAAGATTGCCCGCGATAAGGGCCCGTTTCAATTCCAGAATCGCGATCCCTGAAAGAACGGCCATCGCGGTTTTGGGGCCGATTCCGGAAACCGAGATCAGCAAGCGGAAAAGCCCTCTCTCCTCTTCGGAAAGAAATCCATAAATGAGATGCGTGTCTTCGCGGACGGAAAAATGCGTCAAGAGTTTTACATTCTGCCCGACTTCCGGGAGGCCGGAAAAAGTAGAAACGGGAATCTGGGCAAGGTAGCCTACGCCATGGACGTCAAGAACGATTGACGTCGGTTTTTTTTCGATTAAGCGGCCCACAAGGTATTCGTACATTGTATTAAGCCTTCAACTGAAAAGCCCATTCTTTTTTTCCCGACGAATTCAATACAGGAAGGTTTGTACTGTGAAGATGGCAGATGGCGACGGCGAGGGCGTCCGCGCTGTCTGCCGGCGGAATTTCGCTCAGGTTGAGGAGCGTCTTGACCATATGCTGAACCTGTTCCTTGCTTGCCCTTCCGTTGCCGGACACCGATTGTTTAACCTTGGCCGGGGAGTATTCTACGATATCCACGCCCGACTCGGAAGCGGCCAGCATGGCGCACGCGCGGGCCTCTCCGATCCTGACGGTGGCGCACACGTCCTTGGCGTAAAAAACATTTTCCAGCGCCAAAACATCGGGAGGATACCGGCGGATAATCTTCAAAAGACCGTGATAAATCTGGGACAGGCGGGCTGAAAGCGCAGTTTTCTTTTTTACGGTAATCGTTTCATAATGAAGAACGCGGTATCGGTTTCCTTGGGCCTCAATCAGGCCGGCGCCCGTATGCCACGTGCCAGGATCCACGCCGAGAACTTTCATTCATCCGATCTCCTTTATGACTTCGTCGGGAATATCGCAATTGGCGTACACATTTTGAACGTCATCGTGTTCTTCCAACGCCTCAATAAGTTTTAAGACGGAGCGCGCGCTTTCCGGCGAGACGGGGACTTGATTTTTGGGGATCATCGTGACCTGGGAAGATTCCGCCGGGATTTTTGCCTTTTCCAAGGCCTCCCGAACCGCTTCAAAATCGTGAGGGCTGGAAGTGACTTCATAGTGATCAGCGCTCGAGGTCAGGTCCTCGGCGCCTTGCGGCAGTACAATCTCCATCAGCGCTTCTTCGGAAATTTTATTTTTAGCGATGACGATAAAACCCTTCTTTTCAAAAATCCAGGCCACGGATCCGGCCCCGGCCATACTTCCGCCCAATTTAGTGAAGATATTGCGGATTTCAGCGGCCGTTCTGTTCTTATTATCGCTGAGGCACTGGACTAAAATAGCGACGCCTTGCGGGCCGTAACCTTCATAAACGACTTCTTCGTAAGTCACGCCCTCCAGCTCGCCGGTCCCTTTTTTAATGGCCCGCTCGATGTTGTCGGCAGGCATATTCTCGCTCTTCGCAGACTGGATCGCGGTCCGGAGCCCGGGATTGGTGTTGGGATCGCCGCCTCCTGTCTTGGCAGCCATCGTAATTTCGCGGATCAGCTTCGTAAAAATCTTGCCGCGCTTGGCGTCTGCGGCGGCTTTCTTATGTTTTATACTTGCCCACTTGGAATGACCTGACATAATCCTCACCTCGTATGGCTTCGGCCATATTCGCTGCGTCCCGCATAAAACCGGCTTCGTGAACTCTCAGAATCTGGACGCCTTTGGAAACGGCAAGGGCGACCACCGCCGCCGTGGCCCAGTCTCTTTGAGACACGGGCCGGCCCGTCACTTCTCCGATATAAGATTTCCGCGAAGGCCCTAAAAGAACGGGCAGGCCGAAACTGTGAAAGGCCTCCAGGTTTTTTAAAAGCAAAAGATTCTGTTCGGTTGTTTTGGAAAAACCAAGGCCGGGATCAATCACGAGCTGTTCGGGCTTGACGCCGGATTTTATCGCGCGTTCAATCCGGCCTTCGATTTCCGCCGACACTTCATCGATAAGACTGCCGTAATGAGTCCTGGACTGCATCGTTAACGGATTGCCGCGCCGGTGCATCAGCACCAGGCCCGCCCCGAAACGGCTAACCGTCTCCGCCATCTCGCCGCCGGAATCTTCAAGGCCGCTGACATCATTAATGATATGGGCGCCGTTCTCAAGGCAGATCCGCGCGACCCCGGGTTTGGTGGTGTCTATTGAAATGGGAATTTCACAATTGTTTTCGCGGATGCCTCGAAGCACGGGAAGGACCCTTTGGATTTCATCTTCTTCAGAAACCGGATCCGCATTGGGACGGGTCGATTCCCCGCCGAGGTCAAGAATGTCCGCGCCGTCTTCAATAAGCTGAAGCCCTTTTAAAACAGCCTGCTCGGGATCAACGTACTTCCCGCCGTCAGAAAAAGAGTCGGGCGTGACGTTGAGGATCCCCATTAAAAGAGTCCGGCGCAGAAAAAGTTCTCTGCCTTGAATCTTCCAAAGCATTGCTTTTAAACGCTCTGTCCTTCGGGTTGCGCCTTCTCTTTGGCGGCGGAAGGCTTTTGAAGGTTAGAATTTTCCCGGGATGCCGGCAGGATTGGGGAAGCATCGTCCTTTTGAGGAAGACCGTTCATTCCCACAAGGCCCTTAACTTCTTCGGAATCGAGCACTTCTTTTTCAAGAAGTCTTGCTGATAATTTGCGCAGCTTGTCTTCATGAGTGGTCAAGAACTTTTTGGCGGTGTCATAACAGTCGTCGACGATATGGCGGACTTCTTCGTCGATAAGAATGGCCGTGCTTTCGGAATAATCCTTCTCGTTGAGAAAATCACGGCCCAGGAAAATCTGCTTCTCTTTTTTGCCGAATGTCAGAAGCCCCAGTTTCTTGCTCATCCCGAATTCACAGACCATCCGCTGGGCATAATTGGTGGCTATTTCCAGGTCATTGTGTGCGCCCGTCGTAATGGAATTGAAGATGATCTCTTCGGCGACGCGGCCTCCGAAAAGAACCGTAATCTTCTCCCTTAATTGTTTTTCGGAAACCAGATACCGGTCCTCTAAAGGAAGGTGAAGCGTGTAGCCCAAGGCCTGCGTGCCGCGCGGGATAATCGAAACTTTGTGGAGCTGATCCGTCTCTCCCATTAAAAGAAGGGTCAGCAAAGCGTGGCCGGATTCGTGGACCGCGACGATCTCTTTTTCTTTTTTCGAAATCACCCGGCTCTTTCTTTCGGGCCCCGCCATCACGCGCTCGATCGATTCCTCCAACTCGCTTTGCGTCACGGCCTCTTTGTTTCGGCGCGCGGCCAAAAGGGCGGCTTCATTGACCAAATTGGCCAGATCCGCGCCTGAGAATCCCGGCGTCTGGCGCGCGAGTTTTTCCAAATCAGAAGCCTTGTCGAGCTTGATTCCGCGACCGTGGACCCTAAGGATCTCTTCACGCCCCCGGATATCCGGACGGTCGATGACGATCTGGCGGTCAAAACGGCCCGGCCGGAGAAGCGCGGGATCCAGCACATCAGGGCGGTTGGTGGCGCCGATCAAAATCACGCCGGCTTGAGTATCAAAACCGTCCATTTCAACCAGCAGCGCATTTAAAGTTTGTTCGCGCTCGTCGTGGCCTCCGCCGATTCCGGCGAAACGCTGGCGGCCCACGGCGTCAATCTCGTCAATAAAAATAATGGCCCCCCGCCCGCTTGTCTTGGCCGCGCGCTTGCCCTGCTCGAATAAGTCGCGGACACGGGCCGCGCCGACTCCCACAAACATTTCGACGAAGTCCGAACCGCTGATCGTAAAAAAAGGAACGTTCGCCTCTCCGGCGACCGCCTTGGCCAAAAGAGTTTTCCCCGTTCCCGGCGGCCCCATCAAAAGGACTCCTTTAGGAATACGCCCCCCGAGTTTCTGGAAACGCTGGGGGTCTTTTAAGAATTCGATAATCTCCTGGAGCTCCTCTTTAGCCTCATCCACGCCAGCCACATCTTTCCCGAAAGTAATCCGGGTTTTTTCGCTGGCAAGCTTGGCGCGGGATTTCCCGAAAGAAAAAATTTTCCCCCCGCCCTGCTGGACCCCGCGATAAACGAAAAACCAAAAGAAACCGATTAAAAGCAGAACGGGAAGCACGGAATAAAGAAGATTCCGCCAGAAAACCTGCGGGGGATTGACCGCAAAGTTAGTCAGATTGCGGCGCAGCAAAGGAATCAATTCCGGATCGTTCGGAGGCAGATTGACTTGGAAATAAGTCCCGGACTTCAGTTTCCCGCGAATGATTTCCTCAACGAGCTCCGCGGAAACAATCTCGCTGGTCTGAGGATTCCGCTCCGCCATTTGAAAAAATTCCGAATAAGGAATGCGGTGGATATCAATATTGGGAAAAATAAAAAGCTGCAGGATGATAAAAAAAACCAGCGGGATCAGGAAAAAAGCAACCAGCCGTTTTCTTTCAGGATCAGGGCTTTTAGGTGAAGGCTGCGCAGGGTTCGGACGAACGGTCAAATTTTTTCTGACTTCTCTCATCTCGTTCATTAGCTCGCTTTCTTAAAATTCTTCAAAAATGGCGTATAGTGTATCACCCTCTTATCCGCTTTGGTAAAATTTTTCTAACTCTAAGGGAGACGGTCACTTCAGAGGGGCGGGCTTTTTTTTAGCCGGCGCAGGCTCACCAAGGGCGCAAAACGCTAAAAAAACCTCTAAGGTCTGCTCAAGCAAAGGCTTGGAATGGGTAGTCGATATGAAGTTGGCCTCGAATTGGGAAGGAGCAAGGTAAATGCCGCGCTCCAGACAATGGTGAAAGAAACGCGCGAACTGTTCCGTGCTGGACTTTTTAGCGCTCGTATAATCCGTGACGGGTTCGCGGGTAAAAAATAAAGTGAACATAGAACCGGCGGTATTGAGCTGAAGCGGCCGTTCCTGATCTTGAATTTCTTTCCGCAGCTCCCTAAAAAACCCCTGCGCACGTTCGTGAAGTTGATCAACGGAAGACTTAAATCGCTGAAACTGCTCCATGACCCACAAAGCGGCCGCGACTGCGACAGGATTCCCGGACAAAGTCCCGGCCTGATACACCGGCCCCAAAGGAGCGAGCTGATCCATGATTTCTTTCTTTCCGCCGAAAGCTGCAATCGGCAGGCCTCCCCCCAAGATTTTTCCAAGACAGGTCATATCCGGCCGGATCAAGAAATGTTCCTGAGCCCCTCCGGCTGCGATACGGAACCCGGTAATCACCTCGTCAAAAATCAGAAGCGCGCCGCAGCTTTGAGTCCATTTTCTGGCCTGTTCAAGAAATCCGGGCTTGGGCAGGATCACGCCCATATTGGCGGGAACGGGCTCGAGGATGAGCGCTGCGATTTGCTCCCCTTCATTCTTGAAGACTTTTTCCAAGGCCTCGAAATCATTGAAAGGAATCGTCAACGTTTGCCTGGCCAATTCCTCGGGGATTCCTGCCGAGTCGGGAATCCCAAACGTGGCGCCTCCCGATCCGGCTTTGACCAGAAGGCTGTCGACGTGGCCGTGGTAGCCTCCGTCGATTTTCAAAATTTTTTTCCTGCCGGTATATCCTCTTGCCAGGCGGATCGCGGACATTACGGCCTCGGTGCCTGACGAAACCAGCCGCAGTTTTTCCATCGAAGGGAAAAACGTGCGGAGCTTCGAAGCCAACTCAATCTCTTTTACGGTTGCCGTGCCGAAACTTGTCCCCTTTTTGATTTCGCGGCTTAAAGCTTGAATGAGCCCGGCCGGCGCGTGCCCGAAAAAAAGCGCGCCCCAAGAACCGCAAAAATCCAAATACCGGCGGCCGGATTCGTCCCAGATCCAGGGCCCCTTGCCTTTTGCAATGAAAAGAGGCGTCCCCCCGACTGCTTTAAAAGCGCGGACCGGGGAATTGACTCCGGCGGGAAAAACTTTGACGGCTTGTTCGTAACGTTTGGAATTTAAATCGTTATTCGAGGAGCGTCTGCGGTTTTGAGGCTTCAAAGCTGTCTGATTCCAGGCCGGCCTAGTACCTCGTCAAGTTTAAAATTGTCATTCCCGAATGGTTTCATCGGGAATCCAAAGCTTGTGGATTCCCGCTTAACATCGTGCGGGAATGACAAAAATAAAATTGACACCGTACTAGCCTTCAACTTCTTCATACTGCGCCTTGAGATGCTCTACAACGGCGGGATCGGCGAGCGTCGTCGTGTCGCCCAGGGCTTTGCCTTCCGCAATATCGCGAAGCAGGCGGCGCATGATTTTTCCGGAGCGGGTTTTGGGAAGGTCTGCGGAAAATAAAATTTCTTCCGGCCGTGCGATCGCGCCGATTTTTTTTACGACGTGCGCCTTGAGCTCATTCACCAGTTCCGGAGAACCTTTCTTGCCTTCCTTCAACGTCACGAAAGCGACAATGGCCTGACCCTTAATCTCGTGAGTCTTCCCCACCACGGCGGCTTCGGCCACCGCCGGATAATCCACGAGCGCGCTCTCGACTTCCGCAGCGCCGATGCGGTGGCCGGATAATTTGATAACATCATCCACGCGTCCCGTGAACCAGAAATAGCCTTCTTCGTCACGCTTCACACCGTCGCCGGGAAAATAAATACTTTTATTCCATTTGGACCAGTACGTTTTCACGTAGCGTTCGTCATCTTTATAAATCGTGCGCAGCATCGACGGCCAAGGTTTGGTGATCGCGACACAGCCTCCTCCGGCCTCGATGCGTCCGCCTTTCTCGTCCAAAACCTCGGCCTCGATACCTGGAAACGCGCGCGTCGCAGAGCCCGGCTTGGTTACGGTAATCCCCGGAAGAGGCGTAATCATAATGGATCCGGTTTCCGTCTGCCACCAGGTGTCCACCACCGGGCATTTTCCTTTGCCGATATTTTCCTGATACCACATCCAGGCCTCGGGATTGATCGGCTCGCCGACCGAACCTAAAAGCCTCAGGGATGAAAGATTGGATTTTTCAATCCATTCTCTCCCCCATTTCATAAAGGCGCGGATCGCCGTGGGAGCAGTGTAGAAAATGGTGATTCCATATTTTTCGATGAGCCGCCAGAGCCGGTCCTTCGCGGGCCAGTCCGGCGCGCCCTCATAAATGAAAACCGCGGCGCCGTTGGCGAGCGGGCCGTAGATCACATAACTATGTCCCGTGATCCAGCCGATATCCGCAGTGCACCAATACACGTCCTCGTCTTTGAGATCAAAGACCCATTTTGTGGTGGCATAAACGCCGGTCAGATACCCTCCGGTCGTATGAACGATTCCCTTGGGCTTTCCGGTGGTGCCTGAGGTGTACAAAATAAAAAGCATATCCTCGGCGTCATTTTGCTCAGGCTCCGCGTAAGCGCCGGCCTGCTCCATCAGCTCGTGCCACCAGTGATCCCGCTCCGCTTTCCACTGAAATTGGGGAGCCGTATCTTGAAATCCCCCGCGTTTGACCACGACGGCGTTTTCAATCGAAGGAGTATTTTCAAGCGCCTCATCGGCGGCCTTCTTAAGCTGGATCTGCTGGCCGCGCCGCCAGCCGAAATCCGCCGTGATTAAAAGTTTCGCCTGAGCATCGTTGATACGGTCCCGGAGCGCTTCGGCGCTGAATCCGCCGAACACAACGCTGTGAATCGCGCCGATCCGGGCGCATGAAAGACAGGCAATCATGAGTTCAGGAACCATCGGCAGATAAATCGCGACCCGATCGTCCTTTTTGACGCCCAGCTTTTTCAAGACATTCGCGAAACGGTTCACTTCGCGGTAAAGGTCCCAATAGGTCAGCGTCCGCGTGTCGCCCGGCTCTCCTTCCCAAATAATGGCCGCTTTATTGCGCCTTGCCCGATGTCCGGTATTGGAGAAGACGTGCCGGTCCACGCAATTCACGCACGCATTGATTTTCCCATCGATAAACCATTTCGCGTGCGGAGGCTTCCAATCCAAAACTTTCTTCCACGGTTGAAACCAATCCAGCTCCTTGGCCCAATTTTCCCAGAATCCTTTCGGATCCCGCGCCGCCCTTTCATAAATATTTTCATCCTTCGCCCAGGCGCTGCGGCGGAACGCGTCGGGCGGAGGAAACCTGCGGTCTTCTTGAAGCAGAACTTCCAGCGAAGTCCCGCGATTATTCCCGGTCATCGAATCTCCAATTGCTGTAAAGGTGGAAGTCGGAAATTTTTTGGGCGTAATCCTTAATCTGAAAAGTAAAAGAGCTGATCCCGCCTTGCGGCAAGGCGTCGGGTTCGGGAGTCGCCGCGGCGCTCATGACGGGAATGCCTTGAGTGTCCAGGATAACCACGTGAACGCGCAAATCACAAATCGTATGGCCGATATTATTGATCACGATCCCGCGCAGTTCGGCGCCGTCCCGCTCGCTGAACGAGGAAGCGCCCGCCTTGACGATCACCTTGCGGGGTAATTTTTGAAAACTTTCAATTTCCGGAAAAGTCTCGAGCCCCATCTTTTGCGTGAAGTATTATTTTGGTTTGGGTTTGGAGGTCAATTTTTCTAAGTCGGCGTTCATGAGGTTTCTATTATCTCCAGGAAGGATACGAATCTCAAGAAAATATTG
>JAHFHG010000008.1:0-13795 GCA_023247035.1 Candidatus Omnitrophota bacterium
TTTGGCAAATGGCTAGAAGAAGAAATTTTGAGGCGATTGGGTTATAGGGAATCAAGATGACAACAATATACCGTCAAAATGTTCTTAAGTTCGGAATGGCGGGAATATTTTTTGCGGCAGGTGGGGTTTGGTTCCTGTCAGCATCTGTGAATCCAGCGAGCTGGACTCTTCCGGTACGTGCTCTAGGTTTTTTGTGCTTGGTTCTAGCGATAGGCGGATGCTTAGCACTATTTCTCAGCCGAACAGAAGTTTCCGAAGAAGGAATAGCACAAACAGGCTTTAAAAGACGCGACGCTCTGAGATGGCAGGATATTAAACACGCCTATCTTAGCGGAGATCCTGATACACCTTGGACGAGAAGTACGCTTTACCTCGAGTCAGGTGCTGGTCAAATTATTATTATCGGATTTTCTGGATTTCTGAAACCCTATGACTTTCTTCGAGAAATCTTAGCTCGGCTTCCGAACAACTGCCAAGTTGACCCAGATTTGATCGGATTTGTGAAGGAAGGGAGGAAATATAGCTGGAAGCTTTTTGTCAGAACTGACCTGCGGGCTATCTTGATTGGGGTTCCTATAATCCTCATCCTCCTTTGGATTTTTTTATCGGGAATATGGGAAAGATGGTAGCAAGGGGGATTGGCCATTCACCGTGAGGAACGGTACCCCTTCCAAAAGCGCAACCTTGGAAAAGGAAAAGGGAAAAGGGAAGAAAAGGGGACAGGTTGAATGAAATGTGTAGACCGGACGGCGTCCGGCGGGGCAGGGTAAGCGCATAAGGAACACTCGTAAATTGAAATTGATCAAATTGAAAAAAGAAAAGAGAAAGGAGAAAAGGAAAATGAGGAAGGAGAGGGGTATGAGATTTTGCTTTCTTTGCCTTTTGATTTTGACGTTGGCCACGGGTTGCGCAAGCGGGCCGATGTATCCCTCAGCAATGTTTCGGGATTATTCAGGAATGACGAAGCAATATGATTTAGACCACGTACGCATCGCTCCAGGAACAGATTTTTCTGCGTATAATACAATTCTCATTTCACCCGTTGATACGTCCTCGCTGATGATGACCAATTTAGACTTGGAAGATCAGAAAGAAGTCACGTCTAAACTGCTGGAGAATTTTCGGGCTGAGATGTCCCGCCATTTTTCAATGGTTGCCACGAAATCCTCTGATATCGGACAGGGACAAAAGGCATTACGTCTTGATCTAGGGATGACCGAAATGGAGGGGACAAATGTGATGTTGAACATGATGGTTGGTTTTAGTTCGGGTAATGCCAAAGCGACTTTTGAAGGCCGACTGGTTGATCTTGAGGCCGGTACGGAGGTTGTTGCTTTTGCAGATCGAAAAAAAGGATTTCCTTTTGGCTCAAAAAAAGAATTTTGGGATCATTCGTTCATTGCCCCCGAGTATAGTAAACTCAAATACCTTCTGCTCTTTACAGAAATTTGGGCCGAAAATGTGGGGAATATCGTGAAATCTTTAAAAACCGGACATCCCTCAGTGGGGAAGGGTAAGTAATCTTTTCTTTCGGGCGACATCCGGTATTCGGTATTTTTTGGCAGACGACCATGAGACATCAAAAAATGGAAAGGGGACAGTTGCCCGTGAGGGGACCCGCCAAAAAGACGGCGGGCGGGCACGTTGAATGAAATGACACGAATAAAAAATTGGATTTACGGATTGGGATTGACTGCGGTGTACGCTATCATTGCAAAATTGGCGTGGAGCCTTCCGGTTTGAATTCTTCACATTGAAATGAATCGAAAACTTTTCTCGCCCACAACGTTTTTTCTTCGCCTAATCTTTACCTTCGAGGCGGTTAATGTTTCCTGACACCCTTATTTTTTTTGGAATGCCGATTCGCCTCTTCGGTATATTTGCCGCCGCAAGTATCCTCCTTGGCTGCCTGATCACGGCAGGGGAGATGAAACGATTAAAGATATCCGTCGATATTCTTCCCGATCTCGCCTTTGCGACCTTGATTGCCGCCTTCTTGGGAGCGAGGCTTTTCTTCATCTTTGAGCATTGGCACACTTACGCTGCCGTCCCTTTCAGCGTTTTTAAATTCTGGGAAGGAGGCATTGTTTTGTATGGCGGACTTCTCGGGGGTCTCCTCGGAGGTTTCCTCTTCTGTCGAAGGAGAAAACTTTCTTTCGCCGCACTTTCCGATCCCGTTGCCTTGGGACTTTGCTTTGGGCTTGCCTTCAGCCGGCTGGGCTGTCTGGCTGCGGGGTGCTGTTATGGAAAACCAACCAAGCTTCCGTGGGGAATTATTTTTGAGTCTTCTTTGGCCATCGCCCGGCCGCTTTATGTGGCTCTTCACCCCACGCAGATTTATTCCTTTCTCATAGGAATGGCGATTTTCGTCTTCCTTATGACTCAACGTCAGAGAAAGGCCTTTAACGGACAGATCCTTCTCACTTATTTCCTGCTTGAGTCTGGTTCCCGAATTTTTATTGAATTTGTCCGCGCGGACAGCTATTTTATTACGCCTCTTTTAGCGGTTGTTATACTTGGCGTGAGCGCCATTCGTTTGATGCAACTCAAGACAAAACAAAAAGGAGAAAGTTTAATGACCAAACCTATTGTCAAATTAATGCCGCTGATTTTTGCGGTTATCTTTTTCGCAGCCTGCGGAATTATCAAAACTCAGCAAATGACTCGTGGACACGATATTCAGTCGGCTCATATCGCCCAAATTAAAAAAGGGGTCAGTACCGAAAGGGAGATGCTCCATCTCTTTGGTCCTCCGACGAAAGCAAGGGAAACTGAAGACGGCAAGGAATTCTTCTATGAATATGCAAAAAGCGGAGGTATTCAATCGAATCTTCTTATCAGCGTGGGAGGTAGCACCGTTACAAAAACCTTGCTGGTATGGTTTGACAAAAATGGAGTGGTGACAGACTATGTTTTCAAATCTTCTTAAGCTCTTGGCGCTTTTCTTGATTGGATTATCTCTTCTGGCTTGTGCGGGAAGGTCCGCCCCTCTCCAGCTTCCTCCCTCTACCGCCCCTACCGGCTCTGGCTGGCAGGATTATTGAAACCTATTCACCAATCCAGAGGTCCGGGGGCAGATTGAAAAATGACCCTCTGGCGGGAATCGGCTTGGCTGTTTTTATTATTGCCGGCGGCGTCAACGCCCTTTTCATTAACCTTTCAGTATTCGGCATTCCACGCGAGCTCACCCGGCTTTCGATTTTAATCGGACTCGTCCTCTTGGTCGCAGGTCTCCTCAAACGTAAAAAATCGAAGTAGCCCTCAAGTTTTTCGCCTCAATACTTTTTTCATTTTCCTCATTTCCCGCCGCCAAGCTGCGTGCCGTAACATCCCATAAATTCAGCAGATCGAGCAAAACAGATTTTCAGTTATCTCAAGCGGCTCCAGATAAAACAATGATTGAAAATTCTCCGCGCTGTGGTACGATAACATCTCTTTGAGAATTAATGTTAAGGGCATTCTTCAGGTCCATGTCGTCTTACAAAAATCTTTCCGAAGAACTAAAGCTTGTTGAAAAAGACAAAAGCAGGATCCCTTCGATGGAAAAACCGCTTCCGGACCCATTTTCGACTCCCAAATTTACCGGTTTAAAAATCACCGTAGCCGCCGCTTTTCTTCTTTCCCTTGTCTCTTTGGCGGGCGCGGTTTCTTTTTATCAGGTCTTGAACAGTGAAAAGCGAAAGCGGGAGGCGCTGGAAGCGACGCAGCTTCAAGTTCAAGATCATGCCGCCGCTTTTGAAAAAACCGCGGAACAATACCGTACAGAGATCGAAAGAATGCGCGAGCAGCTCAAAAGCTACGGCGCCGAGCGTAAGGAATTTAAATGGCAAATCGAGGAGAGCGATCGCCGGATTGCCGGGCTGCAGAATAAACTTCGGGAAGTCGAGGAGCGGAACAAAGTCATTGAGGAACAGATCTCAAAAAAAGCCGATGCAGCTTTTTCACCGGTAAGTCCGGACCGTGAACCTTCTCTTCCGGCGTTGCCTGAGGGGCCTTCGGTATCTTCAAAGGCGGATCAGGCCGCAGCTCCGGCGGTCAAAACGGCGAAGGTTTTGACGGTGAACCGGCGTTTTAATTTCGTGGTCGTCAATCTAGGGATGCAGGATAAAATTAAGATCGGCGATCCTCTTGATATTGAGCGTGACGGCAAAGTTATAGGTTCTGCCAAAGTCGAAAAGCTTTATGAAAGTTTCGCCTCTGCCGTCCTTGTCAAAGAACCCAAAGAAGCCCCCGTTAAAGAAGGTGACCTCATCCGCAGGCCCGCCTAATTTCTTTTTTAATATCTCCACCGCCTTCGCGTCTTGATTCAAGTGAATGTAAAAAGCAGCTAAGAGATGCAAACTATCGTTCTGCCGCAGGAGACTGATGTTTTAAAAGGGAGTTTTCTCCCTCCGGGTGATAAATCCATTTCTCACCGCGCCGTAATGTTCGGTGCGCTCAGTGAAGGAACCAGTTTTTATTCCCATTTTCTGGAAGCTGAAGACTGCCTTCATACGGTTCGGGCATTTCAATCCCTCGGCGTTTCTATGGAATCCGAAAATGCGGGGGAGCTTCGAATTAAAGGCGCCGGAATGAACGGCCTGAAGGCGCCTGAAAAAGAGCTTTATCTCGGCAATTCAGGAACCACGATGCGGTTGATGCTGGGGATTCTTGCGGGCCAGCGCTTTCAAGCCGTTCTCAGCGGCGATCCTTCGCTCTCGTCCCGGCCTATGGGACGCGTGACAAGGCCGTTAAAGCAAATGGGCGCTCAAATTAAAGGCCGTGACCACGGCAATTTTGCCCCGCTCACGATCCGCGGAGGCCGCTTGCGCGGGATTGATTTTGAAAATGACCTTGCAAGCGCTCAAGTCAAATCCGCGATCTTGCTCGCAGGGCTTTTTGCCGAAGGCCCAACCCGCATTAAAGAATGGATTCCTTCCCGGGATCATACCGAACGGTTTCTGGAAGGCGCCGGGGCCTCGTTCCGGCGGGAGGGCGAATGGATTTCCGTCGAAAGAACTGAACGGCTTCAAGCCCTCGAAGCAGAAATACCGGGGGATATTTCCGCCGCCGCTTTTTTTATCGCCGGCGCTGCAATGACGCCGGGCTCCGAATTGACCGTAGAAAAAGTTTGTCTTAATCCGACCCGCACCGGTTTTTTAGAAGTTTTAAAAAAGATGGGGGCCTCCATTCAGTCGGCGGTCACGCAGGAAGTTCCCGAACCTTTTGGCACGATTCACATCCGTGGCGGAAGGTTGCGGGGGACGAGAATAACAAAGAAAGAAATCCCAAGTCTGATCGACGAACTTCCCATTCTTATGACGGCAGCGGCCCTTGCGGAAGGCGAGAGTTTGATTTCAGGGGCTGAAGAGCTGCGCGTTAAAGAGACGGACAGGATCCATTCGATGGTGACAGGATTGAAGACGCTGGGAGCAAATATCGAAGAACTGCCCGACGGTTGTTTGATCCGCGGGGTCGAGCGTTTTCGCGGCGGCCGGGTCCGGAGTTTCGGCGATCACCGAACAGCGATGAGCCTTGCCATAGCCACATTGATGATGAAAGATGAACTGACGATTGAGGATATAGCCTGTGTCGCAACCTCTTTCCCAAGTTTTTTTGATGAATTCCGGCGGCTAAAACAGAAGATAAAAAAGAGGATATCATCTAACGAAGGGAAATCCCGAAACATGTAAAAAAAAGGGGGCATTTTTGGGAATTTTGTTTGACATAGCCTGTTTATTTAAATATACTTACCCCACTTCTTCTCATTTTTATTCCCGCGAAAGGAAAAAAGTTCGATGTTTTTTTTAGACCGGATGCTGGGTTTCTTTTCAAGTGATATTGGAATCGATTTAGGGACCGCCAACACGCTCGTTTATGTCAAAGGCCAGGGAGTTGTTTTGTGCGAACCTTCCGTAGTCGCTATTGATAAAACCACGCACTCCGTTCTCGCGGTCGGCGAAGAAGCCAAACGGATGCTGGGCCGCACGCCGGGCAATATCGTGGCGGTACGCCCGATGAAGGACGGGGTCATCGCAGATTTTGACGTGACCGAAGCCATGCTGCGCTATTTTATCCGCAAAGTTCATCGCAAAAATAGTTTGATCAGTCCGCGTGTGGTGATCGCCGTGCCGAGCGGCATTACGGAAGTTGAGAAACGCGCGGTGAAAGATTCCGCAGAGCGCGCCGGCGGGCGCAGCCCCGTTTATTTAGTTGAAGAGCCCATTGCCGCCGCAATCGGGGTTGGCCTTCCGATTCAAGAGCCGGCCGGAAATATGGTCATCGATATCGGCGGCGGCACGACCGAGATTGCCGTCATTTCTCTTTCCGGAATTGTCTTCTCAAAAAGCATCCGCATCGGGGGCGATGAATTTGACGAAGCCATCATGATGCACCTCAAAAAGGCCTACAATTTGATGATCGGCGAGCGTACGGCCGAAGAAATCAAAATCCGCATTGGATCTGCGTATCCCCTTCAAGAAGAAGTCACCTTGGACGTTAAAGGCCGAGACATATTGGCCGGCCTTCCGAAAACGGTCACGATCACCAGTGAAGAAGTCCGCGAGGCGCTTTCCGAGCCCTTGACTTCAATTTTAGAAGCTGTCCGGATTGCTTTGGAGAGGACGCCGCCCGAGCTTTCCGCGGATCTGATCGACCGCGGGCTTATCCTTGCCGGAGGCGGTGCGCTTTTGCGAGGCCTTGATAAATTGATTAGTGAAGAGACCGGGCTTCCGGTTCATATCGCCGAAGACCCCTTAACTGCGATTGCCCTCGGAACCGGCCGCTACTTGAGTGATTTTCATCTGCTCAAGCGCCTTGCCGTGAATAACAGCAACGGCAAGGAATACGGATTATAAATTCACAGCCGCGCGGCGGCGCCAGGCTGTGGCTTTGCCGTAAAAATTAGTTCTTTCCTCTATCCTCATCTAACTCAAGATGCGCGCCAAACGCTCTTATTATTTTTTGCTGATCCTTGTCCTCCCTCTTCTTTTTGCGCTTCAGAATCCCCAGATTTCCCAGCCCGTCCACGGGATCTCGCTGGCCGTTTTAAAACCGCTTTTTGCCGCCGGACGTTCTTTCGCGGATTTTTTCAGGGACGGGCGCGATATTGTTGCGCGTTTCTGGGACAGTTTTAAAAATCAGGAAATCCATCGCAAACGGATTCTTGAACTTGAGGGCGAAGTTTATCAGCTCCAAGAAGCAGCCAAGGAAAATGTCCGGCTGAAAAAGCTTCTTGATTTCCGTCAAGGACTGCATCAAAAGACCGTGGCCGCCCGGGTGATCGGATGGGACCCCGCGCCGTGGCGGAGAGCGCTCCTTCTCGATAAAGGAAAGAAGCACGGCGTCCAGGAGAATATGGTGGTCGTGGTCCCGGAAGGTCTTGCCGGGAGGATTTTGGAAGCCGGGCCGCAGACTTCCCGCGCCATTCTTTTGACCGATCCGGATGCGAGAGTCAGCGCGCTTTCGAATCAAAGCCGGGCCTCGGGCATTATTGCGGGGGACGGATCAAGAACGTTAAAAATGACTTACCTCGAATTGGACAGTGGCGTTGCGGTGGGTGAGACCATTATGGCCTCGGCGACAAGCAGCGTTTATCCCAAAAACATACAGATCGGGAAGATCACGGCTCTCAGCCGGGACCCCAACGGACTTCACTTGGAAGCCCAAGTCGAGCCTTTCGTGAAATTTTCCCAACTCGAAGAAGTCTTATGCGCCGCCTCGTCTCCGGAAAAGTAATTTTTTATTTACTCTTGTGTCTTGCGCTCGATGTCAGCGTCATGCCGTTTTTCCGTTTTGATTTTTTTTATCCCCCGGGTTTTTTATATTTGATGGTCTTCTACAGCGCTTTTGTCTGGCACGGCCGGCACACCCTCGCCCTGGGGATTGTCGCCGGCCTTTTAAAAGATTTGGTAAGCCTTCAGCCGCTTGGAATCGAGACCGCGGTACTGGGGGCCGCTTCCTTTGGGCTGGTCCTGATGATCCAGACCGTCGATCGCGAGTCTTTGGTGAACCGGTTTCTGACGTGCTTTATTTTTGTCCTGAGCGTTTCCTTTTTAACCTGGGCGCTTTCCGGTTTTTTAGTTTCATCTTCGCCCGTTTCTTGGTATCCTGTTTCCGCGTGTTTGAAGCTTGCGTTTTCAACGTCGATGGCGATGCCGGTATTTTTTTACTTCACGGGCCGTTGGTTCAAAGAACAGCAGCACTTAAAACAGTATGAACTTTTTGGATAATGCGTTATTTTTTGTTTCGAATGACGGTTTACGCGGGACTGACCGTCCTGGGGTTCTGCCTTTTCCGGGTTCAGGTTCTTGAAGGCGGCCGCTTCAGGCGGCTGAGCGAGCAAAACCGCGTCCGTCTCATCCCGTTAGAGGCCCCGCGCGGAAGGGTTTTCGACTCCCGCGGGAACCTGCTGGCGACAAACCGTCCCTCTTATGATGTCGTGGCGACTCCCGAGGACGTCACGCCCGAAGTCTTTCCGCGTCTTGCAACCATTCTTCAGCTTTCCGAAAAAGAAGTCCGCCGCCGGATGAGCGCGCCTCGGGAATATCCTTTTGCGCCTGCCCTGATTAAGGAAGACGTTCCCAGGGAAGTCCTTTTTCGGATCGAAGAATACAAACCGGAACTTCCCGGGGTCTTCATCCAGATCGCGTTTCTGCGTTATTACCCTTACCAGGAGACGGCCTCGCACCTCATCGGATTTATTGGCAAAATTAATTCCGAAGAATACCAGAAGCTTGATCGTGAACGCTACGGGTTTAATTCGCTTATAGGCAGGACGGGCATCGAAAAGATTTATGACGAACGTCTGCGCGGCTGGCGCGGCGGCCGTCAAATTGAAGTCAACGCGCGCGGTCAGCTTGTCCGCGTGCTTTCCGAGAAACTGCCCGAGCCCGGGGAGGACCTGAGGCTTACCCTGGATTTGGATTTCCAGAAAAAGATTATGGAATTTATAAAAGGCAAGCACGCCTCCGTTGCCGTAATGGATTTGGATTCCGAGGGCTTGATCGCGCTTGCCAGTTCGCCGGCTTTTGACCCGAATGTTTTCGTTTCTCCGGGACGCGCCCAGGAGAGGCTTCAATTTTTGAGGGATGTCAACGCGCCGCTTTTGGACCGGGGCGTAAGCTCCGCCTATCCGCCGGGATCGG
Organism: Candidatus Omnitrophota bacterium; assembly: GCA_023247035.1. GTDB lineage: Bacteria > Omnitrophota > Omnitrophia > Omnitrophales > Aquincolibacteriaceae > JAHFHG01. The sequence goes on from JAHFHG010000008.1 coordinate 9,126, forward strand.
TATTTAAACTTGTCACGGCGCTTGCCGCGCTTGAAACCGGAAAGATTACTCCCAACACCCGGTTTTTCTGCCCCGGAACTTTCCGGCTCAAACCCGGCGCGCGCCCTTACCACTGCTGGTCGCAGCACGGGCACGGGAGCATTAATCTTTATGAGGCTCTTGAGCGTTCGTGCAACGTGTATTTTTATAATGTCGGCTCGAGACTTTCGCCTGAAACGATTGCCTCCTACGCGCGCGAACTCGGGCTGGGGGAGCGGATGCGGCTTGATGTCACCAACATTGCGCCCGGCCTGGTGCCTGACAGCGCTTGGAAGCGCGAGCGGTTCCGCGAAAAATGGTATCAAGGAGAAACCTTGAGCTTTGCGATCGGTCAAAGTTATCTCCTTGTCTCGCCGCTCCAAGTGCTGCGTTTGACGGCGATCATCGCAAAAAACGGCGTGAGGGTCGAACCCCAGCTTATCCTTGAAAAAAACCCGTCTGACGAGAGTAAAAAGACCGCCATTCACGAAGAAAATTTAAAAGTGATCAAAAAGGGAATGCTTCAAGTCGTTCAGTCCGAATATGGGACGGGACAGCTGGCGCGCGTGGATTTCGGAAAGCTTGCGGCCAAGACAGGAACCGCGCAGGTTCCTCCGCCCAAGACGGCGCACAGCTGGATGACCGGTTTTTTTCCTTACGACAATCCTAAAATCGCCTTTGTGGTTTTTGTGGAGCACGGAGGCTCAGGCGGAATCACGGGCGCCAAGATCGTCAAAGAAATGATTCAAATCTGGGGGGAAAATGTGGCGAAAGTGGGTTAAGGAAACACACTGGCCTCTTGTATTTTCCACTTTGGGGCTCGCGGCTGTGGGGACGATGTTTATTTTCAGCGCCTCGTACCACGATTCGGGCCATTATATGAGCAAACATTTGTTTTGGATGGGCGCGGCCTTGGGGGTCTTATTCCTTATCCCTGTTATGGGCTACCGCACATTTCTGAACATTTCTTACTTGCTTTATGGGGTGAGCCTTATGCTTCTGGCTGCGGTCCTTGTGATCGGCGAACAACGATTAGGCGCCCAGCGCTGGCTCCAGATCGGCCCTTTGCTTATCCAGCCCTCTGAATTTGCGAAGCTCGCAACGATCCTTGCGCTCGCGAATTTTTTGGGGGCCAACCATCCGTGGGAAAAAAAATGGAGCGTCGTGCTGGCCTCTGCGGGAATCACTTTTCTGCCGCTGGTTTTGATCGCCAAACAGCCTGATCTCGGCTCCGCGATTATGTTTGTCCCTCTCCTTGCGGGCCTTTTATTTTTATGGGGAATGCGGCGCCGTTTTTTTATTCTCGGCGGGATCATCGCAACCGTAGCGGCTCCGCTTTTCTGGGGATTTTTAAAGGCCTATCAAAAAAAAAGGATCCTTGTGTTTCTCAATCCTAATCTGGACCCGCTCGGCTCAGGCTACACGGCGATTCAATCGAAAATCGCGGTAGGCTCCGGCGGCCTTTTGGGAAAAGGCTATCTTGCCGGAACTCAAAGCCAGCTTCAGTTCGTTCCCGAGCATCATACGGATTTTATTTTTTGCGTGGTCGGGGAGGAGTGGGGATATGCGGGAACCCTTTTTGTCCTGCTGCTCTATAGTTTTCTATTCCGTTCCGCCTTCCAGGTGATGGAACATACGACGGACGTGAAAGCCAAGCTGCTGGTGGCGGGGATCCTCGCGGTCCTGTTCGCCCAAATTTTTGTGAACATTGGAATGAGCTTCGGGCTGACGCCGATCACGGGAATCACTCTGCCTCTTATAAGTTACGGCGGGTCTTCGCTGGTTGCGACTACCCTTGCTTTAGGAATCATTCTCAGTATCCATAAGGAAAGATCGATTTTTTAAAATTCGAAGATCGAGATTTTTAAAAATTCTCAACTCGTTTTATTTTTATATTGGATTTCCATCTTGATAGTTGATCTTTGAATTTTTACCGGGGTGTAGCTCAGCCTGGCTAGAGCGCTTGCTTTGGGAGCAAGATGTCGCAGGTTCAAATCCTGCCACCCCGACCAATTCCTATTGCAAATGCAAGCCTATCTTAGGCGATGCGAAACGGCATGAAACTGCGCGAACATCCTCTTCTCCTTGAACTCAATGCCTGGACATGGCTGAAACGCCTTTCTAAAAAACATGGAAGGGCGCTCACCTTGCCGTCGGTTCCCGAAAAAGAATGGGCCTTGCTTTCGGCGCAAGGGTTTGATGCGATCTGGCTGATGGGAGTTTGGAAAAGGAGTCCCGGCGCCCGCAAATGTTCGGCTGCGGACTCGGGCTTGCGAAGGCTCTCTCGCGAGCTTCTTTTGCGCGGGACCAAGGACGATATCGCAGGCTCGCCTTATGCGGTCTACGATTATGCGCTTGACCCGCAATTGGGCAGGCCGGAGGACTTTGCCAAGCTTAAGCGTCGGCTCCACAACGCCGGCCTGGGTTTGATGGTGGATTATGTTCCCAATCATCTTGCGCTGGATCATCCTTCGACGATTTCAAAGCCTGAGCGTTTTGTCCGCGGGTCCGATGAAAATTTCAGGCAGCATCCGGAATTATTTTTTAAAACTCCTCACGGCTTTTACCTGGCGCACGGAAGAGACCCTTATTTCGCGCCCTGGACCGACACGGCTCAGATCAATTTTTTTTCCGAGGAGGCGCGCCGGGCCGCGGCGAGTGAGCTTCTGCGGATCGCAGGGGAGGCCGACGGAGTCCGCTGCGATATGGCGATGCTGGGATTAAATGAAGTCTTTGAAAAAAGTTGGGGAAGATTTCTAAAAGAAGCAAAACGCCCTCAAAAAGAATTCTGGGAAGAGATCATCCGCAAGATCAAAGCCCGATACCCGGACTTTATTTTCATCGCCGAGGCCTATTGGGATTCGGAATGGCCGCTGCAGCAATTGGGATTTGATTTTACTTACGATAAAAAATTATATGACAGGCTTCGTTTTTCGTCCGCGGCCGGCGTTCGCGAGCACCTGCACGCGGATCTTTCTTATCAGCAACGTTCCGTCCGGTTTATCGAAAATCATGATGAGCCGCGGGCGATGAGCGTTTTGGGACGCGAGAAATCTTATGCGGCGGCCGTGATTGCGGCCACGATTCCGGGAATGAAATTGTTGCACGATGGCCAGCAGGAAGGCAAAAAAATTCATCAGCCGATCCAGCTCGGAAGAGAGACGCAGGAAGAAGGAGACAATCCAACAAAGGAATTCTACAAGCTTCTCCTCAAATTCGCCGATCAGGAACCTTTTCACTCGGGCCTGTGGCGGCTTTTGGAGATCACCCCGGCTTGGCCGGAAAATTTTTCTGACGCAAACTTTTTGGCGTGGTCGTGGAAAAAAGAAAACGCGGTCAGGCTTGTTATAGTAAACTATTCGCCGGTTCAGGCCCAAGCCCGCGTGCTGCTCCCCACGGAATGGCTTGCCGGAAGGAACGCTTCTTTAAGGTTTCGGGACAGATATTCCGGAGAAGTTTATGACCGTGATCTCAAAGAACTGAGGGAGCCGGGCCTTTACGTGGATTTGGGGCCTTGGAAGGCGCATCTTTTTGAGTTGAATATTCCCCATTCGAATTGAGCCATGAAAAAAATCCGTAAAAGTGAGGAAGATTGGAAAAAGCAGCTCACCGCCGAACAGTACCGGATTCTGCGTCAAAAGGGGACGGAACGCTCTTTCTCCGGGGCCTATCACAATCATAAGGCCGCCGGAATTTATCACTGCGCCGGCTGCGGGACGCCGCTTTTCAGCTCGGAGGCGAAATTTGAATCCGGCACAGGCTGGCCGAGTTTCTGGGCGCCGGTTCCATCCGAACAGATCGGCTACGAACAGGATAAAAGTCATTTTATGGAGCGGACAGAAATCCACTGCCCGGTTTGCGGAGGCCACTTGGGCCACGTTTTTGAGGACGGCCCGGCTCCTACGGGAAAACGCTATTGCGTGAATTCCGCGGCCCTCAAGTTCGAGCCCCGCGCAAAAGAAAAGGTATCTTCCCCGGCTCAAAAAAAATCTTTCCAAACCGCCACGTTTGCCGCCGGCTGTTTTTGGGGAGTGGAGGAGACCTTCCGGAATTTAAAAGGAGTCCAATCCACAAGCGCCGGATATACCGGCGGTAAGCTCTCCTATCCTGCTTATGAAGAGGTCTGCCGCGGCAGCACGGGCCATGCTGAAGCGGTGCAGATTCAATTTGATCCCAAGATGATTTCCTATGAAGAGCTTTTGGAGGTGTTTTGGAAAGGCCACAATCCGACGACAAAAAATCGTCAAGGACCCGATGCCGGCGAGCAATACCGCTCGGCTGTTTTTTTTCACTCGCCGGAACAGGAAAAAGCGGCGCGGAAATCAAAACAGGAACTCGAGCGCTCCGGAAAATGGAAACAGCCTATTGTTACGGAAATCGTGCCCGCCCCGGTTTTTTGGCAGGCCGAGGAATATCATCAGCAATATTTGAGTAAACGCGGTAAAAACTCCTGCCCTTTTTGAATGATTCTTTAAGGTTCATATTTCTTCCTTAAGACAAGCAAACAAAAGACGATAAGTAAATATCCGGTTAAGCCACCCAAAATCCTTTATAAAGTCTTACGAATGGACCTTGAAGACAAAACGATTCCAATTTGATTTGAGAACAAGGGATTGGCAGCCTAAAGTTTTGTTAGGCCTGGGCGGGGTTGT
>JAHFHG010000008.1:13895-60889 GCA_023247035.1 Candidatus Omnitrophota bacterium
TAAGCCACCCAAAATCCTTTATAAAGTCTTACGAATGGACCTTGAAGACAAAACGATTCCAATTTGATTTGAGAACAAGGGATTGGCAGCCTAAAGTTTTGTTAGGCCTGGGCGGGGTTGTCGGGCTGATTGTTATTTTTATGATCTTAGACTGGGCCTGGACGCTTTTCCAATTCTTCTTTCCTTCCCGGTTTGAGAAGACCGAAACTCCTTCGCTGGCCAATTTAAGCCGGGCTCCAAAAGTAGTCTCCTATGAGGAGCTGAAAACCAGCCTGACGGCGCGGAATTTATTTTCAAAAACATTGCCCAAAGCCGAAGCCGCGCCTAAATCGACGCTGGATACGGAACTGGCGCGGTTTAAACTTATCGGAGTGCTGAGCGGGCAAAACAAACGGGCCATTTTCAAAGATAAAAATAATCAGCAGAGTTTATTTGTAAGTAACGCGAGCAAGGTGGGCAATATGGAGGTGAAGGAAATTCGGGGGAAAAGTGTTGTGGTGGCGCGCGGGGAGCAGCAAAAGGAGATTTTCGTTGAAAAATAAATTCACGCGGATAATTTTGAGAATATCTTTTTTAATCTTGGGAGTCAGCTTTTCTTTTTCAGGGCTTGCCCGCTCCCAGTCCGTTCCGGAAATGCAGCAATCCGATGCCGGCCCGCGGACGATTACGATGGATCTCAAAGGCGTCAACATTCTGGATGTGTTTGATTTCTTTTCCAAAGAGAGCGGGCTGAATCTGGTGGTCGGGCAGGGAGTGGTCGGGCAAATTACGCTTTTTCTTAAAGGTGTCAGCGTCCAAAACGCCCTGGAGACGGTCCTTGAAGTTGCCAATCTTGCCATGTTTGAAGAACAAGGCCTCATTCGAATCATCACTCAACAGGATTACATCACGCGGTTCGGAAGGCCTTATAAAGACCGGAGCCTTCTAAAGTCTTTTCCGCTCCGCTACGGGCAGGCGGATAAAATCGCGCCGCTTCTTGAAGCATTTAAGACCCGTGCGGGGAAAATTATGGTGGATGTCCGGAGCAATACGATCTCCGTGCTGGACGCGCCGGAGGTCGTTGGATCCGTCGAAAGGCTTCTTAGTGATTTGGATGTCCCGACCGAAACCCGTGACTTTCCTTTACGCTATATTAAAGCAGAAACCCTGGAGCCGAAAATCAAGCCCCTCGTGACTCCGGATACCGGCTCGGTGCACTTCGATATTATTGCCAACCGGTTGGTGGTGACGGATACGAAGCGCAAGCTGGACGTGATTACGAGAATCATTCATGGACTGGACGTGCGGCCGGCCCAGGTCCTGATTGAGGCGCGCGTGATCAAAGTGGATCTTGACAATAGCGCGCGTTACGGAATCGATTGGGCGATGGTTATGGATCACGTAGGCTCTCTTAACCGCGTGGATATTCAGCCCAATTTTCCCGTGTCCGCTCCGACCAGCGGCACGTTGAGTACGCTCACGTTAGGCAGTGGCGGAGACGATATTCAAGCCACGATTCAAATCCTCGAAAAATTCGGAAAAACCAATACGCTCTCAAGCCCGCGCCTGACCGTGGTGAGCGACCAGGAGGCGAAGCTTGCCGTTGCCACCAAAGAGCCTTTTGTGACTCAAACCGTGGTCCAGGGGAATAATACCTCCACGACGGCTGATAATGTCCAGTTCATCAACGTCGGCGTGACCATGACCGTAAAGCCGACGATTGGAGATGACGGGTATATCGTCCTTATGATCAAGCCGGAAGTCAGCACTCAAGGGACGCCTCTCGAATTACAGGCTGTGCCGGCGAGCAGCTCTACATCCTATGTTCGTTCGAGAATTCCGGTGGTCACGACTCAGGAGTTCGAGACCGTTGTCACTATTAAAGACGGGCATACTCTTGTGATCGGCGGCTTGATCCAGGATAGTGAATTAAAAACAATGCAGAAAATTCCTTTTTTAGGGGATATCCCTTTCGTCGGAGCCGCCTTTAGGAGCAAGACCAATACTTTCAGCAAGTCGGAGCTGGTCGTTTTCCTCACGCCTAAAATCATTCCCGGCGACAGTCAAACCGATGAAATGGATATGTACGTTAATGAGCGCGGTAAATTGCTGCCGTTCGATCAAGTGGGCGGCTTTCCCTACGACAAGGGGATTCATCAGTCTCAGGGGCCTTTTGGAAGCAATGACGAACCTTATTGGAAGCGCCGCCCTGACGATCATTTTGCGTGGTTCAAGCCGGATCATTTGAACTCGCGCGAATACGATCAATACTCCCCAACGTTTAAGAAATCAAGCCCAGCTCCGGCAAATCCCTCAACGCCGCCGGCCGATCTTGGAAATCAGAGCGCGCCCGATCCTTCGTGGGGGGCGGATTTGAATTTGAACAGGCGAAATGCGGATTACCACAAGGCTGTTGAAATAGAACTTTTCCGGATCCTCAGCTCCGCGGACCTTGGATTGAAAGGCAAAAAGGGGAGAGTAAAGATCGAGCTTGTCTTGCTGCCCAGCGGCCGCATTAAGCAGCTTCGGATTCATAAAACGGATCTCGTCAAAGGAGATGAAACGCAGAAACGGATCGAAAATGCCATCTTGGCGTCCGCACCGTTTCCTCTTTTTCCTTCCGGCCTCAATGTGCCCGAGGAAGTTTTCCCGGTTGATTTCCAGCTTGATTCCCAATGAAGCCCTTCGGCCGGCGCACGGTTTCGAAATCCGCGACCGCTGTTTTTACCGATCATCTGGCGGAGTTTCTGAGGTCCGGCGTTCCCCTCCTCCAGTCTCTGGAATTAATTCAAAAAGAGATGAGGCATCCTTATTTTCAGGAAATCCTGCGGGACGTGATCAGCCGGGTCCGGCGCGGGGAAGGATTTGCCGCCAGCCTGAAGCAGTTCCCGAAAATTTTCAGTTCCTATTACACGGAATTTGTCGAGGCTGGGGAGCTGAGCGGAAAGTTAGATTACGTTCTGGAGCGTTTAGCGCGCGCCATCGAAAAAGAATTAGACCTGAGGGCCAAAGTGACAATGACCCTCGCCTATCCTTTGTTCGTTCTGGGCTTCGGCATTCTGACGGTCATTTTTTTGCTGATCGTCATCGTCCCCAAAATCGCGGTGATTTATCAGGATTTTGGCGGGGACTTTCCCTGGACCACCAAAGTCGTCCTGGCCCTCAGCCGGGGATTTTTGGACTTTGGCTGGATCATCGGATTGATTATTCTTGCCGCGGGGACCTTTATCGGGACGAAGAAAACTAGAGCGGCTAAGCAGATTGCGGACCGGTTCGTGCTTTATATCCCTTACATTCAAAAGATCGTCCTTCAGTCTGAAATTGCGCATTTCTCAAAGACGCTCGGAATGCTCCTTGAGGGAGGCGTTCCTTTGATGCGCTCGATTGTGCTTGCCAGGAATACCATCACCAACGACCTGATCAAAGGGAAACTCCACAGCGTTGAGAAAAAAGTAGAAGAAGGCAAAAATTTCTCCGAGACTTTAAGGCAGTGCGCCCTTTTTCCGGAGCTGGCCTTGAACCTGGTGTGGGTGGGGGAGTCGACCGGGAAACTGGATCACTCGCTCCAGAAGCTGGGTGAGATCATGGAAAAAGAAGTCGACCGGCTGACGAAAATTATGACGACGCTTCTCGAGCCTTTGATTATCATTGTGATCGGCCTGATTGTAGGGTTTATTATCGTCAGCCTTCTTTTGCCGATTTTCCAAATGAGCGTTCTTGTGCGATGAGAAAATGGCGACCCTGCTTCTTGATCCAGGCAGCACGCTCCACAAGAAAAGCCGGGCAAGAGGGTTCACCTTTGTCGAACTTCTCATCGTACTCATCCTGATCGGAATTTTTGTTGCCGTTTCTCTTCCTGAACTTAAAAAACGTTTTGAACACGCCTTGCTCAATCAAGAGGCCCGCACCGCAGCCCAGTTCCTAAGGTACGCGCAATACCGCGCCATCGCCGAACACGCTCCCATTGTCTTTAAAGTGGAGCCTGAGAAGAATCAATATCAAATCAGAAAGGAAGAAGAAACCGGCAAAGAAAAAGACTCCGTCATCGCCGGGGAGTGGGGGAAGCCGGTCCAATTAAAAAGCCGGATTGTTTTAGACCCTTCGGTTGAGGATATCGTCTATTGGCCCGACGGTTCAAGTTCGGGCGGCGGGTTTCGTTTAACCTATGAAAAAACGGCGGCTCGTTTAACCGTCAAGCCGGGGCTGGGGCATGTTAAGGTTGATTTTGAAAAGGAAAGATAAAAGCGCGGGCTATTTTCTCCTTGAGGTTCTGATCGCGATTTCGGTTCTCGCCATCGGGATGGCAAGCTGCGTCAAAGTGTTCGGACAATCTTTACGCGCCCAGCAAAGGATGGCCGAAATGGCTGCAGGAAAGAACGCCGCGGAAGCCCTTTTATTTAGGCTGGTCTCGGGAGATTTGACGGAGATTTTGTCAAAAAAGGGCGGATGGAAAAAAGATTCAATCGCGGCCGCCGATCTGCCGTTAGGAAAGCTGAATTATGAAATCCTTTCGGAGCAAATAGAAGGTTCTGAGAATTTTTACCGGGTGGATGTCAAGATCCTCACCCCTACAGGGAAGGAAATTTACAACACCAAGGTAATCCTCCAGAATGAAAAATAGACGTTTCGGATTCAGAGGGTTTACGCTGATCGAGTTGCTCTTGGCCCTGAGCCTTTATACCCTCGTGCTTTTTATTACGGCCGTGAGCCTGAGCGGCGGGCTTACCGTCTGGGAACGGGATGAAAGCAATTCAAACCGCAATCTGGATTTGGATCTGCTTTGGGCCCGAATGGCCGAGGAGTTTGAAAATACGGTTTCCTTGGAGCGCGTCCCTTTTGCAGGAAAAAAAAATGAAATCCAGATGACCGCATTGACGCATACGGCATCGGCCGGAAAAAGGGGAAAACAATTCGTGAAAGTCCAATACCGTCTCGAGGGAGAAAACTTGGTCCGGCAAGAGTTTCCTCTCCTCGAAGTCCTTAAGAAAAAACTTTCGATCCGGCCGATCACGAACCAGATTTGGCTTGAGGGGGTCCGGACGCTTTTATTTCAATACGCGTATAAGAAGCCCAAAGGCGGCGTTCTCTGGAAAGACGAGTGGAAGCAGGATGAGAACAAGGTCGGGTTTCCTTTTGGGGTAAAGATCACGGTCCAGATTCAGGCGGATAAAAACCAGCCCGTCCGCGCGGAGAAGATTTTTTATCTGCCCGACGGCATCCGGAAATCCTACAGTTAAAATGACTCAAAAAATCCCCGCCTGTCCCTGCCTCGCCGGCAGGCGAAGCACGAGTCTCGGAATTCAAAAAGAGAACGCGAGGAAGGAGGCGGGATCGATTCTGATTTTGTCCCTGTGGATTTTCACTTTGTTCGGGCTGCTGGCGCTGAGCCTTGCTTTTCGCGGCCGCCTCGAGATCAAAATTTCCGCGATCCGCGAGGCCAAAGGCAGCGTTCCTTATTCCTTGCTCTCGGCCGTTAATATTGCAAAGATGAAACTTAAAGCCGACGAAGAAACATCGGCCGACAGCCCGTACGATAAATGGTACGGGGAAGGAGCCGAGGATAAAAAAGGAACCGCCGCGCTTAACGGGCTCGGCGATCCGGCGCGAAAACTGACCTATTTTTTGTACATTGATGATGAAGAGAGCCGCCTGAATATTAATACGGTCCCGGCCCAGGTATTGGAGAAATTTTTTGAGCTGCTTAAACCGGAGCTGCTTCAAAAGGCAGAGGGGAAAAAACTCCTTTCAGATACGGAAGACTTAATCGGCGGCATTCTTTACTGGCGCGGGGGCAGTTGGCACAAAAAAGGGGAAAAAACCGCGGCTTTTTATAAGAAAAAACCGTTTGAATCCCTTGAGGAGCTTTTTTTGGTCCCGGGAGTTAAAGAAGAGGATATCCCGATTTTAAAGTCCTACTTTACCGTCTTTCCCCGGGCGCAAGAGAATGTTCCCTTCACGATCAATCTGAACACGGTTTCTAAGCCCATTCTCAAGGCTGTGATTCAAAGTATTCCCGGCAATTCTGATTCTCAAGATAGAATCTATGAGCAGATTATCGCGTTTCGTGAAGGGAGGCTTCAGCGCTATGAATCGGATTTAAAAGAGTCCGAGAAAAAGGAAGGCGCTCCGCCCAGGCTCGGCTGGCAGGAAGGCGGCGGTTTGGGGGATATCGGAAGGAGACAAACGCCCTTTGGATTTTTTTCAAGAAAGGGCTTGCCCGGGGGGGCGGCTTCGGGAAAAAAGCAGGAGTCCCCTGAAAAAAGCGGGCCGCAAAAAATCGAAGCCAAAAAATATTTTGTGGAAAGCGATCTTAATGTCATGAATTTGATTTACCTTTTACGCCTGCCGCCGTTCGCGGATTTGGTTGCGGGCATGATCCAGCTTCTGCCGTACCTGACGGTGGATTCGAAGTACTTCCGCGTCCGGGCGAAAGTATCAGGCGAAGTCTTGAAAGACTTCGGGGCAGAGGTTATTCTAGGATCAGATCAGGAGATCCTGGCTTGGCAAAGGATTTGAAGATGAAATTCTTTTTTCCGCACCACGAAACCATAGTAAGCCTGCAGGTTAAGGACGGTTCTTTCCGGGCGGTATTGCTGAACCGGGACACGGGCAATCTCTCTTTGATTGCTTATGAAGCGTGTTCGATTCAAAACGGATTTGACGAGGCGCTGGAAATGCTCCGCCGCCTTCTAAAAAAAGCGGGCCCGGGCTTGAAGGCCGTGTTATTGATTGTGGACCGCGAGGAAGTTCTTATAAGGAGTTTCCGGATCACGGCCGGCGGCGGTCCGGAAAAGGTCGCCCGGGAAGTCCAGGAAATGATTTCGCAATATATCCCTTATGATATTTCCGAGATCGTCAGTGATTATCATTTGATTCAGCCGGAAAACTCCGGCGAGCCCGCCGTGTCTGTGGTGATCGGCCACCGCCGCGTCGTGGATGAAAAGCTTGCGGAATTGAAAGCGATTTCACTCATCCCGGACCGTATCGGCTACTCCAGCGAGGCTATTTTCCTGGCCTGCCGCAGGCAAAACAAAGAGTGGATCGAGGCCGCTGGCGCCCTTCTTATTGATGTCGACACAGAAAGTTCCGAACTTATCTTCGCCAGCCGCGATAAAATGGTGAGTTCGAAAAAAGTAGATCTTAAAAGCCGGGACTATGAAACGGGAGATCCCTCGGTCTTCTCGAGGCTTTTCCGGGAAATTGAAATCCTTTTGCGCGAGGATTACCCCGTTGCCGTGGAGCGCCGGATCACGCGAATCGTGATTTCCGGCCGGCCGTCCCCTTCCGGTTTCCTCAAAAAGGCTATTCAGGAGAATCTGCAAATCGAACCGGAAATTTTCGGAATACAAAACAGCGAGTTCGCGTCATTTTCCCTGACGCCTCATTGGGGGGCTTTTGAGGCGCTGCGGCCGGAGGCTCTCAATCTCCTGCCCGAAGAAGTCAAAAAGGACAAAGGGCAGGAAGAAAAAATAAACCGGAAAAATCAAATCTTGTATTCCCTGGCTTGCTTTTCGGCCGCCTTGCTCCTTTTATTTGTATCCCACCTCGGGGCCCGGCAGTTTCTTTTACTCAGCGCCGAGAAAAAAATTGAAAAGCTAAGATCCCGGACCCTGGGGATCGAAGAGACGGCTCTGGGTTTGCGTTTGAGGACGAAGCACGAAAAAAATAAATGGATTTTCCTTGAGGTGCTTGCCGCTTTGCACAAGATCACTCCTCCCGATATGGTCATGACGGAAATTGAATACAACAGGGAAAACGGTTTTATTTTACAGGGCACGGCCCCCACCAATCAGCAGGTCACGGAGTTTTTCAATCAATTAAGGGGCCTTCCGGATACCCATAAATGGACGCTGGATTATTCCCAGAAAAAGAAAATAGGGGACGAAGAGATTTTTTACTTTCAAATTCAGCTTGGATTGAGGCAGACTCCGGTATGAAGAATCTGCAGTGGAGGCTTCCTGTGGCCGCGGTCGTTGCGGCGGCGATCCTGCTTCCTTACCTCAAAGGCGCGATCGACTCGACGGAGCATAAAATCGAAGCCGCAAAAAAAAGACTGGTCTTTGCCGCGGACCTGAGTCAAAACTATCATTATTACGCCGCTTCAAAGAATGAACTGAAGGCCAAAGGGATGACCCTCTGGGGAAGTTCCGAAATCGGGGATTTTCTGGCCGAACTCGAGAAAATTTCCACGACCACGCAGATCCCTATTTTGAATACAAAGCCTTATGCAAGAGGGGAAAAGGCCAACAGGGATTCGATCGGCGCGGAACTTGAGATTGCAGGAACGATGACGGGCATTGTAAAATTCATTTATGAGGTGTTGAATTTACCCGGCCTGATCGCGGTTGAAAAATTAAATCTCGCCGAAGGTAATTCCGAAGAAGGGGAACTTCTGGCGCAAGCGGCGGTTTCCCGCGCGGTTTATAACCAAAAAGGAAATAACATCGTTTTATGACAGTCCATAAAAAGAAACAGTTTCTCCTGGGAGAGGCGCTTATTCAACACAAGATGATGTCCCGCGAGCAGCTTGAAGAGGCGCTCAAGCAGCAGCAGAAGACCAAAGAATACCTGGGCCAGATACTAATCCGGATGGGAATCGTTTCAGAGCCGCAAATTTTTCAAATTCTTTCGGAACAATTGGGCATCCGCTATATAAAAAACTTAAAAGAGGTTACGATTTCAGCGGAACTTTTAAAACGCATTCCCGCAAAACTGGCTTCTCATTACCAATTTTTGCCCGTTGAATTAATCAATCAGCGGCTGACCATTTGCGTTTCGAATCCTTTGAATTTCCGCGCCTTCGACGAAATCCGGGCCTTGGTCGGATACGAAATCGAGGTTGCCATCACGGACCCCAGGGGGATTGAAGAGGCGATTAAAGAGCATTACGGGATCGGGGCTTCGGTTTTGGACAAACTTACCGCCAAGGAGGAGCAGTTTCCCTCGGCTGTTCCGGTTGTGAATTTGGTCGAGACCATTGATGCCAAAAACGAAGATGCCTCCGTCACGGACCTCGTCAATCAGTTTTTAATGGATGCGTACAACTGCGGGGCCTCGGACATTCATTTGGAACCTTCGCAGGACGGGTTTGCGATCCGTTACAGGATCGACGGGATTCTTCAGCACGCCAAAGTGCCGTCCCAAATCAAACGCTTTCAGATGAATATCATTTCGCGCATCAAGATTATGGCCGGGCTGGATATCGCCGAAAAACGCCTTCCCCAGGACGGGCGCATTTTGGTGAAAACAAAGGCCGGCGAGCTTGACCTTCGCGTTTCCGTGATCCCATCCCACCACGGCGAGGCGGTCGTGATCCGTATTTTGCGTCCCGGAATGCTCTTGGACCTCGAGCGGCTCGGTTTCGAGAGTAAAGACTTGGCGTTTATCCGAAAAGCCATTCAGAAACCTACGGGAATTATCCTGCTGACCGGGCCGACGGGAAGCGGAAAAACCACGACGCTTTACGCTTTTCTTAGAGAGTTGAACAGTACGGAACGGAAAATCATTACGATTGAAGACCCGATCGAGTACCAAATTACAGAGGTCTTGCAGATCCAGGTCCAGCCGAAAATCGGACTTACTTTTGCAACCTGCCTCCGCCACGCCCTGCGCCACGATCCGGACGTGATGATGATCGGAGAGATCCGCGATCAAGACACGGCGCAGATTGCCAGCCGCGCCGCCCTGACCGGGCATCTTGTTTTTTCAACCCTTCATACCCGTGATGCCGCGGGCGCGATTACGCGCTTAGTCGATATTGGGGTGGAACCTTATCTGGTGGCTTCTTCGGTCGAGGTCGTGGTGGCTCAAAGGCTGATCCGCCTGCTTTGCCGCGGATGCAAGCGGGCGCTGACCGAGCCTAAAAAAGGAATTTATAAGGAATTTCTGGATATTTATGACGGCAAAACTTTTTATGAACCCGCCGGCTGCGAAAGATGCCGTAAAACGGGCTATCAAGGCCGGATCGCGATTCAAGAAATCCTGGGCGTGGACGATGAAGTAAGAGAACTCATCGTCCGGAACGTCTCGACGCTGGAAATCCGCGAAAACGCAATTAAAAAAGGAATGAAGCAACTTTATGAAAATGGCTTGGCCAAAGCTGCCCAGGGCATCACAAGTATCGACGAAATCTTACGGGTCGCCCCACCTGAACGTCAAATCAGAAGCTAGTCTTTCCATCTCGGAATCAATCCCAGCGGCTGCGGAAGTCTATCCGATCCCCAAAGTCGGACGGCTTAAGATTGAAGCCAAAAAAGAGCCGCGGCCCTTCAAGTGGAAATCCGTTTTGTTTGCGCTCGCCTTCTTCGGGGTATCGGCAGGGGCGGTGTACGCGACGAAAAATTGGTTTCAAAGCAGGTCCCATATTCAGGCGCTGCAGACCGCCCTCGAGCGCTTGCACCGGGAGATTTTTTTGATTCAGGAGCAAAAGGGCCTTCTCAGTCAGAGAGCTTTAAAAATGGAAAACGTGCTGCATCAAAAGAATAAAAAAATCAGAACCCTCCAATGGGACAAACGCAATCTCGAAAGGGAATTTTTCTACGCGAAGTCAAAAATAAATTCCCTCAAGTCGAAGATGAAAGAATTATCCGCCGCGAACTCCGCGTTTCAGCTTAAGCCTTCGGTCCAGGGAATTATTGTGCGGGTTAATCCGGTCTATGAATACGCCATGATTGACCTTGGAAAAGAACAGGGGATCGAGGAAGGCAAGGATTTGTTCGTGATTCGAGACGGCGTGATTCAAGGGACGCTGAGAACGGATCAATCCTTTGAGGCCTTTTCCCTGTGCACGATGCACCCGGCAAATCCCGCCTATTTTTTTCAATCGGGCGATCGGGTTGTCGAATAAGGATTTAGGCTCGGTGGACATTTCGAGTGAAGCCGTGAAAGAGCCTCCCGCAATATTTCTTACCTCCCTATAACGGCAGTTCTTTTGTCTTTATCTATTCCCGCCGGGTGGTAGAATACGGTTCGAAAAAAACTTTGGAATATGCTCCGCTCTCTTCAGATCAAAAATTTCGCGCTGGTCGAGCGCTTGAACCTTGAATTCTCACCCCATCTGAATGTCCTCACCGGCGAAACCGGGGCCGGCAAATCGCTTCTGATCGATGCCATTCGTTTTGTGTTGGGCGAACGTCTTGATACGATCCGGACTGATTCCGCCGCAGAGGGTTCCTGCCTTGTCGAGGCCGTTTTCGAAATCTCCGATAAAAAACTCCGTTTCCAGGACGTTCTCGAACCCTTTTTGGAATCCGGCGACGAAGTTTTGATTCTGAGAAAAGAACTGACGGGTGAAGGAAAAAGCCGCTGTTCGATCAATAATAAAAGCGTAAACAATTCCACATTGAAGGAGGCGGGGAAAATTCTTCTGGATATTCACGGTCAGTACGATCACCAGCTCCTGTTCGAGGTTTCCTCGCATCTGGACCTGGCCGATCGGTTTTCCCAAGCCGAGAATCTTAAAGCGGACTATCGGAAGCTTTTTGAGGAGTATTCATCCTATCTCAAAGAGCGTGACGAGCTCAAAGCCCTGGAAGAAGGCCGCGAGCGCGAAATCGATCTTTTGAAATACCAGATCGACGAAATGGAGCGCGCGGCGCTTAAGGAAAATGAAGAGGAAGAGCTAAAGAAAGAGCATATCCGCCTGGCCAACGCTGAAAAACTTTACGAGAACGCGGCGCGACTGCTGTCCCTTCTTAATGAAGAGGAACAGTCCGCTTCCAATCTTTTAACGCAAGGGTATAAAGAGATGAGTTCTCTTTCACGGCTTGATCCGTCGCTGGAGCCCTTGAAATCGGATTATGAGACAGTTCAATTGAATCTTGAAGAAATGATTCGCGCCCTGCGGGATTATCAGGAAAGCCTCTCGTTTGATTTCGGCCGGCTTGCGGAAATCGAAACGCGGCTGGATGCGGTTGAACTTCTCAAGAAAAAATATGGAGGCGAGATCAGCAAAATCCTGGGATTTCTTGATCAAGCCAGGAAAAAATACGACCGGCTGGTCCACTCCGGCCTTTACGGAAAGGAGATCGAGCAGAAAATTAAAAAGGTTCTTCCCGCGCTTTCTGAAAAAGCAGGGCAGCTCGCCGAGAAAAGAAAAAAGGCCTCGGCGCAGCTCAAAAAGATGATCGAAACGGAGCTCCGTGATCTTCAAATCCCGAACGCGCAGTTTGAATGCCGGATGGAAAAAACGGATTTTTCTTTATCCGGCCAGGATCAGCTTGAGTTTATGATTAGCCTGAATCCCGGCCAGCCCTTGCTTGCGCTGAGGAAAATTATTTCCGGCGGCGAGGCCTCGCGCGTGATGCTTGCCCTAAAACGGGCGCTTGTGAAGGTCGATCCTGTTTCTACGCTGATTTTCGATGAGATTGACGCCAATATCGGCGGCCGCCTGGGCTCTGTGACAGGCCGGAAGCTCAAGGAGATTTCGCGCGAGCATCAGGTCCTTTTGATCACGCATCTGCCCCAGATTGCTTCGTTTGCGGACCGGCATTTTAAAGTGGACAAGGCCGTGCGGAATGGGAAAACGTTCACGCAATGTTTCCTTCTCGAAGGGGAGGAGCGCGTCAAAGAGCTTGCGCAGATGATGAGCGGCAAGCGGGAAACGGAAATCTCCCGCAAGCACGCTGAGGAAATGCTGAATCTTTCGGGGAGGAAGTAGGGGGCTCTGATTCCAGAAGGCAGTCTTTGCTCAGATGCGTAGGGGCACGGCGCGTCGCGCCTCCGCTTCTATAAAGATGAAGGGCCATTTTTATTTTACCGCTTCAAATTTCAAAGGATTGACTTGAGTTCTTCAAATTTTGCTTTTCTTTCCGGCATTCCTGAACGCTTTTATCAGGAATCCAGATTTTGGATTCTCCCGTGAAATTGCAGAGCGATTTCCAGGACTTGAGTCACGGAAACGCTTCGCATTTCTCGGGGCCGCTTTTCCGCCGAAGGACGGAGGACGCGGGAATGACAACCGCTTGTTTTACAAAGAGTGATACTCTTATGAATTCGAAAATTTGCAGAACTCAAGGAATTAAGCTATAATCCCTCACAAAACGAGGTTGTTGGCTCCGCTAGCTTTGCGACGAAACGTGTTTCCGCAGTAAACTTCCGCAGCCACGGCGTAAAAATCGGATAAATCCCAACCGGGATCTATTGTCCTCTCCCCGCAAACTTTGGCGGAGCGGATAGACACGATCGTCCTCCATTCAATTCTGGAGGCGGCTGTGGAAACAAATTCTTCTCTGAGTATCAAATCCTGGCCTGAGTCCGAGCGTCCGCGCGAACGGCTTAGGAATCACGGGGTCGAGGTTTTATCCGACGCCGAGCTGGTCGCCCTGATTTTGCGAAATGGGGTAAGAGGCAAAGACGCCATTGAGTTGGCCCGTGATCTTGTGGCGTGTTTCGGCGGCTTGCGCGGTCTTGCGGCTGCGAACTGGAATGAGCTTCGACAGGTCAAGGGGATCGGGCCCGCGAAGATCGCGGCGCTTTTGGCCTCGAGTGAAATGACCCGCCGCCAGCTCAAAGAAGAACTGATCGGGAAAAATGCGATCCGTGATCCCCAAACGCTGCTCGCTTACTTGACAAGTTCCTTACGGGACAAGAAAAAAGAAATCTTCAAAGTCCTTTTTCTGAATAAGGCCAATCGAGTGCTCGCCGAAAAAGACCTGTTCCACGGAACGGTGGACGAAGCGATGGTGCATCCTCGGGAAATTATCAAGGCCGCGCTGGACTTTCACGCGACCGGAGTTATCCTTGTCCACAACCATCCTTCCGGACGCGTTGAGCCGAGCCGCGAAGACATTCAAATGACCCAAAAAATTAAATCCGCGTGTGAAACCGTGTCCTTGAAAGTAATCGATCACCTCATTGTGGGCGATAATCAGTTTTTTAGTTTCAGGGAGCGCGGCCTCATCGGCTGAAGCAAAAATTTCCTCTTGAGGATTCCCCTTTTTGCCGGTTATAAAAGCCGATGAAAAAAAGGGGGTGAAGGCAACGAAGCGCGGCGCTCCGGGCGGGTTAACATCTGAATTGAGGAACCAGGATAATGCTATGATTCAAACTTTGGGGCTTATTGCGGCGATTATTTTACCGCTGTGGAACATTCCGCTTATTGTCAGGATCGTCAAAAGGAAGTCTTCGGAGGATATCAGCCTTTCCTGGGCCGCCGGCGTTTGGACTTGTCTGGCCTTGATGGCCCCTTCGGGATTTCAATCGGAAGATCGCGTCTGGAAAGTTTTTAATATGGTGAATATCGTACTTTTCAGCGCCGTTCTCATTACGGTTTTCATTTTTCGCAAGAAACCGCAATCGCAGCGTCGGAACGGCCGAGATTTTTAAATTTTCCGGCGACGATAATCCACAAAATCACGCTGACCCCGGTAATCGTCATTCCGGAAAAGTTTTGTCCTAAAATCCATTTCAAAGGCCCAATCGTGGATCCAAGCAGGGCCAGCGTGCCGAGAAGCCAGAGAGACAAACTGCTCACCCAGGATTCTTGATTTTCTTTTTTGCCTTCTTTAAACCATATTCCCGGCGGCCGGACGCGCTGAAAAAAATTCCGCAGCGTTGTTTCCTCGACGGGCGGGGTCAGAAAAGTGGCGGGGACCCAAAAGAGCGCGCTTGCGAGGACGACGAATAAAAGTTCCAGGGAAGGATTCGGCGGAATTCCCCATGCTTTAAAGACAAGCGGCCGCACGAGAAGCACAGGCAAACTTACGGCCATTGCGGTCATTTCGCTCCACGGATTGATCCGGCGCCAAAACCACCGCAAAAAATAAACGGGGCCGACGGCAGCCGTCAGGTTCAGAATAAAAGTGAAGACTGCGCCGATGCTTTCCGTCAAGAAAGCAATGCCGGTCGCGGCGAGGGCGAGAATCAAGGAAACCACTCTTCCGACTCTGACGTAGTGAGATTCGGCCGCTTCCTTTTTGATGAATCGCCTGTAAAAGTCATTGACGAAATAAGAAGATCCCCAGTTCAGGTGCGTGCTCATCGTGGACATAAAGGCCGCAAAAAAAGAGGCGATCATGAGCCCGCGCCAGCCCGTCGGAAGCAGCATTGAAATCAAGCGCGGATAAGCGCGCTCGTGGTCGGTCATTTCCGGAAGCAGGACAAGGGACGCGAGCGCGGTCAGGATCCACGGCCAGGAACGCAGCGCGTATTGGGCAATGTTGAACCAGAGCGTGGCGAGGATGGCCTGGCGCTCGTTTTTGCAGGACGCAATTCTTTGCACGATGATGCCTCCGCCGTCGGTATTTTTCCACGCCCACCATTGAATCAAAATCAGTCCGAGAAACCAGCCGAAGGGCGAAGACAAAATTTCAAGGGGAGTCCGGCCTGCTGAGGGCGGGATAAACAGGAGCTTATCCGTCGTCTTCAAGTGTTCGACGATCATCCCGATGCCGCCTGCGGCGTTCACCGCATAAACGGCAAGGAGAAACGCGCCGAACATGGCCACCACAAATTGGAAAAGGTCAGTCAGGATAACGCCCCAAAAACCGGAAAGGCAGGAATAAACCGCAGTCAAGGCTACGCAAAAAAAAATGGCCTCTGCCTTGGTCCAGCCTGCCGTTTCCTGCATCACCTTCGCGAGGCCGGTCATCGGCCAGGCGCCCATAATAAAGGCGTTATAGAGGATTCCCCAGTAAATGGCCTTGAAGCCGCGCAGAAAAGCCGCAGGTTTTCCGCTGTAGCGCAGTTCTACAAATTCCACCTCGGTCAGGACGCCGGAGCGTTTCCACAATTTTGAAAAGAAAAAGACGGCGAACATTGTCGAGATCGCAAGCGCCCAGATTTCCCAGTTTCCCCAGATCCCGCGGCGCCTGACGATGCCGGTCACAAGAAGCGGAGTATCGGAAGAGAAAGCGGTCGCGGCCATGGACGTTCCAGCCAGCCACCAGGAAAGTTTGCGATCCGAGGCGAAATAAGATTCGATTCCTTCCGAGGCTTTTTTAGTGAAAGCCAAACCTAAGCCTAAACTGGCCGCGGAATAAATCATGATGACGATCCAATCGAGGGGCTGCATCAGATTTTCATTTTTTTACCGGGACAAACTTTCCCAAGACCGCAGCTTTCTTCGCTCCTGTTCCTTCCGGGCAGTGATTGATCCGTCCGTGAAAAGCTTCAAAAGCAAAGTAGGCAAACGCGGCAGGTTCTTTCGCCTGAGCCGGTATTCCGTATTCCTCAACACTTCGTACAGGAACGGACTTGAAAAGAGCTTGAAGATGATTCATTAATGTTTTGTTGAATGCGCCGCCTCCGCTTACGATGATTTCAGAGACCGGTTTGAGGAAGAAACGCTGGTAACTTTGATGAATCGAATAAGCCGTGAAGTAAGTTAACGTGGCCACGAGATCTTCCGCCGAACCTGCCTTTAAAGAAGAGGGAATAAAATCCTCATTAAAAATTTCCCGTCCCGCAGACTTGGGCGGATTTTTTCTGAAATAAGGATGCCTTGCCATTTGCCGGACGGCTTCCGGATCGATGCGTCCGCGCGCGGCGATTCCGCCTGCTTGATCAAAACGCCTCCGCCCCCGGGATATTTTTTGGACCGCCCCGTCGATCAAGCAATTGCCCGGCCCGTTATCAAAGGCGGAAAGCGGCTGCGATTTTCCGGCAATCGTCACATTGGCAATCCCGCCGATATTCTGCAGCGCCCGGAGTTTTCCTCTTCCAAAAAATGCCCGATCGAAAAAAGGGATCAGGGGAGCGCCTTCGCCGCCGCAGGCCAAATCCCGCGTCCGGAAATCCGCGATCACGGGAATGCCTGTTCTTTCGGCGATCACGCACGGCTCGCCGATCTGCAGGGTGTTCTTGGGTTTATCCAAACTTCCGTGATAAAGGGTGTGGCCGTGCGAGCCGATAACGGAAACCTTCCGTGAAGATACTTTTGAGCTTTTCAGAAATTTCAAAACACAGGCCGCGAAAAATTCTCCAAGCAGAATATTGAGCCGGGAAATTTCAGGCGCCTTAAGATCCATTCCTCCGGTCAGTTTCCTGGAAAGGGAAGGGCGGTAAGGATAGGTTTGGGTATTCAGGATTTTGAGATTTCTTTTTTGAAAAGAACACAAGGCCAGAGACGCGCCGTCGCCCGAAGTCCCTGACATAATCCCGAGAGCAAGGCTCATAATTTCGCAAGCGCTTTTCGAAGGAAACCCGACGCCTTTTTCAATTTTTCCGAGGCCTCCGGGTAACTCAGGCCTTTTTTGGCCATCAGAATCGCGGGTTTTGTTTTTCTTCCGGCCCGTTCAAAATAATCCCGCGCCTCTTTGGAAGAAACACGGCCCAGCCGTTCAATCAGCCGGAGGGCGCGGGCGCGCAGTTTTTGAGATTTCGGCTGAAGGTCGACCATCCAGTTTTGATAAACTTTCCCAAGCCGAATCATCGAAGCGACGGTCAGCATATTAAGGATGAGCTTGGTTGCGGTCCCGGCTTTGAGCCGCGTTGAGCCGGTGATGATTTCCGGGCCTATTTTCGGGGCAATAAGGCAATCGACTAGGCCTTTGAAGGGGGAGGCCGCATTGCAGGCGATCAAAATCACGGCGGCTTTTTTTTCTTTCGCGGCTTCAATCGCGCCCGCCACAAAAGGAGTCACCCCGCTTGCCGCGATTCCGATAAGAACGTCTTCGGGTTCAATTTTTTTCCGGAATATTTTGCAGCCTTGATCGCGCCTGTCTTCCGCGCCTTCCTGGGACCGAAAAACCGCTTTCCGTCCTCCCGCAATGACGGCCTGGATCAGAGCCGGCGGGGTATTGAAAGTCGGCGGGCATTCCGCGGCTTCGAGGATTCCCAGCCGGCCGCTTGTACCCGCGCCTGCAAAAAAGACCCGGCC
The DNA here is from genome assembly GCA_023247035.1 of Candidatus Omnitrophota bacterium. Classification (GTDB taxonomy): domain Bacteria; phylum Omnitrophota; class Omnitrophia; order Omnitrophales; family Aquincolibacteriaceae; genus JAHFHG01. The sequence goes on from JAHFHG010000008.1 coordinate 31,693, forward strand.
TCCATTTTGAATCCGAGCGACGATGAGTTTCACAGCGCGGGCAATATTCTTTTTGACTTTAGCCACAGCCTCGGGAATTTTGGCGTCTTCGTGACTGATGATCTCAAGAATTCGTTCCACGGGAAGGCCGTCAATATTGCGCGAGCGGGGGTTGGATTTTTCGGTCGGAAGCCTTGCGTAATCGACTTTTTTCATCGGCCGCGAGAATAGCATTTTAAAATCCTTCCGGCAAGCGATCTGTGAATTTAAAAAGTGAATACGAATTGCTCCCCTTAGAGTTTCAGATATAATGCGGCGTGATGAACAGGCTTGAAGATTTCATCGGACAAAAACTGATGATTGGGATCCGGGGAACGCGGATCACGCCGGAAACCGTCGAGATTTTTCGCAAGACCCAGGCCGGCGGTTTAATCCTCTTCCGGCCCAATTTCGAGTCCTCCAGCGGTTTGAAGAAGCTGATCTCGGATCTCGAAGAGACGCTCCAGAGAAAACTCCTTGTTGCCGTCGATCACGAGGGCGGACGGGTCATTCACTTGGCGGAAGGCGTTACCGTTTTCCCCGATAATTGGGCTGTCGGGAATACTCAAAACGTGGAATACGCAAGGCGACAAGGAGAGATTGAGGCTTGCGAATTGCGGCAGTTTGGCATTGATTTAAATCTGGCTCCTACGCTTGACGTTCTTACCGAAAATTTCAGCCCGAATATAGGAATCCGTTCTTACGGCAAAGATCCCAAACTTGTGGCGAGGTTGAGCGCGGCGCGGATCGAGGCGATGCAAAGAAACGGGCTTTCCGCGTGCGCCAAACATTTTCCCGGCCAGGGCCATTCTCCCCTGGATTGCCATTTGGATTTGCCGGTTCTCAGCGCGACTCCGGAAGAAATGGAGAACGTTCATTTGTTGCCTTTTCGCGAGGCGATCCGTTCAGGCGTGGACACGATAATGACTTCTCACCCCATTTATCCTGAATTGGACTCCGAAAAACAGCCGGCGACGTTTTCGAAAAAAATTGTCCGCGGACTTTTAAGAGATCAATTAGGCTTTCGGGGAGTTGTTCTGAGCGACGACCTTGAAATGGGCGCGCTGAAGGGAATTTGCCGGATCGGCGAAGCGGCAACAAGGGCGATTGGCGCAGGCCACGATATCGTGCTTGTTGGTCACGATCCGGAAGCGCAAGTGGAAGTTTACCGCCATTTATTGAAGGCCTACCGGGAAAATGAGTTGAGCCGGAAGGAGCTTGAGCAGAGCGCGGCGCGGATCGGGCGGCTTAAAGAAAAGAGAAGCGAAAGATTCCCGCAACTTCGTCTGAGTCCGGGAATAGACGGATTCAATCTGGCGAGACAAATGGCCAAAGGGGGGATACGGATTACAAAAAAGACTTCGGTTTTGCCTGTTTTAAAATACCAGCGGATCGCAATAATTTTCCCCAAACTTTCCTCCCTAAACAGCCGAATATTGATTGAGGAAGAAATGCTGGACGAAGGCCGGTTTGTTCGGCAGCTTTTTGAGGAGCGCGGCGTCCGGCTTCACGCAATGAGAATCGTAAATCTTGATCCCGACGACCTTGAGATTCAGGAGGCCGGGGCGGATATTAAACAAAGTGATCTGACGGTATTTTTTTGTTACGACGCCCGTCTTTCCGCTCAAACAAAAAAATTGTTAGACCGCGTGGAATCCCTTGCGAAATATAAAATCGCGGTGCTCTTGCGCAATCCTTATGATGAAGAAATGATGAGCAATGAAACCTGCGTGGTATCGGCCTTTGGATTTCGGAAGGTTCAAATCCAAGCCGCTGTGGAGGCTATGACTTCGAAATGTCTTCAGACGGTCTGAAACGCCGGCTTGGTTTTTGGGATTCAATCGCGATCAATGTAGGCGTGATAATCGGCGTCGGTATTTTCCGCGTCCCGGCGGAAGTCGCCCAATACGTGGCCGCCCCCGCTTTGATCCTGGCGACCTGGATTTTGGGCGGGCTCGTTTCTCTCCTCGGCGTTTTTTGTTACGCCGAACTGGCGTCTTGCCTTCCGCACACCGGCGGCACTTACGTCTACTTGCGGGAGGCCTTCGGCAAACCCGTTGGATTTCTTTTCGGCTGGGCGGAATTTTCGATTGTCCGCGCCGGCTCGATCGCGGCCGTGGCCTACATTCTTATCAGTTATCTTGGAAATTTCATTCCTTCGATTTTTTCCCACGAAAAACTTTGGACGATCGCCGTCATTGCGCTCTTTACCGCGGTCAATATTTTCGGGATTCAAATCGGAACTAAAATTCAAAATATGCTTACCGCTCTGAAAATCGCTTTCATTCTTGCGATTGTGGGATTGATCTTCCATTTACGCGGTATTCCTGAAATCCACTCTTCGGCCTTGATCAGCGGAATGGACGCCCCGTCTGTTTTCGGAATCGCGCCCGCGCTGATTCCCGTCCTTTTTACTTACGGCGGCTGGCACCAAAGCACTTTTATGTCCGGGGAGTTCCGGGACACCCAAAAGGCCCTTCCGCTTTCTCTTATCGCAGGCGTGGTGATTGTAACGGCGGTTTACCTTTGTATGAATGTCGCCTATTTGCAAATGATGACGCCCGCTCAAATGGCCGGGAGTAAGGCTATTGTCTCGGATGTTTTTATGAACTTGTTCGGCGCAACCGGAAAACTCGCCATTTCCGCTGTCGTCATTATTTCCGCAAGCGGCGCTCTTAACTCAACGATCCTCACCGGCGGCCGGATTCCTTTTGCCGTGGCGCGCGATTATCCGCGCTTTTCGTGGTTTGCCGGGATTCACCCCCAATTTGGAACGCCGATGAGATCCCTTTTGCTGAACGGCGTCTGGGCCTCCGTTTTGGTTCTTTGGGGAAATTTTGAGCAGCTTCTTTTTTTCTATTCCTTCGCCAGCTGGCTTTTTTTTGCATTCACGGGTTTTGGCGTATTCCTTTTGCGCCGCAGGCAGCCTGCCGCCGGGACCTTTTTAAGGATCGGTTATCCCTGGACGCCGGTTTTATTTATCTTCTCTTCCGTCTGGCTTTGCGGGATTGCGGTTGTTCACGCTCCTTTTGAAAGTTTGCTGGGCTTTTTGCTGTTGTCGGCCGGGCTTCCTATCTACTGGTTTTTTCGAGAGCGTAAAACGGCCCCTTCTGCAATTCCTGTTTGAATTTTGAGAGGAGGGGCGCGGCGTTCTATGCTCTTACCTCAGAATCTAAATCCGTTTTTAAATCCCTTCTATCCTTTAAAGCCGTTTGCCGCTATAATCTAATCCCGTTGAAGTTCTCAAGGAGAAGCTATGCGCTTACCGATTGACCGCCGTGCGTGGCCCGCTGCTTTTATTCTTTTATCGTTAGCCGCAGCGTCGCGGGCTTTTTTTAAATCCCAAGAAGTTTTTTTATTTTTTCTCCTTCTGACCGCCGGACATTTGGCTTTTTTCCGGGATCCCGTTAGAAAAGTCCCTGAAGGGGACGGCCCGGTATCGGCCGCCGACGGGAAGGTCGCGGAAATTACCCGGATCAAGGAAGATCAATATCTCAAGGAAGACGCCATTAAAATCGGGATCTTTTTGTCGGTCTTTGTCCCGCACGTGAACCGGGCGCCCATTGACGGAACCGTGGAGTTCCTTCGCTACGTCCCAGGGAAATTTTTGAATGCGTTAAGGGCGGATTCCGCGGATCATAATGAATCCAACTGGATTGGGATCAGCCAGGGGAAGCGCCGCGTGTTGGTGCGCCAGATTGCGGGCGCCATTGCGAGGCGGATTTATTGGGACGTTCAGAAAGACCAAAATGTGAAACGAAGGGATAAGGTGGGAATTATTTGTTACGGATCGCGTGTGGAATGTTTCTTCCCGGCGGGGCAATTCCAGCCTGCGGTTAAGATCGGACAAAGGGTTAAAGCGGGGGAGTCTTTATTGGGAAAGTGGCTGCCATGAATTCGTATCCGTTTAAAAAAAATCTGAAGCTGTTTGCCTGGCTTCCGAATCTCGTCACCCTGTTTAACCTTTTCACCGGTTTTTTGGCGATTCTGATGATCGCGGAGGGAAAGCTCTCCACCGGCGCGTGGCTTATTTGCGCGGCCTTGTGCTGGGATTCGCTCGACGGGAATATTGCGCGGATCTTTCGCAATCCCTCGCTTCTGGGCAAGGAGCTGGATTCCCTGGCGGATATGGTTTCTTTCGGCGTCGCGCCCGCCTTTTTCGCCCTCAGGAGCTGGCATTATAAATTTTCCCCCGGGACGCTGGTCATTGCTTTTATTTATTTAGGCGCGGTCGCTTACCGTCTGGCGCGTTTCAATATCAAGGGCGGCACGGCCAATTTTTTCCAAGGGATGCCGTCTCCTGCGGCCGGCGTCACCCTTTCAATGGTGATCCTTGCAAGCCGCGCGAATGGTTGGACCGACCAGAAGCTTTTTACTTTTACGCTGGGACTTTTGATGATCATTCTCAGCGCCCTTATGACAAGCCAGATCCCTTATCCTAAAATTTCCGCCATGAAATTTTCAAACTGGAAGCCGCTATTCTATTTGGGCATTTTTATATTCGTCCTGCTTAGGATCTTTACGAATTTTCCGACCGCCTTGGCCGGAATCTTTCTCCTCTTTTCGTTCCTCGCGCCCGCGTACGCTTTTTCTTCTCCCGAATATGCCGGACACCCCTTAGGCAAGGCCCTCCAGAAGAAAATAATGAAATAAATGTTTCAGACCGCGGCGTTGGGCATCGTCACTGGATTTTCAGCCGCCCTGATGAGCTGGCAAATCAATCTCGTCGCGGTTCAGCAAGGGCTGGAAAAAGGCCGCAGCGCGAGTTTTTTTGTCGGCTTGGGATCTGTCTGCGCTGATTTGCTGATTCTTTTAGGCGTGTTGACGGGGGCGTCGGCGGTGATTCATGATCCGAAACTTTGGCTGATTTTCAAAGGGACCGGAATCGCGGCGGTTTTTTTATTAGGCTTCAGAATCTTGTCCAAGAAGCCCCCGGCTGTCTCGGCGCAAAAAAAGAAACGAAACCGCGCCAAAAACTTTTTAGTAGGCGCTCTTTTAGTCGTCACCAATCCGGCGATTTTAGTTTTGTGGATCAGCGTCATGAGTTTTATTTTGACTCAATTTTCAGGCCGCTGGATTTTGGCCTTCCGGTGGCTTTTTTTAGCCGGATTCGCGGCTGGCGGAGCGGCTTGGTTTCTTATTTTGGCCTTGGCCGTGATTCCTCACGCGAGAAAATGGAAAAAAGATTATGTTTTTTTATTTTCTAAAATCACGGCCTTAGCCCTTTTTGTGGCGGGCATTTTGATCCTTCTTAAAAAAATTTAAAGAGGACGCCGAAACGTTTTGATGGCTTTTTAAGGAATATTTTCGTATAATTTCAGATTCCAGAGGGAAAAATATGCCGGAAAAATCAGTCGATGCCTTGCTGAAGGAGAAAAAAATTTTCGAGATCGTCAACCCGCGCCTTGTGCAGGCCCCGCCGGATATTTCGATTCACGAAGCCATCCGGCTTATGCAGGAACGCCGCTCCAGTTATATCGTTGTGGCGGACAACAAAAAGGCGGTTGGAATTTTCACGGAGACCGACGTGACCCGAAAAATTCTCGAACACGACGTGGATTGGAGCAGGCCTGTGCGTGATTTTATGACCCCGGCTCCGGCCGTGCTTCACCCCGAAGATACGGTGGCGGCGGCGATTGACCTTATGGGCCAGCGCCGCTTTTATCATATTCCGCTCGTCAATGAGAATGAGGAACTGGTCAATGTGATTTCTGTGCGGACTCTGATCCGCTTCCTTGCAGAGCTTTATCCCGCGGAAATATTGAACCTGCCGCCGGCTCCGGATCAGATCATGGAGACGCGAGAAGGAGGGTGAGTTAGCAAAATGGCGGCGGTCAAACAAAAAGCTATAGTTTCGTCAATCACGGTGCGTTTTGCCGGCGACTCCGGCGACGGGATGCAGCTCACGGGAGATCAATTTGCGGATACCACGGCCGTGATGGGCAATGATTTTTCCACATTGCCTGACTTTCCCGCAGAAATCAGAGCTCCTGCCGGAACCTTGCCCGGCGTAAGCAGCTTCCAGATTCAATTTTCCAACTCGATTATTTACACTCCGGGGGATACCGCCGATGTGCTGATCACCATGAACCCGGCGGCGTTGAAGGTCAATCTCAATACGATCAAAAAAGGCGGCCTCATTATCGTCAACGAAAATACTTTCAATGAAATGGGCTTAAGGCGCGCCAACTGGCAGGCTAACCCCCTGACGGACCAAACGCTCAAGGATTTTCAAGTCTTGAAAGTCCCTCTGTCGGATCTCACCAAAAACGCCCTCAAAGACCACCCGCTCAAGCTTACGGAAGTGGAGCGCTGTAAAAACTTTTTCGCCCTCGGGATGATGTTCTGGCTTTATGACCGCGAACTGGAGCACACCGTGGATTGGATTCAGAAGAAATTCGCCAAGCGTCCGGAGATGGTTGCCGCCAATATTACGGCCCTTAAGGCGGGATACAATTATGCGGATATCGCCGAACTCCTGGCGACCCAATACCACGTTGAAAAAACGGGATTGGAGCCGGGCACGTACCGGAAGATCATGGGAAACGAGGCTGCGGCCATCGGCTTTGTGACGGCGGCCACGTTAGCAGGCAAGACGCTTTTTTACGGTTCTTATCCCATCACACCGGCAAGCTCGATCCTGGAAGGGCTTGCTCACTACAAACATTTTGGAGTCAAGACATTCCAAGCGGAGGATGAAATTGCGGCGATCGGCGCGGCGATCGGCGCTTCGTTTGGAGGCGCGCTCGGGATGACCGGCACCAGCGGGCCGGGGATGTGCCTCAAGGCTGAAGCGTTGAACCTGGCTATTATGGCGGAACTGCCGCTTGTCGTGATCGACGTCCAGCGCGCCGGGCCGAGCACGGGGATGCCGACCAAAACGGAACAGGCCGATCTCCTGCAGGCTCTTTTTGGACGGAACGGGGAATCCCCGGTGGCCATCGTGGCCCCGAAAACTCCCTCCGATTGTTTTGATATGGCCCTGGAGGCTGTGCGGATCGCCGTGAAATATATGACGCCTGTGATTTATCTCTCCGAGGGCTATCTGGCCACTGCGGCCGAACCCTGGAAATTGCCTGATTTGGATAAGCTTCCCAAAATTGAAATTTCACATCCGAAAGCTGGCGCCGGCGCTTTTTTTCCTTATCAGCGCGATCCCGGGACGCTTGCCCGGCCCTGGGCCATTCCCGGTACTCCCGGGCTTGAGCATAGGATCGGCGGGCTTTCAAAGGCAGACCTTACGGGAAATGTCAGTTATGATCCTGAAAATAATCAGAAGATGGTCAATCTGCGCGCTGAAAAAATCAGGAGAATCGCCAAAGATATCCCGGACCTGGCGGTTCGGGGGCCGGAGTCCGGTAAACTTTTAGTGCTGGGCTGGGGGGGAACTTACGGGGCGATTTATCAAGCGGTCACGGATTTAACCGCCGAAGGGAAAAAAATTTCGCACGCCCATCTGAATTATTTGAATCCTTTCCCCGGTAATATCGAGCGGGTGCTGAAGAGTTTTGAAACAATCCTTATTCCGGAGCTTAATATGGGCCACCTGGCGTTAGTCTTGCGCGGAAAATTTTCCGGGGTGAAAATTATAGGCCTGAATAAAGTGGAAGGGCATCCTTTTAAAGTGGCGGAAGTTGTGAAAAAAATTAGAGAGCTTTTATGAGTCCGGCCGAGACGCAATCCCAATTACCGTACAACAAAGAGAACTTTGTCTCAGGCCAGGAGGTCCGCTGGTGCCCCGGGTGCGGGGACTACGCTATCCTGGCGACCGCGCAGCGAATGCTTGCGAAGTTTGATATTCCCAGATCCAATTATGTCTTTGTTTCCGGCATCGGCTGTTCGAGCCGCTTTCCGTATTATATGAATACCTATGGATTTCATACCATTCACGGACGGGCGCCGACAATTGCCACCGGGCTCAAATGTGTGAACCCCGATCTGGTGGTTTGGGTGATTACCGGCGACGGGGACGGCTTGAGCATCGGAGGCAACCACCTCGTCCATTGTATGCGCCGCAACATCGATCTGAATATCCTCCTGGTCAATAATCAAATTTACGGTCTGACCAAAGGGCAGTATTCGCCCACTTCGGAAATGGGGAAGATCACCAAATCCACGCCGATGGGCTCCATTGATTATCCGATCAACGCCCTTTGCATTGCCATTGCTTCGGAAGCGACCTTTATTGCGCGGACGCTGGACACCGATCCCATGCACATGAGTTATGTGATGGAACGCGCGATGAAGCATAAGGGGGTTTCTTTTGTTGAGATTTATCAGAATTGCATTATTTTCAATGATAAGGCCTTCGGCCCGGTGACGGGGCGTGAAACCCGTGAGGACCGGATGGTTTATCTCGAAGATGGAAAGCCTCTGGTTTTCGGAAAACGGAAAGAAAAGGCGGTCCGCTTGAAAGGCCTTCAGCCCGAAGTCGTGGAGCTCAGCGCGGTCAAAGATCCGAGCGAGCTTATGATTCATCATGAAAAAGACAGCACGCCGCATTATGCTTACCTTCTGACGCAAATGACTTATCCTGAAATGCCCGTTCCCTTCGGAGTTTTTCGCGCCATCGGGAGGCCGACGTACGATGAAATGATGGAAAATCAGATCCGTGATTCCGTCAAAAAGCGGGGTAAAGGCACTGTGAAGGATCTCATTTACGGGGCTGAGACCTGGACGGTAACATAAGGCTCTAGAGAAAGTTCGAGGATCAAACATGAAAATAAAATGTCCTTCCTGCGGGTTTGAGAATATTCAGGGCGAAGACCGCTGCGACCAGTGCCTGCATTCCTTGATGCAGCGCGATATTCCTCTGCCCAAGAAAAACGACGCCCTTCAGCGCGTCATGATGACGGCGCCGATCTCGGACCTCTTGACGGGAAAAGACCTGCTCGTTGCCAGCACGGCCGATACCCTTCAGAAGATCGTTAAAATATTTCAGGGAAAAAACAAAAACTGCGTTTTGATTTATAAAAAGAAAAAACTCGTAGGAATTTTGAGCCAGCGCGATATTTTGCTCCGGGTTGCAGGCAAATATAAGGACCTTTCCAAAGTCAAAGTGGAACAGGTCATGACTCCCAATCCGGAATACGTGCGAGGGGACGATCCCATTGCCTATGCCGTCAATAAGATGGCCATCGGAGGCTACCGGCACGTGCCCGTTCTGGCGGCAGACGGAACGCCGCTGAGTATTGTTTTAATTAAAGATGTTCTCGCTTATTTGGCCCGCCGCGAAAAAAACCGCTAAAGCCTGACTGGCTTGCCTTCGAATCAAAGATTCATTTTTCCTCCAGAATTTTTTTGGCGATAAGGAGAAGTATCAAAACGATGACGATCCAAAAACGCAGAAAAGACATCCGCAACGTCGCCATTATCGCGCACGTCGATCACGGGAAAACGACGCTTGTGGACGCGCTTTTAAAACAAACGGGCGCCTACGAATTCAAAGAAGGCGAATCGACGATTATGGATTCAAACCCTCTTGAGAAAGAACGGGGGATTACGATTTTTTCCAAGAATGCCTCCTGCCGCTATAAAGACGTGCAAATCAACATTGTGGATACGCCCGGCCACGCGGATTTCGGGAGCGAGGTGGAACGCATTCTCAAAATGGTCGACGGCGTGCTCCTTCTCGTGGATGCCTTTGAAGGGCCGAAGCCGCAGACCAAGTTTGTTTTGAAAAAGTCTCTGGAACTCCACCTCAAACCGATCCTTGTGGTCAACAAAATCGACCGCCCCAATTCCAGGCCGCACGAAGTCGTGAATATGACCTTTGATCTCTTTTGTGATCTCAACGCGACCGACGAACAGCTTGATTTTCCGATTGTGTTTGCCTCGGGAAGAGAGGGAATCGCCACGCTTGATCTCGAAGAACCCGGCCGGGACATGAAGCCGCTTTTGGAAACCATCCTCCACCGTGTCCTGCCTCCGGTTGCGGATTCTGACCTCGCTTTTCAAATGCTGGTCACCATTCTGGATTATGATTCTTTTGTCGGGCGGATCGCAACCGGCCGGATTTCCCACGGCAGGATAAAATTAAACGATTTTATTGCGTTAGTGAAAAGAGACGGCAGTATTGAGAAGGGCCGGGTGACGAAACTCCTGAAATATCAAGGCCTCAAGCGCGTCGAGGTTCAGGAGGCGGAGGCGGGCGATATTGTCTCCCTCGCGGGAATGGAAAATGTCAAAGTGGGAGAAACGTTGTGCTCGGCTGAAAATCCCAAGCCCCTTCCCACCCTCAAAATCGATGAGCCTACGATCTCGATGAATTTTTCTCATAATACCAGTCCTCTTTGCGGCCGGGACGGGGGAAGATTCCTGACCTCGCGCCACATCCGCGAAAGGCTCGCGCATGAGGCGATGATGAATGTGGGCATCAAGGTCGAGGAAGTCGAAGGAGGCGAACGCTTTAAGGTTTCGGGACGCGGGGAGCTTCATTTATCGATTCTTATTGAGACGATGCGCCGGGAGGGATACGAACTTGAAGTCTCGCGCCCGGAAGTCATTTTAAAGGAAGTGGGAGGAGAGATTTTGGAGCCGGTAGAGGAATTGGTGATTGAAGTAGTGCCTGAATATCAGGGCGTGGTGATCCAGACTTTGGGCCAGCGCCGCGCGGAAATGAAAAAGATGCTGACCACCTCGGCCGGGGCCGTTCAAATGGAATTTTTGATTGCCTCCCGCGCCTTAATGGGATTCCGCAACGAATTTTTGACCCTCACGCGCGGCACCGGCATTATGTACCAGAATTTTTTTGAATACCAGAAATTCAAGGGAGAGATTCCCCGCCGCCAAAGCGGTGTCCTCATTTCACAGTCCACAGGCAACGCCGTAGCCTACGCGCTTTGGGGGCTTCAAGAGCGGGGCGAAATTTTCATTAAGCCGGGTGACGATGTCTATGAGGGAATGATTGCCGGGGTGAATAATAAAGGCCACGATCTTGTGGTCAATACGATCCGCGAAAAAAAACTGACGAATATGCGAGCTTCCGGTTCCGACGAAGCCATTCAGCTCATAACGCCCCGCCCGATGACGCTCGAATTTGCGCTGGAATTTATCGAGGATGACGAGCTGGTGGAGATTACTCCTAAGAATATTCGGCTAAGAAAACGGTATCTTACGGAAAATGCGCGCAAGACCCAGACGCGCCAGCAAAGAGATTGATCGTCGAATCGATCAGACGCGCCTGCTAACAGCCGCTGTGGGTATCGCAAGTGCTTACGACCATCGTCGTAGCGCTGGACGAAGTCGCGGTAGGATTGCTTTGGCCGGTTGACGCGCCGCCCGGATCAAAGGTTGGGCTGGTATACTGCCCGGTGATTTGAATCTCCTGTTCCGTGAGTCCGAAGCCGCTTACCGTATTGGTGCGGGATTTCTCGACAAGTTTTTCAACGGGGCTCACAACCTGCTTGCCTTGTTCCATTTGAGCCTCTTGGCCTTTGGCGATACTGGCGGGCTGGCCGCGTTCGTTTTCCGCTTTGACGACGCCCTGGATCACATTGACATCCGTAGCCTTTTCCGTCACGCGCACTTCTTCCTCGGTTCCGCGCACGCTGACGACGCTCGTCGGGGTGATGACCACGAAATCAGAGGCCGTATCGGCCGTGCGGTTGACTTTGGCCCTGACGGCCCCGATTTTTACGGCAAGATCGGTATGAATCGCAGCTTCATCTTTAAAGAAACGGTCAATCGTGAATTGGGTTAAGGGTTTTACCGTGACGACGCTGTTGTCTTCGAACTTCAGGATCAGTTTTGAATCAAAACCGGTAGAGATTTGATCTCCTGCTGAGAGTTTCATTCCCGCGGTGGCGGCCGCCCAATCCGCCTTTCCTTGTTTGACCTCCACATCGCCCTCAAGTTGATCGACCACAACGTCCAGGGCGTAGAGTGCGGCAATCGACGAAGCGCCTAGGATAAGGATAACCAGAATGAGTACAAGATTCGCCCGCCCTACTCTCATAGCCTGCCGCCTTTCTTTATTCATCGGACCGGTATTCCGACATTTTTGAAACGGTGCTGATCAGCTCCGCGCCTGAAACGACGGAGCGAATGTCCTCATCTTTCATAAGTTTCAGGAAGACCGCTTCCTTCAGGGCGTAGCGCTGAAAAAAATAACGGCTTAAAAAATTTTCATTCCAGGGGCGCGCCAGCCGAAGCGTGATCCCTCCACGAATGCCGAGAGTCTTAATGGCCATTTCCGCAAGCTCACCTTTTTGAATGACCTGATCGGCTTTTTTAACCGCAAGACGTTTTGACAAAATACCCTGCTGCCGGAGAAAGTCTCTCTGGGATTCAAAATCGGAGCGCTTGGTTTCTTGATTCAAAAAATGAGTGACGATGGAAACCGCGTCGCCAAAATTGGCAACGGGCTGGTCGGCAAGCCTGCGCAAAAAAGCCGTATCCGCGTGAAGGGGAACAGGGAAGGGGAAAAGTAAAAGGAAAAAGAATGCGAATAGAGCTTGGCGCGGTGGGGAAAGTTTTTTCAAAAGGCCCATGTGAGGCTCGAAGAAAGAAACCGTTCGTGTTCCCGGTCAGGATAAAAGGCGTCGCCCGGTTTGAAATTGGCCCATTGAAAGGACCAGTTGAGGTCGGAAGTCACGCGCCAGGTTAAGAAAACGTCCCATTCCATTCCGACCTCCTTCAGAACTCGGCTGCCGCGCCTATCGGATATTCCGCCTCCCGGCTTGGATTTGCGGAAAATATAGTAATCCGTTCCCAGAGTCATTTCCCTGAGACCGGCCCAAAGGGTGTTTTTAACCCGGCTCGGGGAAATGGGCTCCAAAGGTTTGAGGGTCATACCGATTCTGTAGACGTTAATATTAGAGAGCCTCACGTTCAAGGCATAACCGCCGTTTGTAAAGTGGCCGAAATAAAGAAAATTTTTATCCCGTCCGGCGGTATTTCCATTCGTGGTGTTTGTCACACTGATTCTATCCGCGTCGCCGCTCCCGCGGGCAAACTGGATTTTTGCGACGGGATGCGTGACAAAAAGAAAGTAATATTCCAATCCTGTATCGACGGCCCAGGACTTCACGCGGGCCGCATCAATGGAATTCGAAAGCCGGCTTTTGCCGCGTTCCCAAATCCATTCGTTAAAGTAACGCAGGTTGGGAATGAAAAATTCACCCCGCGAGCCCGCCCCGAGATAATAAGAATCATAATCGAAATCAGCGGAATTCGAAATGGGGGTTTCGTCGGACCGGTCGATGGTCCGCATATAATAAAAATAAGGAATGTGTTTGGACATTTTTAAATACTGCACCTCAGTTCCGAAAAAATGCCGGTTATAGTGCTTGTTAAAGCCCGGGGCGCTGGCATCGATATTGTGTTCGTGAGGCAGAGTTTTGGAATAAAAGGCTTTTAGCGAAATAAAATTCAAGTCCGCTTCAAGATCCGCGCCGTCGTGGATATCGGCATAAGTAATGCCGCGTCCGAGGGAATTAAAGCGCCGGCCGATCCGGGTCTTGAGACGGCCAAAATCACTGGAGAGATAAAGCATGTCCACGTGCGGCCCGTCATTGTCGCTGTTGCCCTTGTGCTCGTGCTGGGTGGCGTTTTTCGCGCGAAAATAAATAAAATGTTCCTTGCCCAAAAATTTGGGAAGGTCCTTGGGAATCCGGACGCCTCCCTTGAGCCAGAGCCGGATGTCTTCACGAAAGGCGTATTTGGGGCTTGCATTGACGTCATTCTGAGGGTCTGTGAAAGTTTCCGTCAGCCAGCCGCCCCAGTCAAAGGCGAACAATCGATGGTAAAGGCGCGGAGGCGCTTCCGTGAGGCGAAGGCTTTCGATCCGCTCGAGGAGTTCGCGCTTGCGTTCTTCAGGGCTTTGCGCGTACAGGGGAGAAAAAAAATAGATCAGAAGAAAGGAAATCGCGGCGGCCGTTAAAAGGCTATATCTTTTCATTAAGGGAGCCGATGAATATTTTATAAAACCCTTACCCGCTTAATTAAAATGAGTGTTTAAGATCAAAAGGTTTCCTTAATGCGTCGGCATGATACACAAAATTCTTTAAAGCGGCAATCCTTTTTTAGATGGCTCGAGCGGCCGGCTGCGGCAGGATCCCTTTCGGCGCTTCTCATTATTTTTCTTTTTCTGGCGCTTCCTTCTTTCCGCTTTTTTCAGGAATATGAACTTAAGGCGCTGGATTTGCTTTTTCGTCTCAAGCGCAAGCCTCCCGCGTTGGATCTCGTGACTCACATTGATATTGATGATAAAAGCATTGACAGGATCGGGAAATGGCCGTGGCCGCGCGAAAAACACGCCGCGCTTATCAAGATTCTGAATGAATGCGGGGCGAAGATCATTGCCTTTGACGTCCTTTTTATCGAACGCGGCCGGGCCTTGCCCAAAAGCGTGAATTCTAAAGGAGAGCTTCAGGCAAAATTGAAAAAACTTTCTGATTCGATGGCCGGCCCCTCTCAACTATCGCAGCCGTTGTTAGACGAGGTTAGAAAAATAAGGGCCTTTCTTGAGGAGGAAATCATTTTGGAGGACAGGGAGTTCCGTAATGCGATACGTCAAAGCAAAGCACAAATTTTCCTCCCTTTTTATATCCCCCTTGGTGAAAAAGCGCCTCCGGGCGAGTCTGTCGATATTCCCTTCGAGGAAGACCGATTTTCAAAAAATGTCGGCCTCAAATCAGACGGACTCAAAATCCCTTCAGCCAAAAAAAAAATAATGCCCAGGGACATCTTCCTTCCTTATCTTGCCGGCTCGGGGTTTGTCAATGGAGAGCCGGACATGGACGGGACAATGCGCCGGATACCGCTTTTGTGGAAAGTGGGAAACCGTTTTTATGCGCATCTTTTTTTTGAAGTCGCTTTAAGGCATTTAGGGATTGAGAATGCCGTTTTTTCCGTTTCAAAAAATGAGCTTGAGGTTTCTCAAACGAACGGCACGGCCTTGCGCATTCCTATCACACCTCAAGCGGAGATGTTTGTCAATTGGACGGGGCGCTGGCCGGGGGGTTTTGCCCATATCCCCTATTCGGCAGTGCTTTTATTGGATCATGTGCGCCGCGACAAATCCGAACTTTTTACGCTTCTGGATCAGAAATACGCGCAAGGGGAGATCGCCAGGCTAAGAGAAGAGAGGACACTTTTAAAAGCCGACGCGCCGGAAGCCGAGACCTTGAAGCTTGAAGATACGATCCTCCAAAAGGAGAGAGATTTGCTCTCCTTCCTTGAAAAGAATTTTAAAAAAGGCGAAGCGCGGTTTCTTGACGAGCCGTCTTCGCCCGTTTTTCTTGACCTTTCACGGGATTTCGCGCTTGTTCAGGAGATCAGGGATAAAGAAATCCGCCTTAAGGATAAAATCGCTTCCTGCGTCAAAGAAAAAATTTGCATCATCGGACTTACCGCGACAGGCACTCAGGATATTCAGCCGACGCCTCTCCAGCCGGCTTATCCGATGGTCGGGATGAATTCCAATATGATCAACACCCTTCTGACGCGGAGTTTTATTCGCCAGGCGCCGGAGGCCTGGAACATTTTCTTCGTGATCCTAAGCGGGACAGCCATTTTTCTGATTACGGTTTTGTCAGCGAGCGGGTGGGGCTCGCTAGGGACTTTCTTTTATCTGATTTTCTACAGCGCCGCGGCCTTTTTAGCCTTTGATCGGGCAGGGATATGGATAAATGTTGTGAGCCCTTTAGGGTGCGGCGGATTAACCTTTGCCGCAATGACAAGCGTCCGCTACACCCTTCAGAGCCTGGAAAAAAATCGAATTAAGACGGCGTTTCAATCCTACCTCTCGCGGGAAGTCGTTGCGGAAATCCTTAAAAATCCGGCAAGCCTCAAGCTCGGCGGCCAGACGCGGAATATGACGCTGCTTTTCGCCGATATCCGCGGATTCACTGCGATTTCCGAAACATTCGACGCTCAGGGGCTCACCGGATTTATCAACCGATTCCTCACGCCAATGACCGAAATTGTCTTGAGGCGCCGCGGGACCATTGATAAATATATGGGAGATTGCATTATGGCGTTTTGGAACGCTCCCGTCGAGGATCCGGAGCACGCCCGACACGCCTGCGAAGCGGCCCTCGAGATGCGGACTTGTCTTAAGGAAATCAACCGGAAGCTTCGGCAGGAGGCGCAGGATCAAAACCGGCCGTTTCAGCCGATCGAAATCGGAATCGGCTTAAATACCGGAGACTGCTGTGTGGGCAATGTCGGGTCCGCGCAGCGTTTTGATTACTCCGTGCTGGGAGATGAGGTTAACCTTGCGTCGCGTTTTGAGGGGCAATCCAAGACTTACGGCGTGGATATTTTGATCGGGCAGAATACCTGCGCTCAAATCAAAGGTTTTGCGGTTCTGGAGCTGGATCTGATCCGCGCGAAGGGAAAAAAGAGGCCCGTCCATATTTTCGCGCTGCTTGACGGCGAAACGCTGAGTGAAGCTTCGGAATTCCAAGAACTCCGAAAGGTTCACGAGGCAATGCTCGCTTTTTACAGGAACCGGGAATGGAAAAGGGCCGGAGATTTGATCGAGGAATGCCGTAAACGCGACGGCCGTCAGAGGCTCAAAAGCCTCTACGACCTTTATCGCTTGAGGATCGTATCTTTTGAATCGGCTCCGCCGGCTCCGGATTGGGACGGAGTTTACGTCGCATTAAGCAAGTGAGAAATTAAAAGGACAAAGAAATGAGATTCACCAAGGTTAAAAATCAAGGGATGATTCTTCTTTTTATTTTGTTTTCGTTTTGCGGGTGCAAGGAAAAGTGGGACGTTCTGTCTGAATCCGATCGGGTGATCCTGAAGAGGACGCTCGCCCACTGGGAAACCTGGGTGCCTGCAAAAAAAGAGGAAGGCTCCGCGCCTTTAATGACTTTCGAGGAACTTTATCAAGGCCTTCATTCCGAGGAGCAGGATTTTCTGAACCGTGTCCGGGCTATTGAGCCGGTAAAAATTGAGGAGACAAAGAAAATCCATTTTCAAAAAATCACGGGCCAGACTTACGAAAAAAACGGGAAGAGGGAAACGCTCGGCCCCCAATATCTGCCTCAACCGGTTTATCGGGCTTATCAGCGGATGATGCAGGCGATGCAGCGCGATTTAGGAAAAAACCTTCTGATTGAATCGGGATACCGTGCGCCGGCCTTTCAGCTTTACACTTTTCTTTATTATTTGCCTCATCACGCATTTTCGATTGTCGAGACACGCCGCTGGGTGGCCCTGCCGGGCTTGAGCGAACACGGGAATCCTCAAAAGCAAGCCCTTGATTTTATCAATCAGGCGGGGGTTAACGGAGACGACCACGCCGAGGATTTTGAGGAGCTTGAAGAATACAAATGGCTCCAGGCGCACGCTCACGAATTCGGCTTTGAACTTTCTTACCCGCGCGCAACGAAAGGGACGACTTTTGAGCCCTGGCATTGGCGGTACGGAGACCTTCGGTCAATCCGATGATTTCGATTATTCCTGAAAAAATCGAGCAATATGCCGCCGCTTGCACGGAAAAAGAATCCCTTCTCTTGAAGGCTCTGGCCCGGGAAACTTACGCCCGGACCGTTTGCCCGCAAATGCAAGTCGGGCATTTGGAAGGCTCCTTCCTTCGCCTGCTGGTGAAGATCAGCGGGGCGCGAAGGATCTTGGAGATCGGGACATTCACAGGCTACAGCGCTTTGGCAATGGCCGAGGGGCTGCCGGAGCGGGGAAAATTAATCACTTGCGATCGAGATCCCGAGGCGACTCAGATTGCCCGCTGCTTTTGGAATAAGAGCCCGCACGGCAAAAAAATTATTTTAAAATTAGGGCCTGCCCTCCAGACTCTGAAGACGTTGCCCGGCCCTTTCGATTTCGTCTTTATGGATGCCGATAAGGAAAACTATATCCGCTACTGGGAATCGTGCCTGCCGAAGGTCCGGCGCGGCGGATTGATTGCCGCCGACAATGTGCTTTGGAGCGGCCGGGTCTTAGCCCCCCGCGAAGAAACGGCCCGAGCCATTGCCGGATTCAATGAGCACGTGCGCCGCGACAAACGCGTGGAAGCCGTGATGCTCACTTTAAGAGACGGGCTGACCGTAGCCCGCAAAAAGTAATCAATCCTGGAAAATTCTGACTGCGAAGTAAAACGGAAGCGAGCCGCGAAGCAGAGCGGCGAGAATCGCAATTCAGATCCTTTGTCCGAAAATGATCTGACAAAAAATTAAAGATTTGATATGATTTGAACAAAGCAAACAGATTGTCAATAGGGTCAATAAGGAGCAAAATGAAAAATTTTCAGACCAAGTTTCCGGTTCATAACTTATCCAAAAAATATCGCGCGATTTTTTTCGTCCTCAGTTCGATTTTGCTTTGCGGCGATTTAAGCTCCGCGGCTGTTCAAACGCCTGAGCTTAAACAAACAGAAATCCTGGATTTGAAACAGGCGGCGCAGCCTAGTGAAGAGCAAAAAATAAAAACGGACAGGCAACAGGCCGAAGCGGCTTCCAAGGATCTTGCGGGCTTGAAAGAGAAAAGCCTCGGGGAAGCCCGCCCCAAAGAAACTTTGCAGCGCGCGTTTCAGGAATACCTTATACCCGGGCTGCATTATAAAGGAATCGAGAGAATCCTGGCCGAAACCGGAGAACAAAACACGGCCTCGGAGCCTCTTGCCGCCTCAGGCGTCCCGCAGGAAGACAACGCCTTGCCCAAAGTCCTTTTCGGCGATCCTTTGAAAGAATCTCAAGAAGGGCAGACTGCGAAGAAGAAGGAATCTAAAGGCGGAACTTCCGGTAATTTATTAAGCTCTAAGCCGCTCCCGGCGGCTGATCCAACTTCAAATTTTCCCAAGAGTAAAGAAGAGGAAAAAAAAGAGGAGGCAGCCCTTTTCGAATCGCGCGCCGGATTTCCTCAAAATATTTACAAAGTCTGGCGCGTTTATGACGGCGACAGCCTGAGGCTGGAAGGGGATAAGCGGGTCGTCTTAATCGGCGTGGATGCCCCGGAAAATTTTTTCAACCGCAAGATGTTTCATGAATCACGAAGAACCCAACAGACGATCGCGAGCCTGATGGCGGCCGGCCGGAAAGCCGTTAAGCGGACAAAACAGCTCGCCCAAGGCAAATGGGTAAGGCTCGAATTTGACGCCGAAAGGCAGGATCGATTCGGGCGCTTGCTTGCCTACGCGTATCTTCAGGACGGCACCTTTTTGAATGCGGAACTCATTCGTTCGGGATATGCGCGCGCCGCCGATCCGGGGCTGAATATGAAATTCCGCGATTACTTTTTGGATTTGGAGCGGGAAGCCCGGCAAAACCGGCGCGGCTTCTGGAAAAAATAGGGTTTCAGATTTTTAAAGCGTCTCTTACGTCAAAGACTTCCCCAAAAGTCTTTATGAAGATCTAACCTCTTCAACGGCTGGAGGTAACGCTGTCCTTCAGAGGGCAATCCGAGCGCTTCAGACCCGTCCCTATTTTAAATATTTTAACGAATTTCTTTGGCGCCCGCCCCAGGAATTTTTTTTAGATCTTGAAAAATTCTGTTTCCCCCCCTTGCCCCTTAAAAACTCAGCGTGCATACTTTAGTTAGCCCTAAAGAAAGGCTCTTGATCGGGAGGGAGTTAAGGGGAAAAAATAAATGGAAATCGATAAAAAAATACTCGGCTCAAAAATTCTGATTATTGACGACGACGTGACGATCGGCATGACTCTTGAAGATTTCCTTAAAGAAAACGGCTTCAATATGTCGCGCGCGATTACAGACTCCCGGGAGGCCGAGACGGTTTACCGGCAGTTTCATCCCGACTTAGTCCTTTTGGATATTCGAATGCCCAACCTTGACGGCTTCCAAATTATCGAACGATTTAAAATGATCAATAATAACACTTCCTTTGTCCCCATCGTGATGCTGACGGGCCAAAACGACGAGTCGCTCTGCTTGCGCGCGCTCGGATCCGGCGCTTCGGATTTTCTTTACAAGCCCATCAAACTGTCTGAAGTGCTTGCGCGGATTCAAAATTTACTCAAGATCCGGATCTTGCAGCTCGAACTCGAAAACCGGAAAGATTTCCTTGAAGAAAAGGTCAAAGACAGGACCGATCAATTGAAGCAGGCGATTGTCCAGCTGGATCAGATGAACAATCAAATTAAAGAGGCCTACATTGAGACGATTTACCGCCTGACCCGGGCGACGGAATACAAAGACGGGGAGACCGCCGATCACGTCAGGCGACTCAGCCTTTATGCGGCGACGTTGGGGAAAGCCCTGCGCCTGAGCAGCTCGATGGTGGAACTTTTGCTTTACGCCAGTCCGATGCACGATATCGGAAAGATTGGAATCCCGGACAAAATCCTTTTCAAAAAAGACCCCTTAGACGAAGAGGAATGGAAGATTATGAAGACCCACACCACGATTGGTTACGAAATCCTGCGGGATTCGAACGCGCCTGTGCTCAAGATGGCCTCGGTGATTGCGCTGAATCATCACGAGCGCTGGGACGGCTCGGGTTACCCCAACGGTTTGAAGGGAGAAGCGATCCCTATCGAAGCCCGGATTTTGGGCCTTGTCGATGTTTATGACGCGCTGCGCAGTAAAAGGCATTATAAAGACAGTTTTGATCACCCGACGGCCCTGAAAATAATCTTCGAAGGCGATGGGCGCGTGATGCCTTGCCACTTTGATCCTAAACTCCTCGAGGCTTTTCAAAGAGTCCATTTGGAGTTCAAGGAAATATTCGACAGTCATAACCGATAACCTCCTTCTGTCCCCGTAGAAATTTTCCCGCGTTGAAATATTAAAAGTTTAAGAAATCCATAGAATCCTATTGCGAAGGATCATCGAATGGCCTTAAAATAACTTCAAGTATGCGACAAAAGTAGTTTGAATCGGCTGAACATACACACTTAACCCTTGAACGAACCCGTCAACTCAACTCTCCGCAAGAGGATAAAAAAAATGAAAAAGGCGTTGCTGTGGGTCCTGGGAATTTTTGTGATTCTTGCCGTTGCGGTTTTTCTTTTCAAAAATTGGATCCTTAAAACGACCCTGGAAGCTGCGGTGGCCGGGCTTACGGGTTTTGAGACAAAAATCGAAGCCCTTCGTTACGATCTTCCCGCAACCTTAGAAATCAACGGCCTCACGATTCATAATCCTGCCGGTTTCCAAAATAAGATTTTTGCCCGTATCCCTGAAATTTATATGGATCTGAGCCTTAAGGAGCTGCTGCGGAAAGAAAGGGTTCATCTCCGCGGGATCACATTGAATATCGAAGAAGTGAATGTCGAGAAAAATGCGCAAGGCAAGACGAATGTTTCGCTCCTCAGTTCGGTGGGAGGCGATGAGAAAAAGGAAAAATCCGGTTACGAAAAGACGGGCCCGCCAGCCCCGGGCTTGCCCTTTCTGCTTGATCGCTTGGAGCTGACCCTCCGGGCCGTGACATTCGAGGATCATTCGCAAAAAAAGTTTGCCCCTTCGAAAGTGATGCCCGGCAAAGCTAAGGTCGATATGAAAATCGAAAAGCAGGTTTTTAAAAATATTCAGAACCCCCAAGCCCTCGTCAATTTGGTGCTCCTCAAAATTGTTTACGGGACCACCTTCGGCAACCTGCTCGACCTCAGCCCCGATAAGCTGGAGCGTTCCTTGACCGGAGCCTTGGATTCGGGGACGAAGCTATTAACGGATACGGTGGGATTAATGGCTGAGAAAGCCGGTGATTTCGTGTCGGGCGCTGCGGATAAGGCAGGCCGGGAGGCGCAAGGACTCTTATCCTCCAAACCTTTGGCCGACGCCAAAGGAGCGGTGACCGATGCCGCGCAGGCCGCGAAGGGACAAATTTCCAGCTTTGTGAATAGATTAAAATCTTGAATTCCGCAAATTTTCGAATTCATGGAGTATCGCTCTTTGTGAGACAAGCGGTGGTCATTCCCGCGGCGGCCCCGAGAAATGCGAAACGTTTCCGGGGCTCAAGTCCTGGAAATCGCTCCGCGATTTCACAGGGGAATCCCAAATCTGGATTCCTGATAAAAATATTCAGGAACGACGGAAAGAAAAACAAAATTTGCGGAACTCAAGTTAAAATCAAATTTGGAATAAAATCAAAACTGCTGGAATTTTCCGCCTCAAAAAATCTCCTTTAAATAAGGTTGTTGCAAGCCACGGATGATTGAGACTGAGATTTTCCGGTTTCCTTTCTTGTTTGTTCATTGGCAATCTTTGCCGCCTTGATCTTTACGTACCGCCGCAATCACGTCTGGGGAGATGAACCCCGCCCGCCGGCCAAAGAGCCGGGATGAAAATAAATCGCGCCTTGATATTTTTATTGTATAATCCGGCCTTGTTTTCTAAACACGTTCGAAAAATAATTCTGTCCCGATACAAAATTTGAGGAAAAAATGCCTTTAACAATGGAAAACATTGAAAAAGACGGGCTTCGAGAAAAGGCCTTGGAGATTGCCAGGCAGCATAAAGCCTCCTGGATTCAGCTCGGGCAGTACCTTCATACGATTTATAAGGAAAAGCTCTACAAAAAATGGGGTTTCTTGGCTTTTGAAACTTATTGCCGGAAGGAACTCGGCGTTAAGGAAACCACGGCCTCTAAACTCCTAAAGTCCTACTCCTTTCTGGAACAAGAAGAGCCGCGGATCGTGAAATCCGAATTTGCGGACGAGGAATCGCCGAACGGGATTCCGCATTATGAATCGGTGAACCTCCTGCGGCTTGCCAAAGAGAATAAAAAAATAAGGACGGAGGATTTCGCCGATCTGCGTCAAGCCGTTCTCGGCGCGGCCAAGGAGCCGAAAGAAATCCGTGCCCAAGTCAAAAAAATACTCCTCGAAGGATCCGGGGGAAAATCTCCGGCCGAACTAAGACGCGCCAGGAGAAATACGGTCATCAAACGTCTGGTCAGTTTTCTGGGAAATGTCAAAAAAGAACTCGAAACGGAGAAGCTCCTTCCGGACTATCTTTTAAAGCAGCTTGCGGATCTGAGTCGAAAACTTGAAGATCAGATCGAAGAGGAACGCTGACCCGATACGGGCGAAGGGTGAAGGTATCTTGCGGCCCTTGTGAGGCGAGCCCGGTCGGTTTCTGCTCACTTCAGGGATTATAAAATAATAGAAAAGAAAGGAGGGTTAAAATGACTCAAACATCTTTGGATTTTGCTCAGAAAAAATGCAAACCCTGCGAGGGCGGCACGCCGGCTTTGACGGAAGATCAGATCCGGGAATACCTCGCCCGCTTAAACGGCTGGAGCCTTGCGGAGGGGAAGATCACCCGGCTTTTTAGCTTTAAAAATTATTACCAAACGGTGTCGTTTGTCAATGCCGCGGCCTGGATCGCTCATCAGGAGGACCATCATCCGGAAATCGAATTCGGATATAAACAATGCCGGATCCGCTGCTGGACTCACGCCATAAACGGCATTTCGGAAAACGATTTTATTTGCGCTGCAAAGATCGACAGGCTTTTAACCTAGTACCCTGTCAAGTTTAAAATTGTCATTCCCGAATGGTTTCATCGGGAATCCACAAGCTTTGGATTCCCGCTTAACATCGTGCGGGAATGACAAAAAAAAATTGACGCCGTACTAGCATTTCTAAGCAGGGTTTTCCGTGAAAAAAACACTTCTGATTCTCTTGGTCATTCTTGTGTTGGGCGGGATTTCTCTGGCGATTTTTATTGCCGGATTCAATCTGGACGGGTATCGGCCGGGCATCATCCGAAGGCTTGAAGAATCTTTAGAAAAACCCGTGCGGCTTGAGAAAATTACGCTGGGCTGGCACGAGGGGCTGGCCTTGAATCTGAAGGGGCTTGTCCTGTACAGCGACAACGTGAGAAAACAGGAAGTGCTCCGGCTGGAATCGGTCGGGATTCTTATGAATCCCTGGGCTTTGCTCAATAAAAAGGTGGAAATCTCTTCCCTTTTTCTGATTGAGCCTGAGGTGCGCCTGATTCTCAGCCCTGAGGGAAAAATCGTGGGATTTGAGACAAAATCCAAAAGAAAATGGGATTGGGTTTCGCTGCTGGCCGCTGTTTCGCTGAACATAGACAAAATAAAAATCGAGCGAGGCAAGGTTTCTTTCCGGGACGAATCGCGCCGGCCGCCTCCGGAAATTCAATGGGCGGACATTCAGTTAACTTTGAAAGATGTGGCGTGGAACAGGCCCGCGCACGTCCAGGCCGAAGCCTCTTTTCTGAGCCCGCGTCCGAACTTGGAACTCGAAGGCCAAATCCGGCTCACTCAGGAAGGGCTGTTAGCGGAAAACGTCGGATTGAAAGGGGATCTGAATTCTGTCGATTGGGATCAGGCCCGCCGCGCTTTGTCTTTTTTGAAAGGCGAGAAATTCCCAAAAAGCGCCGAGGGGAAAATCTTTTTGAGCCTGCCCGCTCTTCCATTAACCGGCCAAGGATTGGAGAATTTAAATATGCAGTTCCAGCTTAAAGAGGGGAAAGTGGTTTTCCCGGAAATCGGCGTTCCGCTTGAAAGGATCAATTCCACCGCGCGTATGACGGGCGGGCGGCTGGAGGTGGAAAATATCGAGGCCTCGTTTGCGGGCGGCCGGATTCAGGTGTCCGCAGATTACCGTAGGAATTTGCCCAACCCCTTGGCATCCCTCGAACTCAAAGCGGAAGGGATCAGCCTCGATAAAATTTTTCCTGCCGTTTCTACGAAACCCCGGCTTGAAGGCCGGCTTGCGGCTTTTTTCCAAGGGACGATTCAAGGAACCCGGAAGGCCTTTGCTCCCGATACGCTGGCGGGAAAAGGAACCGTCCGGCTCGACGACGCGGTGATCCGGAACTTTAACTTTTTAAAGGATGTCTTTTCGCGGATTTCGATTATCCCGGGCCTGGTCGACAAGTTGGGCGAACGCTTGCCTCCGAACTACCAAGAAAGGCTTTTGTCGACGGATACTTATCTCAATCCCATTGAGCCGGCCTTTACGGTCAATCAGGGCGTCGCCGCTTTCGACAATTTATCGGTGGTAGCGGATTCCTTTGAAATTACCGGAATGGGGCAAGTAGGCGCGGCGGACCAGAGCGTCTTGATGCAGGCGATACTTCATGTGGAGCCCGATCTTTCGGCCGCGCTTATCCGAAGCGTCAATGAGCTTCAATATTTTGCTGCCGACGGGCGCCTCCAGATTCCTTTAACGCTTCGGGGAACCCTTGGGGATATTTCCATGACTCCGGAACTGCAGTCTATCGCTTCCCGCCTGGCGGTTTCGAAAGCCACGGAAGCGGTCAACGATTGGCTTTTTAAGAAAAAAAAGAATGAGCAGGGCGTCGCGGATCAGCAGCAAGAATTCACCCCGCGAAATTTAATCGGCGCTCTTCTGCAGGGCGCTCTTCAGTCCGGCTCGGAGAGCTCGCAGGAAAGGTAAGTTTTCTTTGCGCGCTTTCGTCCGCGCTTGCCGCGAAGTTTGATTTGAGTTTGGCTTTGTTATTGAGTAAAATCCAGCCCCAAATATCCGATGCCTACGATGCCGCAAACTTCCCATTCCACAGGGCCGAAAAATTTTTTATATAAGGTGAGCGGAAATAAAGTATTTATCCGGCTCAAGAGCCGTGTGTGCGATACCTCCGACGAGCTGCTGGCCAGTGATTTATGTTTTGAGGCCGTCAAAAGATCGGCCCGCGAATTAGCGGAAAAAAATTCCGTTCTTCTGGGAGTTTTCGGCGCGAGCCCCGTCAATGACGAAACCCTTCGCTTGCTTGTCCAAACGCTGCAGCTGCTGGCCAAGATGCCTGCCGATCTTGTCTGCAAAGCCGCCCCCGGCGCGGAAGTTTTTTTGAAAGACCGCCACCTCTTTAATGATTTTGTCGAGCATTTTTACAATTTTTGGAGACGTTTTGACCGCTACATTATCTGCGATTCCGAAGGCGACCGGCTGGATACGCGCCCTTTCCGGACTTTTAATCAGACCATTGAAAATTTGACGCACCTGGTCAGAAAGGTCTACCGCGACATCCAGGAAAATACAATCAATAACCACCCGCGTATTTACAGGCAGGTCAGCGCGGGCGCTCAAATCGCCACGATCGCCCTGCCTAAAGATATTCCGTACCCCGCGGCCGGAATCTACCAAAAGTTGAAGACGATCCCCGTGATCCGTCAGATTCTTCTTTATCCGCCGCTTGTCCTCAATCCGCCGATGAATAAGCGGAAAGGTAAATTTGAAAGAATCCGCCGCAATCCTTTGGAAGTCATCGACGACTTCGTTAAAGACGAATGGCTTTGCTATCCCGCCAAAGTCGCGGATTTGGTGGTCCTCATTTATTTTCATGAAAAATTTTTCGAGCTCGGGCTTTCCCTGTGCAATCTTTTTGAGCTCGCCGACGACCGGGATCTTAAACGCAAACCCGATGCCCTTTATCTTTTTGGCGTTCCGGGCCGCGCCCTCTATGAATTCGGCTCCTTTCCGGCCGTTTTTTTCGATGATGAGGAAAATGATTTGCTTGTAGGCGCTGTGCCCAATGCCGACGAGTTCGGTTATTTCGGATACGTGAAAAAAATGGTCCTCACGCTCCACAATATCAAAAGGATAAAACAGAGAAGGATGCCGTTTCACGGGGCCCTTGTGAAAATCTATCTGAAAGGAAATCAGCAGGCCTCGCTCCTTATGATCGGAGACAGCGGCGCCGGGAAATCCGAAACGCTTGAGGCGTTCCGCGAGCTGGGCGAGGATTACATTCAGGATTTGGTCGTGATCGCCGACGATATGGGCTCGCTCGCGATCAACGGCCAAGGTGAAATCCTCGGGTACGGAACGGAGACGGGCGCTTTTTTAAGGCTCGACGATCTTCAGCCGGGCTACGCGCTGGGCCAGATCGACCGCGCCATTATTATGAGCGCCAATCAAGTCAATGCCCGCATTCTCCTGCCTGTGACGACTTTTGAGAATATCCTCAAGGGCCAGAAAATTGATTACGTGTTTTATGCCAACAATTATGAAATGCTCGATGAGGAGCATCCGCTGATTGAGCGATTCAAAACCCCCGAAGAGGCCCTCAAAGTTTTTCGTGAAGGCACGGTCATGAGTAAGGGGACGACCGCTTCCACGGGCCTTGTCCATTCCTACTTTGCGAATATTTTTGGGCCGGTCCAGTATCAAGAGCTTCATGAAGCGGCGGCTAAAAGATATTTTGAAGCGTTCTTTGCGAAAGGGATTTTCGTCGGTCAAATGAGAACCCGGCTGGGCCTTGCGGGCTGGGAACGCAAAGGGCCCGAAGAAACCGCAAAAGAGCTTCTGAAAATTATCCGGTCTCAATAAAAATATTTCCCGCCTTAATTTTTTAATCCAAGGGCGCCTCGATTTTTGATCCGTCTCCGCCGCCGCCCCGATTTGTAATAATCCGGATGGCCCGTTATACTTTTTTAAGGACAAAAATAAGGGAATATCCTTGTGACGAGCTTGATCCAATTTTTAAATCCTTCTCATTACCATCCGACCGTTTATGCCTTGCCGCCTCTTGGGGTAGGGATCATCACGGCATTGCTCGGGGTGGTGGTCCTGATCCGCGAACGCGGCTCGCCCGTCAGCCGCGCCTTTTATAGTTTGACGGCAACCCTGGCCCTTTGGCTTCTCTGTTATGCCGGCATTTTTTCAGCCCGCCACCCTTCCATTGCCCTAGGCTGGATCAAATTGGAAAATGCAGCCGTCGTTTTTATTCCCACGATGGTTTATAGTTTCACCCTCTCCGTGACCGGAAAATTTCAAGCCCACAAATTTTTTATCTTTTTCAGCTGTATTTTCTCGCTTATTTTTCTCTTCCTCGTCCTTTTTACCGATCAATTTGTCGAGGGCGCTTACAAATATTTTTGGGGTTATTATTCCCGCTACGGGAGGCTGAGCGTCCTATTTCTTATCTTTTTCTTTTTCATGATAATTTCCAGTCTTTATTTATTTTGGAAAGAATTTCACCGGTCTCCTGCCGGAATTCGAAGAAACCGGATCAAATCGTTTTTGCTGGGATTCGGAGTAGGCTCTTTAGCTTCTGTCGACTATCTGGCTACTTACGGAATGCCTGTCTACCCTTGCGGTTTCGTCGCCGTTTCTTTTTTTGTTGTCTTCATGGCTTGGGGGATTTGGCGGTACCGGCTGATCGACATTACTCCTTCTTTTGCCGCGGAGCAGATTATCAAGACCCTGGCCGACGGCCTGCTCGTGATGGATCAGGAAGGGATTGTCTGTGTTGCCAATCAGGTGGCCGTGGATTGGTTTTCGGCGGATGGGAAACTCGTAGGGCAGCCCATTTCTAAGGCCGGCATTGAATTCTTTAAAAAGGAGAATCTGAACAAGCTTTTTTGGTCCGGAGTGGTCCAAAGCCGTGAAATGAATTTTCGAAATCCGAAAGGGGAAAAGGCGACGCTGGATATTTCCTCATCCGTCCTCTCCGACCGGCAAGGCAAGCCGCTGGCCGTTGTCTGTATCGCAAAAGATATCACCCTCCGCAAGCAGTCTGAAGAGGCTTTGCGCCACAGCGAGAAACATTACCGCCTCCTTGCAGAAAATGTTTCCGACGTCATCTGGACCATGGATTTGAATTTCAAATGGACCTACGTCAGCCCCTCCATTATGGGCCTGACCGGATTTCGCGCCGAGGAGGCGATCGTTCGTTCCCTGCAGGAGACGATCGCGGCGGCCTCATTTCAGCCTGCGATGAAAACCTTTGCTGAGGAACTGGCTTTGGAGCCTTTATCGGCAAAGGGCATCTTCCGTTCCCGTACGCTCGAGCTCGAATATACTTGCAAAAACAGCTCGACGCTCTGGACGGAAGTGAGAATTACCGTGGTCCGGGATCAGGACGGCCGCCCCACGGAAATTGTTGGGATTACCCGCGATATTACGGAGCGCAGGAAGGCTGAAGAGGCCCTTCAGGCAAGCCAGCGCTGCTACTCGGATCTGGTTCAAGTGGCCGCGGACCCCATTATGAACTTGGACCGTTTAGGGATTATAAAATTTATGAATCCGTCGGCGGAAGCTGTTCTTGACTATAAAGCCCATGAACTGGCGGGGCTTCACGTCGACCAATTGCTGGCCCCGGAATCCGTCGCCAAGGCGTTACAGGAATTTACCCTTGTGTTCCTGGGCTGGCAGCGGTTTTCTTTTGAACTTTATATGGTCCGAAAGGACGGCAAAAAACTTATTTTTGAAG
Organism: Candidatus Omnitrophota bacterium; assembly: GCA_023247035.1. GTDB lineage: Bacteria > Omnitrophota > Omnitrophia > Omnitrophales > Aquincolibacteriaceae > JAHFHG01. The sequence continues at coordinate 60,784 of JAHFHG010000008.1, forward strand.
CCAATCCGCGCCTGATCCGCCAGGGGCCGGACGATGCGATCCTTCAAATCATTTTCCACTCGCTGACCATCCAGCGGGAAGGCGAGGCGGCGGCTTAGGCCTCCCA
>JAHFHG010000061.1 GCA_023247035.1 Candidatus Omnitrophota bacterium
GACCCCGATGATGGAGCAGTACCGTTCCATCAAAAAAACACTGCCCTCCGATGCCGTCCTTTTTTTTCGCCTCGGGGATTTTTATGAAATGTTTTTCGAGGACGCGGTCCGCGCCTCGGAGATTCTGGATATCACGCTTACGGGAAGGGAAGGAGGAGAGGCGGGCCGGGTTCCGATGTGCGGCATCCCTTACCACGCCTTTCACAATTACGTCCGGACCCTTCTGGACTGCAATTTAAAGGTCGCGGTCTGCGAGCAGATCGGTGATCCGAAAGCCGCGAAGGGGATTGTGGAGCGCAAAATTACGCGGATCATTTCTCCGGCGACCTACCTTGAAGACGAATCCAAGACCGCGGCGGAATATATGGCCGCGATTTCCGGAGACCGTGAGCGCTGCGCGCTTTCTTATTTGGATCTCGGGACCGGCGAATTCTACGTCCGTGAAATGGACTTCGAACGCCTCACCGGTGAAATGGCCCTGCTTCAGCCGCGCGAAGTGATCCTCCCGAAAATCCTCTCCGAGAAGGAAAGTCTCGCCGCCTTTATTAAAGAAGGCCTGAACGCCAGTTTGAATATTTACGAAGACTGGGTGTTCGAGGCCGGCGAAGGATTGCGCCTCCTCAAAGAAACTTTCAAGCTCGCTTCTGAGAAAAGTATTCCCTTTCACTCCCGCCCCCTGGCGGTGAGCGCGGCCGGCGCGGTCCTTTACTATTTGCGCGATCACCTTCACTCCGCGCTCGGCCACGTCAATTTACCGGTGCTGCTTGACGCGACGGATTTTATGGCGCTCGACCGCCAGGCGCAAAAAAGCCTTGAACTTGTCGCGAGCCTGAACGCCCAAAAGGATAAGGACTCTTCGCGCTTCGGAACGCTTTTGGGCTGCATCAATCAAACCTTCACTTCAATGGGCAGCCGCGCCCTTTATCATTGGCTGACTCATCCGCTTTTGAACCTCCAGGAAATCCGGAAAAGGCAGGAGGGCGTTGAGGAATTAATCCGCCAATCCGAGGTGATGCAGTCGCTGCGGAGCCTGCTTAAAGGAGTCAAGGATATGGAAAGGACCCTGAGCCGGCTCAATTACGGGGCTGCGAATGCGCGGGATCTTCTCAATCTTAAAATTTTTCTCGAACGCGTTCCTGAAGTTCAAAGTCTTCTCGGCCGGCTTGCGCGTCCGATTCTGAAAGAAATCCTGAAGGCGGTAAAACCTTTTCCGGATATTCAATCCCTGATCGAAAAAAGCATCGTCGAAGAGCCGCCGCTTGGATTAAAGGACGGCGGGCTGATCCGGCCCGGATATTCTCCGGAGCTCGACGGATTGCGGGAAATTTCCAAGAAAGGAAAAAGCTGGATCCTGGAGTTCGAAAAAAGAGAGGCCGCGCGCACGGGCATTAAATCGCTCAAGGTCAAATATTCCCAGGTGTTTGGTTACGCGATTGAAATCAGCAAGGCCAACCTTCACCTCGCGCCTTCGGATTATATCCGCCGCCAGACGCTCGCCAATGCGGAGCGTTTCATCGTGCCGGAGCTTAAGGAATGGGACGAGCAGATTTCGGGCGCTGAAGACCGGATCAAGCTGATGGAATACCAGATCTTCAATGAAATCCGCGAAAAAGTTTTGAAGTCTCTTGTTCCTTTGCAAAGTATGGCCAGGGCCATCGGCGTTTTAGATGCGTTGTGTTCGCTGGCGGTGACCGCGGTTCAGAAAAAGTGGGTGCGGCCGGCGGTGGATGATTCCGTTGAAACTGTGATCCAGGGAGGCCGGCATCCGGTGGTCGAAAGTATGCTGCCGATGGGGCAGTTTGTGGAAAACGACACGCGCCTGGACGGGAAGGAAAATCAATTGATTATTCTGACCGGGCCGAATATGGCCGGCAAGTCCACTTATATCCGCCAGGTCGCGCATCTTGTCCTCCTGGCTCAAATAGGTTCTTATGTGCCCGCCGCTTCGGCAAAAATCGGACTCGTGGATCGCATCTTTACGAGGATCGGCGCCTCCGACGACCTTGCGCGAGGGGAGAGCACCTTTATGGTTGAGATGCTGGAGACGGCTCGCATTCTGCAAACCGCGACCGCGCGAAGCCTTTTGATCCTGGATGAAGTCGGGCGCGGGACTTCCACCTTCGACGGCGTGAGCATTGCCTGGGCGATTTGCGAATATTTGGCTCAAGGCCAGGCGCGGCCCCGGACTTTATTCGCAACCCATTACCACGAACTGACCCAGCTCGAAGATCACTTCCAAGGAATTAAAAATTACAATATCCTCGTCCGCGAAACCAAAGAAGATATTGTCTTTTTGCGCAAAGTTGTGCGCGGCGGTTCGGACCGGAGTTACGGGATTCACGTGGCGCGGCTTGCCGGAATCCCCGAAACCGTGACGCGCCGGGCGCGGGAAATCCTTCATATTTTGGAAAGTGAAAATATCGAAGCGACTCAGATTATCGAGGGCAAAGAGAAACGGAAGAAAGCGCACGAGCAGCCGAGCCTTTTCGAAGTGCAGATGGAAAATCATCCTGTTGTAGAGGAAATTCGCCGGCTGGGCATTGACGGTCTCACGCCCCTTGAGGCCCTCAACAAAATCGCCGAGTGGAAGAAAAAGATAACGTAAACGGCAAAGGCTCTTTACAAAGGGCGGCCTAAGAACTATTCGGACTAAAGCAGGGGTGTATTGCAGTACGCCCCTCCCTATAAACCAAGGAGATTAAAATGGGCGTGATTCGTATATTACCCGAGGCATTAGCGAACAGGATCGCAGCGGGAGAAGTGGTGGAGCGGCCCGCTTCGATTGTCAAAGAGCTTGTGGAAAATGCTTTGGACGCGGGCGCGGTTTCGATTGAAATTTCCATCCGCCACGGCGGAAAAAGCCTGATCCGGATTTCCGATGACGGCTCCGGAATGAGCGCGGAAGATGCGGAGCTTGCTTTTCAGCGCTACGCCACCAGTAAGATCGCGAATCCGCAGGACCTTGCGCGCATTGCGTCGTACGGGTTTCGCGGAGAGGCGCTGCCAAGCGTTGCCGCTGTTTCCCGTTTGAAACTGGTCACGCGGACCGCGGAGCGCGATACGGGAACGGAAATTAACTTTGCCGGCGGCAAACTCACCGGAGCCAAGGAATGCCCGTCGAGAAAAGGAACCACGATCGAGGTACAGGATTTATTTTTCAACACGCCCGCGCGCCGGAAATTCATGAAGGCGGACTCCACGGAAACAGGATATGTCGAAGAAGTCGTGTCCAATCTTGCCCTCTCGCGCCTGGACGCCGGCTTT
>JAHFHG010000062.1 GCA_023247035.1 Candidatus Omnitrophota bacterium
GCCTCACGCTCTTTGGCAAACGTGAAATGATCGACTTCAGACAAGCCCAGGGAGAATCCCGGGACGCCTGGGAAAGTTTCATTCAAAATCTCTACCACGAAGATTTACCTGGCTGAAAACCGTCAAGAGGCATTAAGACAATTCAAATCCTGGAAAGAGGCCTGGCAAAGGCTTTGCCCCAACGCCGTCCACTGCCTTGAGAAAGATTTGGAGAATTTGCCCGCTTTCTTTGACTGTCCCCCCTCTCACCGGATTCGAGCCCGAACGACCAATGCCATTGAGCGTACTTTCAGGGAAGCCCGCAGGAGAATCCGGGCCTTCTCTTGCTTTACGAATGTCAAAAGCTCGGAGAGAATTCTCTTTGCGATCTTTGATTACTTAAACAGGCGCTGGAAGGCGAAACCCTTAAAGCGATTTACACAATTTAATTGACGTCACCGGCCCTCCGCAAGCGGCGCCTCATTGAGCCGCCAATCAAAATCACGGTACTTAACCTTATACGTTCCTTCCTTAAGGAATTCGATCTTCTTAGCGTCTTCCAAGTAATGGGCGAAAAAACTAAGGACGGCCTGCTCTTCCACCTTCCAACGGGCGGGTTCGGGAAGATCTCCCCAGTTGAGGAGAAAATCCGTTCCGTACCATTTAAAAATTTTCGACAAGATGATTTTCTTGGCTTGAGGATCAATCTGATTGACGGAAACGTCATTGGCATATTTTCGTGCGACAAGATAAAGCTGGCCTTCCAAGCTGGCCGCCGTGTAGGCGTTTTTTTGAAGCAGCGGTGAACTTTTGGCGCCTGAACCCAGCGCGAAAAGGATTTTTTCATCGCGGAATTTTTGCATCAGAAGATCACGCCGGATCTGGTTCAGGCTGTAGGCCTCGGGTTGACTGGTTTTAATCGGCGTTCCGATCAAGACCACCGCGTCATCCCAAACGCCCGGAATCTCCATGATGCTTTTGACCGGGTAATGATCAAGGATGATTTTAATCACGGCGGCATTATAGGTATTGATAAAGATGGCGATCTTCTCCTCCCTCGGCCATTCTTTCAAATGTTCTTCGGGAATGGATTTGATTTTCTCAAGGTAATGGAGCAGATGATCCGGCTTTTTCTTGGCTTCGCGGTAATTGACTTCTCCTTTTTCATTCACAAATTCTTTTAAAAATTGATCCCACTCGGAATGATCAAAAATCTGAATGACGGAGGCGGCCCGGGCGGACGGCGGGAAAGTAAAGAGGAGGAAAAACATAAAGGAAAAAACGAGTCGACGCACAGACTTTAGGGTTTGATCAGCTGATCGACGTTTTGAGGAAGGGAGAAGCCGTAATAAATGATCTTGCCGCCTTTAGCGATTAAAACGGAAGCCGGGATTCCGACGAGGCCGTACCGCTCGGCCACTTCGCCCTCTTCATCAAGAAGGACGGGATATTGAAATTTTCTTTTTTCGATAAACACCCGGACCCGTTCGGGCGATTCCTGAACATTGATCCCCACAATTTGAAGGCCGGGATAAAGATGAACCCATTGGTTGAGAACCGGGATTTCCTCGTTACAGGTCGGACACCACGTGGCCCAAAAAACAAGCATCGCGGGTTTCTCGGAGGTGAGTTTGGAAAGTTGGACTTTTTCCCCTTTAAGATTGGAAAGTGTAAAATCCGGAGCTTGATTTCCGAGAAGACGCTCGCCCGCATAAGGGCTGCAGGCTGCGAGAAGAGCCGTTAAAAAAATAGAGAGGACGAATGAACGTAAATGTTTCATGCGTTAATGTTCCAGATAGGCCTGCGCCGCAAGCGCGGCCTCGCAACCTTCACCGCAGCAGGAAACAAGCTGCTGCACCGCACCCTGGCGGATCTCGCCTGCCGCAAAAATACCGGGAACCGAGGTTTGAAGTTTCAGATCGGTTTTGACGTAGCCTTTTTGATCAAGTTCCACAAAACCCTTGAGAAAACCCGTGTTGGGGTCGTGGCCGATAAAAATAAATACCCCTTCGGTTCTGAAATCTTGAGTTTGATTGGTTTTTAAATTATTCAGCTTCACGTTTTGGACTTTCTTGTCTCCTCCGATATGCGTGACCGCGGTATCCCAGATGAATTTCATCCGGGGATGATTCAGCGCGCGGTCCTGAAGGATGGGGCTTGCGCGGAGTTTGTCGCGGCGATGGACGACCGTTACTTTGGGTGAAAAACGGGTGAGAAAAATTCCTTCTTGCATCGCCGAATCGCCGCCGCCCACCACCACAATTTCTTTATCTTTGAAGAACGCTCCGTCACAGGTCGCGCAATAGGAAACGCCCCGGCCCGTCAATTCTTTTTCACCCGGAACTTCGAGGTTACGATAAGAGGCCCCCGTCGCAAGGATGACGGCGCGGGCTATAAACTCTTCATCGCTTGCTATTTTGATAACAAATTTACCGTTCTTTTTTTCGATGCCGGTCACTTCCTGGTAAAGCACTTCGGTTCCGTAGCGCTTCGCCTGGTTTTCCATCCGCTGTGAAATTTCCTGGCCCGTGATTCCTTCGGGAAAGCCGGGATAATTTTCCACGATATCGGTGAGGGCAATTTGCCCGCCGGAAGCGAGTTTTTCTAGAAGAACGGTGGAGAGTTTGGCGCGCGAGGTGTAAAGCGCGGCCGTGAGGCCTGCTCCGCCTCCGCCAATAATGATGATGTTACTTTCTTTCATGGAAATTTACCCGGAGAGGTTTTGGCTTAAAACTCGGTAACGCCCGCTTCCTGCAGCACGGCATCTTCCACAAAAACCGGAACGCCTGCGCGCAAAGCAAGAGCCACGGAATCAGAAGGCCGGGCATCAATGAGGATTTCTTTCGCGGAATTGACCGATAAATGCAGTTTGGCGAAAAACGTATTATTCTCAAGCCGGTCGATCAAAATTTTCTGAAGCTTGGCGCCCAGGCTTTCAATGACGCTGATCAAGAGATCGTGCGTGAGCGGGCGGGGCGGTTTGATCCCGCTCAATTTCAATTTAATCGCGTTCACCTCCGCGATCCCGATCACGACCGGCAGGTACCGGTTTCCGTCTTTTTCCTTTAAGACGATCACCTGCTCATTGCGGGTCTCGTCCACTTTGATTTTACTCAGAACCAACTCAATCACGACTCGACCCATTCATTTTGTTCCCGCCCCGTAAGCGTCGGATTGCTTCGCGGCGCCGGAGACTCCGGATTGGGTCTTTTCATTTTACTT
>JAHFHG010000009.1 GCA_023247035.1 Candidatus Omnitrophota bacterium
TGCAGGGGGGCGCACTGCCAGACGATTTACGGAGGGCTTTTCCGGCCTGCCGTGACCCTCTTATTCCGGCGTGAGCGCTTGGAACTTCCCGACGGTGATTTTGTGGATCTGGATTGGGCACGCAAGAAAGCGAACGCTCCCATTCTTGTAATTTTGCCCGGCCTCGGCGGTTCGTCTCAAGACCGTTATGTCAAATCGCTTGCCGATCAAGCCGCCCAAAGAGGATGGAACGCTGTGGTGCTTAATGCCCGCGGCTCAAGCGGTGAATTAAACCGTCTGGCAAAGACCCATCACGGCGGCCGGACCGATGACCTGAATTTTGTCCTCCGGCATCTTATCAAAAAAAACGCCGCGGAAATTTATCTCATAGGATATTCGCTCGGCGGAAATATTCTCCTTAAATGGCTGGGAGAGCAGGGAAGGGATGTGCCTTCTCAAATCAAAAAAGCTGCGGCAGTGTCCGTGCCTTATGATTTGGCCAAAGCCTCCGAATGCCTCGCCCAGGGATTCAACCGCGTCATTTATACGCGTAACCTCCTTAAGAAGTTGAAACGCCGGGCGCTTGAGCAAGAGAAGAGATTCCCTGGGATCCTTGATATTGAAAAGGTAAGAAATGCGGACACGTTTAAAATTTATGACCGTGAAGTCACGGCCCGGCTCAATGGCTTCAAAGATGAGAAAGATTATTGGACGCAATCCAGTTCCGTTTCCTATTTGGAGAGAATTCAAATCCCCGTTCTCCTGATTCATGCCGCCAACGACCCTTTTCTGCCGGCCGCGTTTATCCCGCAGGAAAAAATCCGGAAATCATCCGTGCTCACCTTGCTTCTTACAAAAGACGGCGGCCACCTCGGATTTGTTTCCGGCGGTTTTCCCGGCCGTTCAGACCCGTGGCTTGAGCAGACCCTCCTCGGTTTTTTGGAGCGCGGCCGAAAACAACCCACGCCCCTTCCACCGGCGCCGGATTCGTGATCGAATCCTGCATTTTGAGAAGGACGCCTCTCCAGTTCCAAGTCAAAAGGAAAGGATCTTTCGTCAATCCTGCGGAAACGTGTTCAAGGGGATGACAGGGAATTTAATATCCGGTATGATACGCAGGAACGTCAATCCTTATTCTCGATTTTCCGGTTTGAAATAGAAAAATGCTGAAGCCTAAACTTTTTACGACGCTGAAAAATTATTCGGGAGGAACCTTTTTTTCGGATCTTATCGCAGGGCTGATTGTCGGGATCGTGGCCCTGCCGCTTGCCATTGCCTTTGGAATCGCCTCGGGCGTTTCGCCGGAAAAAGGGCTGATTACGGCGATCGTCGCCGGGTTTTTGATTTCCGTTTTCGGCGGAAGCCGGGTTCAAATCGGAGGCCCGACCGGGGCTTTTGTGGTCATTGTCTACGGCATCGTTCAAAAATACGGAGTCGACGGGCTTACGGTTGCGACGCTCATCGCCGGGGTTTTGCTGGTGATCATGGGGCTGGCGCGGCTGGGGACGGTGATTAAGTTCATCCCCCATCCCGTGACCGTGGGTTTTACAAGCGGGATCGCCGTCATTATTTTTTCTTCCCAAGCTAAAGATTTATTTGGGCTGAGTATCCCGAAGCTTCCGGCAGATTTCATCGAAAAATGGGCCGCCATTCTCGAACATATTCCTTCTTTCAATCTTTATTCCTTCCTTATCGCGCTGATCACGATCGTCATCATTGCGTATTGGCCGCGCGTGTCTCGGAAAATTCCAGGATCCCTCATCGCCCTTATTTTCTGCTCCGCATGGGTTCAGTTTTTCCACTGGCCGCTGGAAACAATCGGCACCCGTTTCGGCGATCTCCCGCACACGCTTCCGCTCCCGCACTTTCCCGACCTCAGCTTTTCGATGATCCGGAAAATGATCCAGCCCGCGTTTGCCATCGCGTTTTTAGGCGGGATTGAGTCGCTGCTTTCAGCGGTTGTTGCCGACGGCATGATTGGGGGAAGACACCGCTCGAATATGGAGCTGGTCGCTCAGGGGATCGCCAATATCGCGTCGGGCGTTTTCGGAGGAATCCCCGCAACCGGCGCGATCGCCCGCACGGCAACGAATATCAAAAACGGCGGCAAGACCCCCGTCGCCGGAATCATCCATTCTTGGACGCTCCTCTTGATCCTTCTTTTTTTAGGCCGCTGGGCAAAGGGAATTCCGCTGGCTTGCCTGGCCGGTATTTTGGTCGTGGTTTCCTACCATATGAGCGAGTGGCGCTCTTTTCTTTCTCTTTTAAAAGGGCCGAAAAGCGATGTCGTGGTGCTGGCCGTGACGTTCCTCTTAACCGTACTGATCGATTTAACCGTGGCGATCGAAATCGGGATGGTGCTTTCCGCATTTTTATTCATGCACCGGATGGCGAGCGTGACGAAATTTCACATGATCGACACTGAGGTCGAGGAGGAGCAGATTGACCGCAAGGAATCCGCGGCAAAAATAAAGATTCCCGCAGGGGTTGAAGTTTATGAAATTAACGGCCCTTTTTTCTTCGGAGTGTCCCATGATTTTGAGGAAACCTTGCGCGTCATTTCAAAAAAACCCAAGGTGCAGATTTTAAGGCTGCGCCACGTGCCGGTGATGGATGCGACGGGCCTTCACGCGTTAAAACAATTTCATGAAAGATGCCAAAAAAGGGATGTGAGAGTGGTGCTGTCCGGCATTCATTCCCAGCCGCTTAAGGTTCTAAAAGCGTCCGGGCTGTATGATGCGATCGGGCATGAAAATGTTGTGACGAATATTCAACACGCGCTCCAGCGCGCCAACGAAGTGATCCGCGCGTGACGTATTACCTCAGACGCTTTTGCTGATCGGCCTCCGCCCGCTCGAATGTTCGCGTTACAGTTTTGAAAACTAATCTGCTACAATACCGCCTCAAAATTCAGCGCGTAGGAATATAAAATGCCGGTTCTTCTTCAAATGAATGAGATTTGTAAAGCTTACGGCGCGGCCGTGATTTTGGACGAGGCCACGGCGTCGTTTGGAAGCGATCAAAAAATCGGCATGATCGGCCGCAACGGAGCCGGGAAGTCCACCCTCTGCCGGATCATTACCGGCCACGAAACGGCCGACAGCGGAACCCTCACGCGCAATGCTTCGCTCCGGCTGAGCTACCTGGAGCAGCACGACACCTTTCATCCCGGCGAAACGGTTCAGGATTTTCTGATCCGCACGACGGGCGCCGAGGCCTGGCAGTGCGGGGCGACTGCGGCCCGGTTTCAGATCAAAAATGAAATGCTGATCCAATCGGTTGAGAGTTTGGCCGGCGGGTATCAGACCCGGGTCAAGCTGACGGCGATGCTTTTGGGCGAGCCCAATTTCCTCCTCCTGGACGAGCCGAGCAATTATCTGGATTTAAGCACGATGATCCTGCTCGAGAATTTCCTCCTCGATTTCAGGGGAGGCTATCTGATTGTTTCCCACGACCGCGAATTTTTGAAGCGCACCTGTGAACATACGCTCGAGGTCGAGGCCGGAAGGCTCATCCTTTATCCGGGCGATATCGAGGAATATTTTGAATTTAAAGAAGAACAGGTGAAGCATAAAGAGGCGCGCAACCGGGGCATTCTGAAAAAACGGGACCAGCTTCAGGAATTCGTCGACCGTTTCCGCGCCAAGGCCTCCACGGCCTCGCGGGCCCAATCCAAATTAAAACAACTGCAGAAGCTTAAGACGATTGAAATTGCGCACCAGGCCGGCACAGTGCGCATCTATATTCCGCCGGTCGAATCCAAAGCCGGGATTGCCTTTTCCTGCGAGGGGCTGCGCGTGGGCTATCCCGAAAAAGACGTGGCGCACGGAATCCATTTCGATATCGAACGAGGCCGGCACGTGGCGATCCTGGGCGACAACGGCGAGGGAAAGACTACTTTTTTGAGGACGATTGCCGGACAACTGCCCCCCAAAGGAGGAACTTTCCGGTGGGGAACGGGCCTTAAGACGGCCTATTACGCCCAGCACGTTTTCTCGGCGCTCAATCCCGAGGACACCATTTATTCGTATCTCCTGCGCGAGAGCGCCAGCGAGGTGACGAGCCAGGATATCTTAACGATGGCCGGCTGTTTTCTTTTCAAGGGCGATGACGTGAAAAAAAAAGCTAAAGTCCTCAGCGGGGGCGAGCGAGCGCGGCTTGTACTGGCTGGGCTTCTTCTTTCCAAAAGCCAGGCGCTGCTTTTGGATGAACCGACCAACCACTTGGATTTCGAAACCGTAGAAGCCCTGGGCCAGGCCCTCAAAAAATTCGCAGGCACGGTCTTTTTTATCAGCCACGACCGGACCTTTGTGAACCTTTTGGCGACCAGTATTCTGGAGGTCAGGAAGGGCAGGGTGCGCCGTTATCCCGGAACTTACGAAGATTACGTTTATCATCTTGAGATGGCGGCCCGCGGGGAGAGGGAAGAGGCGGCTCATCAAGATCCGCATCCGCCGGAAAAATCACACGGGCATAAGACTGCCGCAGTCGCAAACCCTTCTCCCGAGGCAGCGCAATCGCCGCCCGAGCCGGCGCACAAAGTCAATCCCAAATCCGAAATCGCAAAGCTTAAAAAAAAGATGGAGAAGGCTGAGCAGCAAATCAGCCATTTAACCAAAGAGCGGGACAAACTCCTTCAGGAGATTCAAAAAAACCCTTTCCACTATTCCAAAGAACGCAACGCGCGCTTGAAGGAGCTTCAGGCCGGCCTCGAAGAAGCCGAGGACGAATGGTATTCCCTCGAGGAAAAATTAGGCGGAATGAAGGAATGAGGGCCCGTCTCATTTTTTCGTTCGCAGAGGAAATGGCTGAAAGGGCAGGGCTTGATGTTCGATAGGATCAACACCTCCCAATCAGGGCGTTTTTTGGCAGGTGGGGCCGCCGCTACATAAACTCTACTTCGAATTGGATTTCATCCCTTTAGGCTATTCTTCAAAAACAATCTTTTGTATTCCCCGGATACCTTGTTCCAGCGATCTCATAAATTCAGAATTCCATTCTTTTGAGCGCATGGACTCCGATTTTCAGCGGGATCGTGCCGATCAGAAGGCTTGCCGCGGCCATCGTCAAAAAAATAATTCCTTGGTGCTCGTGAGAGAGTAAAAGAAAAATCCCGATCACGGCCAAGTAGGAGAGGTGAGTGACCAAAAGCATCGAGCCTCCGAACCCGGAGATGATTTCGGCCGGGTTGTTGGACTTCAAATTAATGAATTTCGCGCCGAGGCCGACGGATAAGCCCGTTAAGGCGACGCAGACAAACCCGCCGAGCCCGGTCGTAAAAAGAATCCGCCGGAGCGGGATTTCAAGCATCCAGCCCGACAGAAAAACAAGAGGCAGGGTCAGGAAAAGAGAAATCACGGTACCTAGAAAAAATTTTTCGAGAAGGATTGAAGACGGCCGCATTGGGGCGACGCCGATGATCCACGCCTTGGTCCCTTCCATCGAAAGCATAGGGTATACAAAGCGCATACTGAAGCTCGAAAGGACGACGTAAGTCCCGACGGTATTCAGGACGAAGACAAGGTTTTTCCAAAAACTTTTCAGGACGTGGAATTCCAGATTTTTCAGGTTGACGAAGTAAAGCAAAAGAAGCCCGAAAAAAATAATCAATTGGGACCACTCCGCCGGATCGCGCGCGAAAGTTTTAAGGTCTTTCTCAAGGAACGCAAGCGCGGGGCGGGAAGGCCAGGAGATCGAGTCAAAGATTTTTTCGAAGATCTTGCTGTAGCGGATTCGTTTGGGTTTGCGGATTTCGGCGTGGTCTTGCGCGCGGAAAAAGCTGGCCGGGTAGAGGCGTCCGGCGGCGGAATAAGAGGGGATGAAGCCAAAGAGGGCATTGGAAAGCAATAAAAGAAGATAGAAGACTCCCGTTTGCCGGCTCAAATATTCCCGCGTGTCGATCTGGCTTAAGGCAAGGATCCCTCGCGTGACCCAAGACGAGGGCAGCCAAGGATTTTTGGCAAACGCAACGTGCGGGAGATAACCGCTCATAATGCCGGCAATCGATCCTTGCTCTTTAACGGCCTGGGGTTCGAGGCGGATAAAAAGCAGCGCCAAGCCTCCGGCGAGGATCAGCAGAGTGGCCAAACGCGAACGCCTGCCGGGCAGCAGGGCCACGGCAAAAACTGCGGCCAAGGTTCCCAGTATTCCGGCCAGGACCACAAAGGGGACATAAAAAACAAAGCACAGCAACGGGTAGTAGGCAGCCTCAATATTTTTATTCATCCCGTAGGCGGCCATGAAAGGAACGGCGACAAAAAGAAAAGACCAGGAGCTGTACCACAAGGCCTCGGTCAATTTGATAAAATAAATTTCCGTCCACCGGACAGGATGTTGCAAAAGAAAAGGGACCTCTCCGGACCGGTAAAGGCAAGTGTAGGCGGATACGGCCGACGAGATGAAGAGCATGACAAAAAGCGCAAAATTAAAAAGGAAAAACGTTTCATCGATCAGGATGGGCCCGAAGGGCTCCTGGCTCGCGAAGAACCGGAAACTATAGAAGAAGAAGGCAAAAAGTCCCGCGCCGGCCGCCGCGAAAAAAAAGATAAGAGTGAACAATTCGGCCGTCGAACGCTTCCTGAGGCTGCGGAAACTATTTCTGACGGTCGTCCACTTGAGGCCGCAAAGAAGCCGGAAACGGCCCGTCAAGCCCCGGCCCTCACTTCTTCTTTTTCCACCAGTTTCATGAACATCTGCTCCAGATTTTCTTTCGATTGGTACTTCCGCTGCAAATCGCTCAGGGATCCCACCGCAATCAGCCGGCCGCGGTCAATAATCCCGATCCGGTCGGACAGCTCCTCGGCCACGGATAAGGTGTGGGTTGAAAATAAAACCGTCATCCCTTCCCGCGCTTTCGCTTTGAGAAAATCCTTGAAGCTGCGGATGCTGATCGGATCAAGCCCGACCATCGGTTCATCCAGGATAAACAGCTTCGGGTTGTGGAGGAGGGCCGCTGCAAGGATCACCTTTTGGCGCATTCCGTGCGAGAATTCTTCAATCAGCACATTATCGACGTGATCGAGGGAGAAAAATTTTAAAAGCCGCCGGCCGTACTCCTGAATGGCTTTGATATCCATCGAATAAAGCTTGCCCGTAAAACGTAAAAGCTCCCAAGGCGTTAATTTTTCGTAAACGTAAGGGGCGTCCGGGACAAAACTCATAAGCTCCTTGGCATTCATGGGATTTTTGAGGATATCAAACCCGCCGATTCGAACCGTCCCGGAAGTAGGTTTCAGAAGACCGGCCATCATTTTCAGGGTAGAAGTTTTGCCGGCGCCGTTCGGTCCCACCAGCGTGAAGATCTCACCGGGCCGGATTTCGAGATCGATTCCTTTGACCGCCTCTTTGAGGCCGTAGTTTTTCTTGATCCCGCGAAGTTCAACCATCGGATCCATATAAAGACTTTCTCCTTTCATTTCGTGTAACGGCGTATTGCAGTATGCCTTACCTTGAAACCTACTCCGCCTCCAAAATGACGACTTTGATTTTTCCTATTTTTTCAATCAGAGACACCTGTTCCTGAAGATCTCCCGTTACAAGAGGAATATGCGTGACGTCCACCGGAGCCTGGCCGAACGTCGGATCGATGCCGATCCAGCGGCCCAAATAGACTTCCGTCCAGGCGTGATAAAAAAAGCGGCCGTTCTGATAGACCAGGCCCGCAACCATTTTTGCCGGAATCTTGAGCGCGCGCGTCAGGGCCGTAAAAAGGACGGTGTATTCGTTGCAGTCTCCCTGCTTGGCGGAGAGGACCTCGCGGGCCCGGGGCAGGCTCACGGTCGGGACAGGCGAAAGATTACTGTGGACCCACCGCATTATTTTAAGGGCCGCCTCCAGCGCAGATTTTTCTTCGCCCGCGATTTCTTTCGCCTTTTCAACGATCACAGGGTCAGACGCCTGGACCCACGGCGTGGATTCCAAAGAAGTTTTAAACTCCTCTTCATTCAATGAAAGGGGAAGGGAGAAAGCCCGCAGTCCTTCCAGCGTATCTTTTTCAATTTTTAGGATTTTTTCACGGGCCGGGGTCTTGAGTTTGATCTTCAGTGCGCGAAGCGATTCCGGATCTGGAAGAGTCCTGGTCGCGGGAATTGAAAAGAGATTCGGCAGATCCGGAGGGGTGGAGCGCTTCCGGCGCATGGCGTCGAAAATCTGCCAGCCCGGCTCCTTTTGAATGATGAGCCCCATCGGGCTTTCCTCCCGCAGCACGATTCCTTCCGGCGAGACCCAGGCGCGGGCGTCCATTCCCTCAAAATCCAGATGAATGACAAAAACCTCCTGCTTTTTCCCTTCAAAATCCAGCGCGGCCTTTGTTTTAACGGAAAAGTTGATGTTCTGAAAGCCCATCATCAGGGGATTCCAGACCTGGAGCCTTCCTTGCTTGCCGATTTTTAAATTTTCGGGCGTCCAGATAAAATTAAGCGCCTCGGAGAAAAAAACAGGTCCTTGGACCGGAATAATCTTGCGGACGGGCGGGCTTTCTTTTCCTTCAATGACGACATTGAGATTGCCGCCGGCCAGCCGGCCCGTGAGCCGGGTCCAGGAATCGCCGCTTGAAAGGCGGATCTCAAAGGCCTTGAGGTTAAGCTGCCGGTCGAGTTTAGCCGTTCCCCGCGTAAGCATTTCCCTTTCGCGGCCCAGAAAGCGGAAAGATAAATAGGTCTGGTGCCGGAGCTCGTAATAATCTTTGTCCTTTCCTTCCAAGGCCTCTAAGGTATTAAAGTTAAAGCCCACCCGCTCTTGTCCCAGGTAGAGGGCGCGGTATTCCTGCCTGAGCGAGGGATTGTGCAGGGGAAGGATTTCGTAAGAAGTTTGGATCGGCGTGATCTGAAAAAACTCCTTATGAATCAGAAGGCTCATCATAAGAAGCCAGAATCCCGTCGTCCCGATAAGGAAAAAAGACCGCATCATATTCTTTACTCAGCCTAAATTTCGCACATTGTTCAATCGTCTTCAAAGGGCTTTGTCTTGAGGTGTTCTCTAGAAGCGAGCGTTCGATAAGTCATGAAACCCGCGCCGCCCGCAGGCAGGCCGTGTCCCGAGAGGGCCCGCCTTTAAACCGATCTGCTCGTATCAGGGGAAAGCCGGAGATCCGTTTTTTTAAACTTCCCGAAGACGGGAAAAATTTTATACAATATCCACGGCCCATGCTGCTTCTCTTAAGAAAGATCATTTTTTATCTCTTGCTGCCTCTTTATTTTCTCGTGGCCCCTTACGCCATTCTCTATGCCTTGGGTTATATTTTCAATCCGGCCGGCAGGGAGCTGTTCAAGGCGGGTTTGATCTCGATCACGACTTATCCGAAAAGCGCTACGGTATTTATCGGAGGCAAGAGGTATTCAAAAAGAACGCCGGCCACGATCCGTGATCTTCTCCCGGGGATTTATCCTGTCCGCATTACTCGAAAAGGTTACGAGCCCTGGGAAAAGGAGATCAAGGTGGAGCCGGAAAAGGCCGCGCATTTGGATCCTGTCGTGCTGCTTCCCAAAAGGCCTGAAGAGGAAGTCATTTCAAATCAATCCTACCGCAATTTTATTCCCGAAGTGAAGGACTTTAAAATTTTCGCTTGGGAAGGGGAATCGTTGAGCACGCTGCGGAAAATCGATCTCTTCTTTAAAAAAGAAACCCTGATTGGCGCCAAGATCCCGGACGCGGAGGAGGCGGCGCTTTTGGATTTTCTTTATAAGAAAGGCTCGGAAATCGTTTTTTTCAAGGTCAGGCATAACGGCAAAATAAAATTTTGGGCTTATGATCTGAATCGCGAGAAAAGATCGGCGGATTTGAGCCCTTGGCTTCCGGAGGATTTTCAATTCATGGATTGGGATTCCAAAAGCGCGGATTATGCCTACGCCTTGAAAAAAGGAGTCCTGACGGCTTTCGACCTGCGCCGCCGGAATCCTCCGGTTGAAATCGCCCAAGGAGTCAAAGGCTTCGGCGTGAAGCACAGCCGGCTTTATATCCTCAGGGAAGACGCGACGCTGATTCAAACCAACAAACGTGGTCAAAATCCCAAGCCGCTTTTTGGGGACACGACCGTCACGCGGAAAATTTTCGGCCGGACCCCCGCCGCTTTTTACCGGATCGAGCGCCTGAAGGGCGAGTTTTTTCAGAAGGATCTCCTGCTTTTCCTGAGCGACAGGGGCGCGCTCGTGAGCAGCCGTCTTCCGTATTACATTGCCGCCGCCGGGGTCCGGAATTTCCAGCACGCCGCCCGTTCCGGGGAAGAGAAGATGCTTTTCTGGACCGGGCGGCAAATCGGCGCGGTTGATTTTACGAAAGAAGCAACGGAAAATTTTTTTGAAAAAGGCCCGGAGCAGCATACCTTTTATGAAAACGGCAGGGATATCCGCCAGGCGTTTTGGGCTTGCGAAGATTCTCACATTCTTTTTGTGGATGAAGACAAGGTTTTCCTGCTTGAGACTCAAACGGCGCCTTATCTGGCGCGCGAGGTGGTCCGGATCGCTCCTTCGAGCGGGATTATTTATAATGAAGGAAGTCATACTTTCTACTATCTTGATGCCGTCCATCGGCATTTGATCCGCCGGAGGCTTGCGGATTCATGAATCGACCCTTTGTCTTTTCCCACGCGGTCAGGACTCCCCAGGACTATTTTTGGGAGCGGTTCTTCGGAATCCTGCCCGGTTTTCTGAGCTGGGCCATCCTGATAGGGATCACCTTGTTTTCATTCACCCGGCCTCTTTATGCCGCCGTGGTCATTATCGCGATTGATATCTTCTGGCTCTTTCGGATTTTTTATATGACCCTTTTTCTTGTGCTGGCCTACGCCGTGCTGGCAATCGAGAAGGAGACGGATTGGATTGAGCGCTGCCGCCTGCTTGAAAAAGGCCAAAGGGCGCTTTCGATTCTGCGGAAAAAAAGATGGCTTGTCGGCAAGCGGGGAAAGATCAAGCGGTGGTTTGATTTTAAGAATCAAGAAAGGGAATTAAGAGAAGCCCTTCGCCGCAAGATCCGTGTCCCTTCCTTTGATTCGATTTATCATGTGGTTCTCATTGCCGCGGCCCGGGAAGGGGCTGAGGTTATTGAGCCCGGCCTGGAGGCCTTGAGCTGCAGCCGGTTTCCTGCGCAAAGGATCCTGCCGGTGCTGGCGATTGAAGAAAGGGCCGGAGCCCAGCAGCTCGAAATGGCCGAGGGGCTTTGCAGGAAATACCGCCGTCATTTCTTCGACTTCCTTGTCGCGGTCCATCCCGACGGCATTCCGGGAGAGGCGCGCGTCAAGGGGGCGAATGCGACCTGCGCGGCAAAGCAGACGGCCCGGTTTCTGGAAGAAAAAAAGATACCCTTTGAACACGTGGTCTTGTCTTGTTTTGATGCGGACACCATTCCGAGCGCGAATTACTTTGCGGCTTTGACGTACCATTTTATGCGCCACCCCAACAGGACGCGTTCGAGCTTCCAGCCGATCCCGGTTTATCACAACAATATTCTGGAGGCGCCCGCCTTTGTCCGTGTCCTTGAAACCGGCTCTTCATTTTTTCAATTGGTCGAGGCCACGAATCCCGAGAAGCTGGTCACGTTTTCAAGCCACAGCATGAGTTTCAAGGCCTTGGTGGAGATCGGTTACTGGCCCGTGGATATGATCTCGGACGATTCCGCCATTTTCTGGAAGGCGCTGATTCATTACGGCGGGGATTACCGCGTCGTTCCGATGTATGTCACGCTTTCGATGGATGTCGTGACGGCGGATTCGGTCGCGAAGACGCTGGTGAGCGTTTACAGGCAGAAAAAAAGATGGGCGTGGGGAGTTGAAAATTTTCCTATCGTGATGCGCGCTTTTATCCAGGAGAAACGGATCTCGTTTGCGAGTAAATTGCGCTACGTCATCAAGCTTTTGGAGATGCACATTTCGTGGGCCACGCTGGGGTTCCTGATGACCCTGATCGGCTGGCTGCCGGCCATTTTCGCCGGCCAGGAATTTTCCAACTCTGTGGTGTATTACAATTCTTCGCGGATCACGGGCCTGATTTTTAATCTTGCTTCAACGGCCCTGGTGATTACCATTATCCTTTCCCACCTTCTTTTACCCAAGCGAAAGACCCATTATCCTTTTTCCAAAAGGATCCTGCTGGCCCTGGAATGGCTGCTGGTCCCGCTGGTTTTTACTTTCTTGAGTTGTCTGCCCGCGCTGGACGCCCAAACCTGCCTGATGGCCGGCCGCGCGCTGGAATTCAGAATCTCGGAAAAGAAGCGGAAAAAAATGGCCCCTAAACCTTGAAAGGAATGGGCTGGCACCCGCCCGAAGGGCTCATTTTAATATCTTGTTTTGATCTGTTTTGATCTTGCATCTTTAATTGTTGGATTCTATAATGCCTCCTTATGTTCGGCGCCTGGCATAAGATCGCTTTCAGAACCCCGGCAATCATTGATCTCCAATTTTCTTATCACCTAACCTCTCTGCGAAAATCAACGGATGGAAATTTTGTGAGAGAAAGAAAAGGCCTGTGAAAACATCAACCCCTTTTATTTCAGAACCCCTCCATGCGGATATTAAATCCCAGGAAGAAAATCTTTTGGCCCGTGAAAAGGAAGTCTGTTCTTACGGGGACACGGTTCATTACGCGCAGCGCCCCAAGATTTTCGAACGCTGCGAAGGCAGCTTTCTTTACGACGCGGAGGGAAGGCCTTATCTGGATCTGCAGATGTGGTATTCGGCCGTCAATCTGGGTTATGCGAATCCTCAAGTCAATGAAGCCCTGAAGCGCCAGATCGATCAATTGCCGCAGCTGGCTTGCCAATACTTGCACCGGGAAAAAATAGAGCTGGCCGAGCGGATTGTCGACAGCATGAAAAAGAGTTTCGGCTTGAAAGGCCGCGTCCATTTCAATGTGGGAGGCTCCCAGGCCGTCGAGGACGCCTTGAAACTTGTCCGGAAAAATACGGGCCGTTCGCGGATGCTGGCGTTTGAGGGCGGCTATCATGGACGCACCCTCGCGGCTTCCGCGATTACTTCATCCTACCGGTATCGCGAAGCCTACGGAGAATTTTCCGACCGCGCCGAATTCATCCCCTTTCCTTATATTTTCCGCTCCCCTTTCCTCGATCCTGCTCAAGTCGAAGATCATTACATCCGGGAATTTGAGCGCAAATTCCAGCATGAATATACGGGAACCTGGAATCCCAAGACCGGCCGCGCGGAGTTTGGTGCGATTTTTGCGGAGGCCGTGCAGGGGACAGGCGGTTACATTATCCCGCCGAAAAATTATTTCAAGCGCTTAGCAAAAATCTGCCGGGAACACGGGATCCTTTTCGTGGACGACGAAATTCAAATGGGATTTTACCGGACAGGGAAAATGTGGGCCCTCGAACATTTCGACGTGCAGCCCGACATTCTGGTTTTCGGCAAGGCCCTGACCAACGGGATGAATCCTTTGTCCGGCATTTGGGCCCGCGAGGAATTGATTTCGCCCGAGAAATTCGGCCCCGGTTCCACGCATTCCACTTTTTCCTCCAATCCCCTCGGGACGGCGGCGGGGCTTGAAGTCATGAAGCTTCTTGAGAAAAAAGATTACGAGAGGTCCGTTCCGGAAAAGGGCGCCTATTTTCTTGATCATCTCCGGCGGCTTCAAAAAAAGCACCCGGAAATTGGAGATGTGGACGGCCTCGGGCTGGCCTTGAGAATGGAGATGTGCGAGGCAGACGGCAAAACGCCGGCCCGTGCGCTTGCAGACCGCATGTTCCAGCTGGGGCTTGAGGGGAAGCTTCAGAACGAGGCATCGAGCGTGGGTTTGATTCTGGATATCGGCGGCTACTACAAAAATGTGGTGACCCTTGCGCCTTCCCTGGAAATCAGCCGCGAAGAAATGGATCTTGCCTGCGAGCTTCTGGATCAAGTGATCGCGCAGGCGAAACACAAATAAGCGAAGGAATTATGGGAGTTCAATTTTGTTTTTATTTGCCTAAGAAGCCAAGCCCGGCCGCGTTGCCCAACGGTCTTGATTTTAAGATCGAATCGTCACAGGCGACTGTGATTTTGATCCACGGCCTGACCGGAACGCCGAATGAAATGAAGTACCTTGCCGGCTATCTCCACCGCAGGGGATATTCGGTGGTCTGCCCGCGCCTTGCCCGGCACGGCGAACCCCTGCATGTGCTCCAAGGCGCCAAATGGCAGGAGTTCTATCAGTCCGTCCGTAAGACCCTGCGGGAGATTCCGTCCGGACAGAAAATCTTTGTAGCCGGGCTTTCGATGGGCGCATTACTCGCGCTGCTTTTGGCCGAGGAATTTCCGCAAAGGGTCGCCGGAGTGAGCTGTTTGTCTCCGACCCTATTTTATGACGGCTGGAATGTCCCTTGGACTCAACGGCTGCTGCCGCTTGCTTACTACACGCCGATCCGCTATTTTGCCTATTATAAAGAGGAGCCGCCTTACGGGATAAAAAATGAAGCCATCCGGCGGAGGGTCCATGACTACTACAAACAGGCCTCGCTTCTGGATGATTCGGGCGTGGCCAAATACGGTTATCCTTATTTTCCCGTGACCCTTTTCTGCGAGCTCCGGCTCATGATCCAACATCTCAAAGGGAAACTGCCGCTTATCCGCCAGCCGGTGCAGATGATTCAGGCTTATGAAGATGATATGACCAGCATTAAAAATTCCCAGTTCATTTATGACCGGATCCCTTCCCAGGAAAAAGAATTGATTCTTTTATATGATTCCTATCACGTGATTACGGCGGACCAGGAAAGGGGAAACGTCGCGAAAAAAATGGGCGCGTTTTTCGATGGAATATGCGCCCGGGCCTTGTCAAAAAATCCGGTTGAAATCCGGAAGGAAACCCTGTGTCAGATTTGAATCCCGAAAAAAACTCCGTTGTCTTCATGGATTTTGACAATACGATTACCTGCGGCGATGTCTTGGATGCGGTGATCGAGCGGTTTTCCATTAGCCGCCAGTGGCAGGCCTTTGAGGAAGATTGGAAGGCGGGAAGGATCGGCTCAAAGGAATGCCTCGAAGCCCAGCTCAGTCTGATCCGCGTCCGCAAAGACGATCTGGCCGATTATGTGCGTCACATTCCGATCGATCCTTTTTTTCCGGAGCTGCTGGAAATCCTGCGCGTCCGAAAAATTCCCTGCCTGATTCTAAGCGACAGCTTTTCTTTTATGATCCATACGATTCTCGAGCGTCACAGCATTTCCGGCATCCCCGTTTACGCCAATGAATTGAGATTTCAAGAGGACCGGCTCGTCCCCCTTTTCCCTTACTCGTCGAGCGAGTGCAAACGCTGCGCCCATTGTAAAAAGCCCCACCTCCTTGCCGATCCGGAAAAATACCGGATTTATGTAGGCGACGGTTTATCGGATGTCTGCCCTTCCTTGGAAGCCGATCTTGTTTTTGCCAAGGCCGGCTTGAGGAAACACCTTCAGGAGATGGGGATGTCCTGCCGTTTATTTCAGAGTTTGGACGAGACCGGGCCATTTTTCAAATCCTTAAAGAAAAATTCTATCGCAGAAAAAATGGCATGCCATCCGGCTTAGAATGAATTCTGCCGGATTGCTTGATCTCCCGCGGGATATTTCCTTCACCACAAAAATTTTCAGCAGGGCCTCGGATATTCCGGTTGAAGAATGGAGGCGCATTTATCCTGATATTCTGGAAAGCCGCTCCTTTTTCAAAACCCTGGATGAATCCGGCCTAAGTCAGTTTGAGTTTTATTATCTGGCCGTCTACGCAGGGGAAGAAAAAGTTGCCCTGGCGCCTTTTTTTCTCATGCGTTATCTTCTGGACACGACGGTGCAAGGCCTCCTTAAAGCCTTCCTGCTAAAAATAAAAAAAATATTCCCGCGCTTTTTGGAATTGAAGGCTGTGGTTTGCGGCTTGCCGATGGGGCAAGGGAGAATCGGCAGGAACGAGGACTCCGGGAAAATGATGGACGCCATTCGCAGCGGCCTTGAATCTTTCGCCGAGGAAAAACAGATTTCGGTCATTGGATTCAAGGATTTCGATCAGGAAGACTGCCGTTTTCTGGAGGGGCTGCAGGCTCAGGGATACTATCAATTTGAAAACTTCCCCTCGACCGAAATGGATATTCCTTTTCAATCCTTGGAAGAATATTTGAAATCGCTCAGCAAGGTTTCACGCGAGGGCTTCAAGCGCAAGCTCAGAAAGGCGGACAGGGAAGGCTGCCTGGAAATGGAAATCAAAAACAGGCTGGAGCCCGATGAAATGGACCTCGTCTACTCTCTTTATCTCCAGACGGCCCGAAAAAATACGGAGCTTTCCTTTGAGATTTTATCCAGGGATTTCTTCGGGCGCATTTCGGAAAATATGCCCGGGGAAACGCGCTATTTTCTCTGGCGCAAAGACGGACGCCTGGCCGCCTTCGCATTATGCCTTGTCTCAAAGCAGCGCATGATCGATTATTATCTGGGTTTTGATTATTCCATCGCTTATGACTACCACCTTTACTTTGTCCGGTTCCGTGACTTGATGAATTGGTGCATTCAAAATAAAATCCAAAAATATGAAATGGGACCGACAAGTTATGAACCGAAACGGCGGCTGGGCTTCGGATTTGTCCGGCTTTTTATTTATGCCAAACACCGGAATAAATTCGCGAATCCTTTTT
Source organism: Candidatus Omnitrophota bacterium (assembly GCA_023247035.1). Taxonomy (GTDB): domain Bacteria; phylum Omnitrophota; class Omnitrophia; order Omnitrophales; family Aquincolibacteriaceae; genus JAHFHG01. Next base: position 16,560 of record JAHFHG010000009.1, read on the forward strand.
TTCATCTTCTTTGGAGGCTGCTGAGGCCGGAAAATTTCGAAGGGATTTTCAAAACGGTGAGGAAAAATGAACCGGCCCGCGCTGACGCTTAAAGTTTTCCTGGCCGTGATTGTGAATGATCTCATTGACGGCCTGGCGCAGATGATGATGAAAATGGGGCTGGTCCAGCCGGCCGTTTTTTCATTTTCGATTCACGATACCCTCATTTTTATCCTCCAAAACGCCGCTTCTCCGCTGGTCTGGGCCGGGATTTGCCTTTACGCCCTCAACTTTTTCATTTGGATCGCCATTCTTTCCCGCATTGACTTGAGCCTGGCCGTTCCCTTGGGAAGCGCGACCTACCTTGTGATCCCGCTGCTTGCCATGTTTTTTTTGCATGAAAACATGCCGCCCCTGCGGTGGGCGGGGATTTTTCTCATCATGGCCGGCATTTATTTATTATCCCAAAGCAAACCTTCTCCGGCGCCTCTTTCCGCTTTATGATTCAGACCTTGATCTTTGTGCTGGTTGCGGAAATATGGAACACGGCTGGTCAAATTTTTTTCAAGAAAGCAACCCATGATACGGCCTGCATTGCGACCACAGGCGCCTTCCACGATTTTTGGGTCAGCATCCTCCGGCAGCCTAAAATAGGTTTGGGATTGGCCTGCATGGCCATGGGCCTTGTGGTCTGGCTGGCGGCTCTGAGTAACGCCCCATTGAGCCTGGTGTTCCCGCTCGGCAGCCTGCAATATATTTTAGTCCTTTTGGCCTCCAGGATTTTTTTGTCGGAACAAATTGACAGGATGCGGCTTTGGGGGACTTTGCTGATTGCGGCAGGAATCATGCTTACCGCTTTAAGCTGAGGCGGGCGCTCACGGGCTGTGAAATCCGCTCACGGCCTCTCCGCAATGCCTTTGCGGATTCCGTTTTTTGGCTTTACAGTTTTCAGGGGATTATGGGATAATCCACCGCTATCCACAACCCAAAGGAGGCTCCATGGTTAAGAAAAGGGAAGAGACGGAAGAAAAAATACTCGACGTCGACGCGAGTATGCAGGGAACCATTGCTTTCAAGGACCCCGTGAATCTCAGAATCAATGGAAGCTTTGAAGGGAAACTGGATACCCGCGGGAATCTGACCATCGGGGAAAATGCGAAGGTAAAGGCCGGCATTCACGGCGACCGGATTGTGATTGCCGGAAAGGTTACGGGAGATGTCCAGGCCGTCCTGTCCCTTTCCATCGTTGCTCCGGCTGTTGTGCGGGGTAATATCACCACACCGCGCTTGGTCGTCGGTGAAGGCGCCGTCATCGAAGGGCAAATTACAATGTTCGGCGGCCGCCAGAGCGGGGAAGGCCTGGACGTTGAAATGACCCTGAAAGATGTGGCTCAGTACCTTGAGGTGGAAGCCAAAGTTGTGGAAGAGTGGGCCCACCAGAAAAAAATCCCGTCACGGTCCGAAAACGGCGATTGGATTTTTTCCCGGGCTGCGATCGACCGCTGGATCCAGGAAGAAAACGCGCGAGCCTGACAGACATCAATCAAAAATCAAACGGCTCGGCCTGCCCCCGGGCGCGGAACGGGAATATTCATTCAGCATACTTTGCACGCATTTTGATTTTTGTGATTTGATCTTTGGACTTTTATGAATAATCTGTTGACTCTTGAAGAGGTAAAAAATTTTCTCGCCGTTGACCAAGAGCGCGTTGAAAAATTTTTAGAACAGGGAAAACTGCACGCCTACAAAATAGGCGGCACCTATATCCGTTTCCGTAAAGAAGAGATACTCACCCTCCACTCAGAACTCCTTCCCAAGCCGAAAGGCAAACCCTTTCTTGCCCGCGTGGGCGACTTCTGGCGGTTTAACAATTTTTATATTGTTTCCCTCCTCATCCTTATTGCCATCGTAGCCCTCACCATGAGGAATTAGCGGTCTTTCTCGAATGGAAATCCGCCAGGGGATCGACATGACAAGCGTGCGGCGGATTCAAAAAGCGATCCAGCGCCGCGGCCGGTTTTTTTTGAATCGGGTTTTTACACTTTCCGAACAGGCTTATTGCGGATCCAAGCGTATGAAATACGAGCATTATGCGGCCCGGTTTGCAGCCAAAGAGGCCGCGATTAAAGCCTTTAAGATAAAAAAATGCGTCGGGCTCGCGGGGTTCGCTGGGCTCGCTGGGCTCGCTGGGCTCGCCATGCGGGACATTGAAATCCGCCGCAAGCCCACCGGCCGGCCTTTCATTTACCTTGCGCAAAAAGTGCGGAAACGTTTCCAGATTCCCGGCAATTGCCGGATTGAGCTCTCGATGACGCATGAGCGGGAATATGCGATCGCAACCGTTTTGCTGGTCCTGCCTTGAAGCGAAATAAATTCAAAACTAAAGATCAGTAGTATGAAAAAAATCCTCATCGTGAATGCCGACGACTGCAACCTCACGCGCGGGGTCACGGAAGCCATCCTGGATTGCCACGATCAAGGCCTTCTGAGCAGCGCGACATTTCTGATCAATCTTCCCGTGGAGGGCTGGACCCTGCGGCAGCTTCAAAAGCGCAAAACGCTCGGCCTCGGCCTTCATTTAAACGTGACCCTGGGTCGGCCCGTCTCCAAATTCAGAAACGTCAAATCGCTGGCGGGAAAGAAAGGGTATTTTCGTAACGTTCACGATCAACTCGCGCGGCCGCCGGCCCCCGATGAACTTGCCGGGGAATATCAAAATCAAATTGACCTTTTCAAGCGCCACTTCGCCAGAGCCCCGACTCATCTTGATACTCACCACCAGGTGCACAACCACCCGTTTTTTTTGCGAGTCCTGATAAAAGTCGCGAGGCGGAACCGGCTTGCGGTGCGACGTTCCGGTTTGATGCTGCAGGAGGCATTTACCCCCGCGCGTTTACGAGTTCGAACGACGGATTTCTTTTTCGGAAATTTAAGTCCTCAAGGCTGCTGGAAAGAACCCGCGCTGCAGGCGGTCCTTTCAAATCTTCCCGAAGGCGTGAGCGAGATCATGTGCCATCCGGGCAGGAATGATCCGGATCTTGCGCGGATCAGTTCGTTCACCGCCGGCAGGGAAGAAGAATACCGCCTTTTTCATTCCGCGGAAATGAAATCCCGCCTTGAACGTTTTTCCATCCGGCTCAGCCACTTCGGATTATGTTATACTTGAAACGCAATGAATATTCTGCTGACCAATGATGATGGAATCCGCGCGCCCGGCCTTCAAGCCCTCCTGGAAAATATGCCGGAGGAAATGCGCGTCGTCGTGGCGGCGCCGGCCAATGAAAGATCAGCCGCCAGCCATTCGATCTCGCTGGGGCAAAAATTGAGGGTCGAGGAATTGCACGAACGCGGCGCGCGCCTTTTTGCGGTTCACGGGACTCCCGCAGATTGTGTGAAGTATGCCCTTTCCGGAATCCGCGGGTTTACTCCGGATTTGATCATTTCGGGGATCAATCAGGGCGCCAATACCGGAGTGAGCGTTTATTATTCCGGGACCATTTCCGCGGCACGGGAAGGCTTTATCAACGGAGTGCCGGCGATCGCAGTCTCGCTGGCTATACCCAACGAACTTGAGCCTGCGAAAGTTGGAGGCGCCTCTTTAGAGAAGGAATCGCCGCGAAAAGTTCGCAATCCTGATCTCGTTGGGTATAGCCGGACTTTTCCCGATTTCCGGGCCAGCCTGGAGGTGGTCCGGTGTATGGTCGAAAGGTATCAAGCCTGCCGTTTTCCCTGCGATGTGATGCTCAATGTCAATATCCCTGCGCTTGTTTCCGAAAATATAAAGGGCGTCAAGATTACCAAACAAGCCAACTCGCGTTTTATCGAGGAATTTGTGCCCGAGAAGGACCACGACGGCAAAAGAGTTTTCACGCTTGCCGGCACCATTCAGATTTACGATGCCGACGGGACGAGCGATGAGGAAGCCATTCAAGAAGGATTTATTTCCGTGACTCCTTTAAAGCTGGACCTTACAGCGCACGAGGCCATTCCTCTTTTTAAAGAGTGGATTGGACTGTGCAATTATCCGAAACCGTCCCGGGAAAATTTGGGCGTATGAATTCAATCCGGACGGGAGGCTGACGTGGCTAAAGTCCGTCTCAATTTTATTGAAGGCAAGTGGGTTGGGCCGGCAGGGAAGAAATATTTTGAGGATCGAAATCCCGCTTATTGGAAAGAGCTGCTGGGTTCTTTTCCGGAATCAGGGCCGGAAGACGTGGAAAAAGCCGTTTCGGCCGCGGAGAAGGCTTACGAATCGTGGCGTCTTCTGCCTCCTCCGAAGCGGGGCGAGATCATTTTAAAAGCAGGGCTTCTCCTGCAGGATCAAAAAGAGGAACTCGCCCGCCTCATGACGCGCGAAATGGGAAAGGTGCTTAAAGAAGCGCGCGGGGACGTCCAAGAGGCAATTGATATGGCCTTTTATACGGCCGGCGAAGGGCGGCGGCTTTTTGGAAAGACCACGACCAGCGAACTTAAAAATAAATTTGCAATGTCCGTCCGGATGCCGGTGGGCGTGTGCGGCTTGATCACGCCCTGGAATTTTCCCGTCGCCATTCCATCCTGGAAAATTTTTCCGGCTTTGATTTGCGGGAACACATTAATTTTTAAGCCCGCGGAGGACACTCCGGCCTGCGGCGCGAAATTTGTCGAGATTCTGCAAGAGGCCGGTCTTCCTGCCGGCGTTTTGAATTTGATCCACGGGGGGGCTGACGCAGGCCAGGCGCTTGTGAATCATCCGAGGATACGCCTCATTTCTTTTACCGGCTCCTGCGAAGCCGGGAGAATGATCGCCGCGCAGACCGGCCGCGCTCTTAAGCGGTGCTCGCTTGAAATGGGCGGAAAGAACGCGCAAATCGTAATGGCAGATGCGGATTTGGATCTTGCGATTGAAGGCGCGGTGTGGGGAGCGTTTGGGACCACGGGACAACGCTGCACCGCGGCGAGTCGGATTTATATTGAGAGAAAAATTTTTGAGACGTTTCGCCGCGCCGTCGTCGAGCGGGCCCGGAAGATTAAAGTAGGAAACGGATTCAAATCCGGAATTGAAATGGGGCCGGTGATCAATGAAACGCAGCTGAAGCGCGTTGATTCTTACGTCCGGAGCGGGATCGAAGAAGGCGCCCGGCTGGAGTGCGGCGGCCGGATCTTAAAAGGCGCAGCTTTCAAGAATGGATTTTTTTACGCGCCGACCGTCTTCACGCGCGTCAGCCCAAAAATGAAAATCATCCGCGAAGAAATTTTCGGGCCTGTGACCTGCCTGATCCCTGTGAAGAGCCTTGAAGAAGCGATCAGGGAAGTCAACCGGTCCGCCTACGGGCTTTCGTCTTCCATTTATTCCAGAGACGTCAACCGCGCGATGAGGGCGATCCGCGATATTGAGGCGGGGATCACTTATATTAACGGGCCCACGATCGGCGCGGAAGTTCATCTGCCTTTCGGCGGAGTCAAGAATACGGGAAACGGACACCGCGAGGCCGGCGAGACGGCGCTGGATATTTTCAGCGAATGGAAAAGCGTGTTTATCGATTACAGCGGCAAGCTTCAGAAAGCGCAGATTGATGTGGATGGAATGAAATGATCCGGCATAAACGAAAGCTGGGCCGATTTTATAAACAATTGATAAAAAAAGAGAAATTTTCCTACCGGCAGGCTTTAGCGATTTATGAAAATCTCCATCGCGAGGCGGTTTTCTTGGATGTTATCCATTTGAAGAATATGTTGGAGGAATAGAGACGGATATCCAAATGGCTCGAATGATCCACAATCAAAAAAATGATTGAAAAACTGCTTAGCAGAATTGCCAAGCGCTTAGATAAAGCCGAGATTCCCTATAGGGTGATCGGGGGGCAGGCTGTTCTGCTTTATGGAACGCCGCGGTTGACTCGCAATATTGACATCACCCTCGGGGTGGATACAGATCAATTCGACTCTCTGGCCGTAATTTGTAAGCGGCTTAAACTGAAGGCCCTCCCTCCGCGCCCTCAACACTTTGTAAGGCAAACCAAAGCGCTGCCGGCCGAGGATGTTAAAACGAGATTCGGGTGGACTTCATCTTCTCTTTCACGCCTTATGAAAGACCGGCTATGAGCGGGGCGCGGAAAGTTCAGAGGGCAGGCTGCGCCGTCAAATTCGCATCCCCGGAGGATGTCATTATCCATAAAATGTTTGCCGGGCGGCCGGTCGATTTCGAGGACGCAAAAAATACTCTATTGAAGCGCAAAAACAAGATCCATCTTCGTTATCTCAAGAAATGGCTCTCAGAGTTCGAAAGTCTTTCCGGAAAAAAACTGGCCAACGACTTCAACCGTTTGAACCGCGCGAGCTGCCTTTGATGAAACGGCCTTTAATCAGAGTTCCTTTGCCTGGTCCAAGAGCCAAAAAAATTATCCAGCGTGACCGCGAACTTCTCTCGCCTTCCTTTACGCGCTCGTATCCTTTAGTCGCTCATCGCGGAAAAGGGATGTGGATCGAGGATCCGGACGGAAATGTGTTCCTGGATTTTACGGCAGGGATTGCGGTCACGGCGACCGGACACTGCCATCCTGACGTGGTGCGCGCGATTCGGAAACAAGCCGGGATGCTTCTGCATATGTCGGGCACGGATTTTTATTATGAAGCGCAGGTCCGGCTCGCCGAAAAACTGGCGGCGCTCGCTCCGGGGAAATTCAAGAAACGCGTCTTTTTTACGAATTCCGGCGCGGAAGCGGTCGAGGCCGCCTTCAAATTGGCAAGGTATAAAACAAAGCGTGAGAAAATGATTTCTTTTTTCGGGGCCTTTCACGGGCGCACGTTTGGAGCGCTTTCGCTCACCGGCAGCAAGGTCAGGCAGAAAGAAAATTTCGGCCCTTTGGTTCCCGGAGTCACTCACGTCGGATACGGATATTGTTACCGCTGCCCGTACCATTTGGTTTATCCCGACTGCGGGATTGACTGCGTGGCTTATATCGAGCACACGTTATTTAAAAAGACCGTGCCTCCCGAAGAAGTGGCGGCCCTTATTGTCGAACCGATCCAGGGCGAAGGCGGATATGTCGTCCCGCCTCCCGGATATCACCAGAAATTGCGGGCGCTTACTCAAAAGTACGGTATCTTACTGATTGCCGATGAAGTCCAATCGGGAATGGGAAGGACCGGAAAAATGTTTGCGATCGAGCATTGGGGAGTGGAGCCCGACATTATTGTGGCGGCCAAGGGAATCGCCTCGGGCCTTCCTTTAGGAGCGATGATCACGCGCGCGGATTTAATGGACTGGGAGCCGGGCTCCCACGCCAATACGTTCGGCGGAAATCCGGTAGCCTGCGCGGCCGCGCTTCAGACGATTGATCTGTTGGAGAAAAGGCTTCTCAAAAACGCCTCCGAAACGGGGGATTATTTAAAGTCGAAATTAAACGAACTCTCCCGGAAATTCCTTTTGATCGGAGACGTCCGCGGGATCGGTCTGATGATCGGAATCGAGCTGGTAAGGAATCGCGAGACCCAAGAACCCGCGCCGCACGAGCGGGATCAGATTATTCAGCGGGCTTTTGAAAAAGGGCTTCTGCTCCTGGGCTGCGGGGAATCGGGGATAAGATTTTGCCCGCCGTTGGGGGTGACGAAACAAAATGTGGACGTCGCGATGGAAATACTGGAAGAATGCTTAAGAAACCGGAAGCGAGTCACAAGGCATGAGAAGCAGGATAAAAAATCACAATAGGAATTTTACGCGCTTCTTGTTTCTGGATTCTCGGATTACTTTTTGAAAGTGCCGTCCAGCGTTTCGAAGATAATCGTGACCAGATTGTGGCACTGAGGGCATTTGATTTGCTTGAAGGCCTGGATGTTGTCGTGCTTGGGGCGGTACATGATCGAAAGGATTTTGGTGATGAAATGATTTTCATCTCCGGACCAGTGGCAGCTTGAACAGGTGTAAAGCGGTTTCAATTTTCCTCTTTTCTTAAGAATGAATCCAACAGCGTACTTATGAAAAAATCGGCCGCGTCGAATAAAACTTTAAGATTACCTGTGTTTTTTCTCAGCTTATTTCTTGGCCTTGCTCCGGCTTATGCGGCGACAGGGGAAGGCGAGAGTTTCAAAATCAGGGCAAAACGGAGCCTTCAGCGGGGCGGGATCAAGATGGCCGGCGCGCTCCTTGAGATCCCGATAACCCTTCAAGAATATCATGAAAAAGCGGGCTACCCGCTCGTCCGCCACACAACTGGAATTTTCGAAGGCGCGTTCCGTGCCCTTCACCGGTTTGAGAGCGGCCTTTGGGATTTTGTTTCCGTCCTTTTACCGGGCCGGCAAAAGGCCCTTCCCGTCCAGCCTGAAACTTTATTCTAGAGGCCGGTTTTTTAACCCGGCGTTTGATCAAGCCTACGAAATTTCAATTCCCCTTTTAAAGCGAACGTTTTATAATCTCACCTCTTATTTGCAATCCTTCGCGGGCCGGTCCCGTTAAACGGAACGGCTCGGCAAAGAGATGTGGGCAGCGAAATCAGCGGCCTCGAATGAAATGAGTTCTTATCCGCAAAGTTTTGTGGGCCGGTAGTTCAGTTGGGAGAACGCTACAATGGCATTGTAGAGGTCAGGGGTTCAACTCCCCTCCGGTCCACCGATTTATGAATTGAGAGGGGAGTTGAAGGGAGCGTGCGGTTTCAAACGTGACTTAACGTCACGTTTGAGCGGGCGGGTGGCCGACCCGTAATGAGTGAAGCGAATGAAGGGCGCCAACTCCCCTCCGGTCCACCGATTTATTATTAACCCCAATTTAAAAATATTTTATGAGCCAATTCTTGATAGTCGGATTAGGCGGCTTCATGGGCGCTGTGGCAAGGTACAAGCTGGGTGGTTTTGTTCTTCATCACACGGTGGAGAACAAATTTCCCGTGAGCACTCTTGTGGTCAATGTTTTGGGTTGTTGCATTGCTGGCCTTCTGACCGGCCTTATTGAAAGCCGCGATTTTTTTAGTCCCTTGACCCGACTTTTTCTTTTTACGGGTTTCTTGGGTGGTTTTACCACCTTTTCAGCCTTTGGCTTGGAAACCTTTTATTTGATCCAAAGACATGAATTTCTTTTGGCTGGCCTTAATGCGTTTCTTAGCGTTTCGTTGGGTTTATTTGCCCTTTGGTTGGGGATAAGAATGGGCGTTATTACGTTGGCAAAATAGAAACAAGTTTCGCTCTAGTGTCGCTGTAGAGTGTTTTGCAAAAAGCGATTGAAATTGCGACAAGTTGTAACTCGATTGAAATAGAAGAGTATAGAATGTGGATCGCAGAAGAGGATTTGAAACTGACCACACTGATGGCATTGTAGAGGTCAGGGGTTCAACTCCCCTCCTGTCCACCGATTTATGAATTGAGAGGGGAGTTGAAGGGAGCCTGTGGTTTCAAACGTGACTTGATGTCACGTTTGAGCGGGCGGGTGGCCGACCCGAAGTGATCCGCCAGGATTTGCGGCGGAGAACGAAGGGCGCCAACTCCCCTCCTGTCCACCGATTAAATGCGGAATAAATAAACTATTTTCCATTCCGCAATCCGCATTCAACCCGCAGGAGTGGCGGAACTGGCAGACGCGCCGGACTCAAAATCCGGTGGTGCTCAAACACTGTGAGGGTTCGACTCCCTCCTCCTGCAGATTCATTCTTCACTCAAGCTGCTTTCCGGTCCTGGGTTTGCCTGCTTTGCCTAAAGAAGTTCGCTTGTGTTAGAATACCGGCCCTATGGCAAGCGGTTTTAAGCTTTATCCCTTTGATCAGATCGAGCCTAAGTGGCAGTCCTATTGGAAGGATCACAAGACTTTTCGCGCGCCGGATCCTGACGAACCAAGCCATCATCCGCAGAAAAAAAAAGGCCGCGCAATTCCCAAATATTACATCCTCGATATGTTTCCGTATCCTTCGGGCTCCGGGCTTCACGTCGGCCATCTTGAGGGCTACACCGCCACGGACATTCTCGCGCGCTACAAAAGAATGCGCGGATTCAACGTCCTTCATCCGATGGGCTGGGACGCCTTCGGCCTTCCAGCCGAACAGCACGCCTTGGAAACGGGAACCCATCCGAAAATTACCACCGAAGGAAATATCCAAAATTTCAAACGCCAGATCCAGCGCCTGGGCTTCAGTTACGATTGGCAGCGCGAAGTCAACACCACCGATCCGCACTACTACCGCTGGACGCAGTGGATTTTTATGAAGCTTTACGAGAAAGGGCTGGCCTACGAAGCTGAAATGCCCGTGAACTGGTGTCCGGAACTGGGAACGGTATTGGCGAATGAAGAAGTGATCAACGGCAAAAGCGAGCGCGGCGGGTATCCCGTGATCCGCCGGCCGATGCGCCAGTGGGTCCTTAAGATTACGGCTTATGCCGAGCGGCTTCTCAATGATCTGGAAGGTCTCGATTGGCCGGAACCGATCAAGGAAATGCAGCGCAACTGGATCGGCAAATCGACAGGGGCGGAGGTCGATTTTTGTCTCGCCGTACCCGGCACCGAAAAGCCGTCCTCTCTCTTCCAGGGAAAGGGTGAGGGTGTCATCCGTGTATTTACAACCCGCCCCGACACGCTCTTCGGCGCGACTTATATGGTCCTTGCCCCGGATCATCCTTTAGTCAAAAAAATTACCGCGCCGGAGCAAAAAAAATCCGTCGAAGAATACGTGGAACGCGCCGCACGGAAATCCGATCTGGAACGCACGGATCTTGCCAAGGAAAAGACGGGCGTTTTTACCGGAGCGTTTGCGGTGAATCCCGTGAATCGGAAAAATATCCCGATCTGGATTGCGGATTACGTCCTGATGAGCTACGGAACCGGCGCGATTATGGCCGTGCCCGCGCACGACGAACGGGATTGGGAATTTGCGAAGAAATTCAATCTGCCCATTGTGGAGGTCATTCGATCTCTTGATGTCATTCCCGCGCCGGCCAATAATCGGACAGATCCGTCCTTAGGCGGAAAAGCGGTAATCCAGAAAAATGGATCCCCGATTAAGTCATTCGGGGACGGCAAAAAAAAGGAAGCCTTCACCGGCGCCGGCATTTGCGTTAACTCCACCACACCGGATAAATCTTTTTCGATGGATGGAATCAAAAGCGATGAAGCTAAGGGAAAAATTACCGCTTGGCTGGAACAAAAAAAAATCGGTGAAAGATGCGTCAAATACAAACTCCGCGACTGGCTTTTTTCGCGCCAGCGCTACTGGGGCGAACCGATTCCCGTGATTCACCTGGACGGAAAGACACAGCTTATTTCTGAAAATGATCTTCCGCTTCTTCTTCCCGAGACTTCCAGTTACAAGCCGACCGGAACGGGTGAAAGCCCGCTTGCAGGCATCCGGGAATGGGTGAACACGAAGGATCCCAAGACGGGAAAACCTGCGCGGCGCGAGGTCAATACCATGCCGCAGTGGGCCGGATCGTGCTGGTATTATTTGCGTTACCTTGATCCGTCCAACGACAAAGCGCCGGCCGGTCAAGAAAAAGAAAAGTATTGGATGCCTGTCGATCTCTACGTCGGAGGCGCGGAACACGCTGTCCTGCACCTTCTCTACGCGCGATTCTGGCATAAAGCGCTCTACGATTGCGGAGTCGTATCGACTTCGGAACCTTTCCAGAAATTGGTCAATCAGGGAATGATCCTCGGCGAAGACAATCAGAAAATGTCAAAGTCGCGCGGCAATGTCGTCAATCCAGATGAAATCGTGGATCGCTACGGGGCCGACAGCGTACGAATGTATGAAATGTTTATGGGACCGCTGGAAATGACAAAACCTTGGTCGACTCAAGGAGTCGAAGGGATCTACCGTTTTCTCGGCCGCGTCTGGCGGCTGTTCATCAATCAAATAGGATCTTCCCAAGCTTCTGCAAATAATCAGATTGAAGACCGAAAGCCGACCCGAGAGGAATTAAAACGCTTACACAAAACCATCAAAAAGGCAACTGAAGATATAGAAGGAATCAGATTAAACACGGCGATTTCTGCACTTATGATTTTTGTCAACGAAGAATCGCAGCAAAGCAGCCATTGCCTTAATATTCTTAAAACATTTATTTTGTTGCTTGCCCCCTTTGCCCCTCATCTGGCTGAACAATTGTGGTATCAGATCAAGAATCCCTGCTGGTCGCCGCCTGCGAACGGATGGGAGAGTTTTAAACCGGACGGCAGTCTGGCCTACGAGCCGTGGCCGGAGTATGATCCTCAGTATCTTATTGAAGAACAAGTTGAGATGGCGGTTTTGATCGGCGGTAAAGTTCGAGGTAAAATGACCGTTTCTAAGGATATGCCTGAAAGCGCGGTGCGCGAGCAGGCCTTGAATGATCCGGGAGTGAAGCCGTGGCTTGAGGGAAAACAAATCCGGCAGGTGATTGTGGTTCCGGGGCGGATCGTGAATATTGTTTTGGAGTAAATCCGAAACCTCCGCAGCAATTCGCAGCGGGTCCACCAAGCATTTTGGCGGAAGTTGCCAATCACCGGACTCAAATGGGAAAATAAATCAAAAAATCACAGCAATGATCACAAAATTTTTTTCTGGTTTCTGGTTGCTCTAAAAAACATGCCTAAAGTCCGGATTAAAAACAATGAAGTTTGGGTGGACCGAAAACCGATCTCTCTGGTTTCCGGGGAGGTCCATTACTGGCGGCTCAACCCCAATTATTGGGGCCAAGTTTTGGCGCGGGTCCGGGAAATGGGGCTTAAGACGGTTTCGACCTATATCCCCTGGGATTATCACGAATATGCCAGAGGCCGGTTTGACTTTACCGGGGAGACGGATCAAACGCGCAATCTCAAGGCCTTTCTGCAGCTTACCCGCCGACAGAAATTTTGGCTCATTATCCGCCCGGGGCCTTATATCTACAGTGAGTGGCCTAATGAAGGAGCGCCGCAATACGCTTACCGTTATCACCGGCTTCATCCTCAGTTCCAGAAGTACGCGCTTCATTACCTCACCCAGGTCGCCGGTATTTTGAGGCCTTTTCAGGCGACGCGCCGGGGCGGGCATATTATTCTTCTTCAAGCCGACAACGAGATCGATCCCTGGCCGGACACCTTCGGGCATCAATACGGATTAAACCAAAAGCCGGGCATGTTTCAGGAATATATCCGGTCCCTTTATTCCGGCGATTTGAATGAGCTCAATGAAAGATGGGGGACTTCTTATACTTCCTTCGAGCAGGCTAGACCTTTTATCGCGACGATGCTTTCCGGGGAGCAGGGCCTGCCGCTCAAAGGCGACAAGGAACTCAAGCGGCATCTGGATTATTTCAAATTTAAATATTTTTATTCCCGCAAATACGCGGCCTGGAGCGTTGAGACTTACCGGAAGCTTGGAATCGATATTCCCATTTATCTCAACCTGTATCCGTTCTTTTATGCCCACGACTGGGTCCAGATGCAGGAAACCTCCGATATGGTCGGGGTGGACCTTTATCCTTCGAGTGAATTTTCCGAAGACTCATTCGAGCACCGCAAGTTTATCGACAAAATTCGCTACCTGAAGATTGTTTCGAAGGTCCCTTATATTGCAGAATTCGCCGCCGGCGTCTGGCACGCCCGCCACTATGAAACCGGTATACTGACACCCAATCACTACCGGCTGATTACGCTGAGCGCGCTTCTGGGCGGCACGGCGGGCTGGAATTGGTATATGCTCGTCAACCGGGATAATTGGTATATGTCTCCGATTAACGAGTGGGGAAGAGTACGGAATGAACTTTATGAAGTGTTTCAAGAGCTTGTCGCGATTTTCAGCAGGATCCACCCGCCTTCTCTTGTGAAAATGAACGAGGTCGGAGTGACGTTTAATCCTCTTCAATATGCCGCGCGCACCCTGCCTCACAACAGCCCGATCCTCACCGCGCTTTATGATTCCGATATCGACTACGAATTCTGCGATCCAAGGCTCGGCGTTCCGAACAAGCGATTTTTATTTTATTCAGGCAATCAGTGGCTCGAGGCCTCTTCTCAGGAGAACCTGCGGCGCTTTGTCGAAGAAGGCGGGACGCTGATTGCGTTCCGGGATTACCCGCGCAAGGATGAAAATTTCAAGCCGTATTCCATGGTCGGGTTCGAAGATCCCGGAAGCGCCCTTTTTGAATTTAAGAAGAAATTCAAAATCCGGCTTGCTCCGGGGCGCCCGGAAATTGAGCTGATCAGTTCGATTTACAATTTCGATCCTGTGCGCGGCAAAAAGATCACTGCGGATTTCGGATCCTTCGGCAGGATGACGGTAGGTTATATCAAGGAGATCGGCAAGGGCAGGATTCTCCACCTCGGGTTCGAGCCGACGCGGGAATTAATCCTTGAGATCCTGAACTATTTTAAAGTTCCGCTGAATTCGCATTCGGTCACGCGCGACATCAAGACCGCTTTGTTCAGGCGCGGGAAGCGTTTTTATTTGATCGCGGTCAATAACGGAGACGAAGACAAAAGCGGAAGCGTTCACCTGCCCGGAATGCAGAAGCTCCGCTCCAAAATGAGGGCCAGGGATCTGATGACCGGCAAAGAAGCAATGATCTCGCACGAAAGGCGGCATCCCTTTACCTTTGAGGTCCGCCGTAAAGACGGAAAGATTTTTGAGTTTTCACCCCTCGTTTAAATTTTTCTTCAGCTTTTTTGAAGTTTGGACGAAGTTTAGGCCGGAGATCGAGAACCTTTCCCTATAAAAATGTACGAATCTTTTTTCGGCTTAAAAGAATCTCCTTTCAACGTCACTCCCGATCCGCGTTTCCTCTACTTCAGCCGCAAGCATCAGGAGGCTTTATCCGCGATGATTTACGGCGTCGAGAGCCGGCGCGGCTTCATCCAAGTCACCGGCGAGATCGGCGCAGGAAAGACGACGCTTTGCCGGACACTCCTTAAAAGGTTTGAGGGAAAAGTCCACAGTTCCCTGATCTTTAATCCGAGATTTTCCGATTTCGAACTCCTGAGAGGAATTGTTGAAGATTTCGGGATCGAGCCCCGGGGCAAGCATCGAAAAGACTATTATGACGCCCTGAACCGCTTTCTCATTGAGGAATCTCAAAAAGGGCGCAATGCCATCGTGATTATTGATGAGGCGCAGCTGATGACCCCGCGCTCCCTGGAGCAGGTCCGTTTGCTTTCGAATCTGGAGACTCCAACCCAGAAACTTTTGCAGATTATCCTGGTGGGGCAGCCCGAGCTTAAAGAGCTCCTGGGCCGGCCGGATCTTGTTCAGCTCAAGCAGAGGATCACCATCCGTTATCATCTTTCCGAGCTTTCGCAGGATGAAATTGCAAGTTATATCACGCACCGTTTAAAGGTCGCCGGGGCGGACGCCAATTTTTTCACCGAAGCCGCTATGAATATGATTTACCATCTTTCTTCGGGAATCCCTAGAATTATCAATGTCCTTGCCGACCGCGCGATGATGGCCGCGTTCAGCCAAGGGCGCCAAATCATCCAGCCGGAGATTGTGGAAATGGCCGAGGCGGATTTGGAAGGGGTGCGGGTATGAGCCTTATTCAAGAGGCGCTTGAACGGGCCGGGCGTTTGCCGGATTATAAATCAGAAGCTCCGGATCCTTCCGGGCTCGCCGCCGTTACCGCGAAAAGCAAAAAAATGCCGGGCCTTCCGAAGCCGGAGATGAACAAAGAGCGGCTTCGCAAGGTTTCGTTTATTCTGGCCGCTCTCGCTTGCTTAGCGCTCGCTTGCTTAGCGCTCGCCTGCGCAGCAGGATGGGTTTATTTCGCTCCTTTGCCGAAAGCATTTCCCAAGAAAACGATTCCCAAAGCCGTTTGGGGAGGCGGCCTTTCCCTGGTCGGCTCCCAACCTATTTCCGCTCAAAAGCCTCAATTCAAATTGACGGGCATTACTTATTCTTCAAACAAAGAACCGCTGGCCCTGATTAATAATCAGGTCCTGGGCGTGGGAGAGAGGCTGGATAAGGATACTGTGGTCAAAGAGATCCAGCGCAAAACCGTGACCCTCGAATTTCGCGGCACGGCCGTTACGCTTACGCTTTAGTTCCTTCCTCAATTCTATGACCCAGCTTATTTTAATCCGGCACGGCCACACTTTGTGGACGGAACAAAAAAAATATCAAGGGCATTCCGATACGAAGCTTTCGCAAACAGGCATTCAAAGGATTAGGGAGCTTGCGAAAGGGTTTCGCAGGGTCAAGGTTGATTTCCTTTATGCCGCCTCTTTAAAAAGGGCGGTTCATTCCGCGCAAATCCTTGCCCAAGGAAAATTGAAACTGCATTTGGACAGCCGGATCTGCGAAATGAATTTTGGAAAATGGGAAGGCAGGAGCGCTGAAGAACTGCTCCGCTCGAAAGACAAAGCTTTTTTAGCGTGGACCCGGAAACAAAACTGGCCGGCCCCTCCGGGAGGGGAGTCCAGGGCCGCCTTTCGCCGGCGGGTCAAAACATTTTTTATAGAGTGCCTGAGAAAACATCCGGGGAAAACGATCGCAATCGTTTCTCACGGCGGCGCGATCCGGCTCATGATTCTGGAAGCGCTCCAGCTGCCTTTTAAATTCTTTTTTTCATTCCGCATCGATCCGGCTTCGGTGACGATCGTTTCCGCTCATCTTGAAAAACCGGGCCGGCTGTCGATTTTGAATTCGTCTCGGTTTTTGGAAAAAATGGAGTAGGGACGATTCATGAATCCCCCCTGCCGATCCCCAAGAATTTTTTTGGGGATTTCCTCTTAAGACAAAAATTTCAACACAAAACCGCTTTACTTTGAAAGTTCAGTTTGTATAATACCTCCCACTTTAAACTGTTCTTTGAATTTGTGAGGAATATCTCTCACAGAATCGTAATTCAATCGCCATCAGGCGCGTGCGCATTCAAAAGTGCGCTGCTTAATTAGGGAAGAGAGATTCGTAAGCCGCGGAATTTTGCGGGACGGATGCTCCACGGTGCCGCCGCTGTAGGCAAGAACGAAAACGAATAGACCACTGTTCCGCGAGGAATGGGAAGGTTCGTGAGTAGGATTAAGTTCGCTTGCCAGTCAGAAGACCTGCCTTTTGGATTGTTCTTCGAGCAAAGAGAGCCTAATCTGGGTGTCGTCACTTTCCCCTTCATTTGTCCTTTTTCTCGGAGACAACGAAAGGGGTTTTTTTATGTCCGGGAACGAGCAATTCCTAAAAAAAAGTCTGTTTTGCGCTGCCTTCAGTGTTTCCTTTTTTTTCTTTCTAACCCATTCGTTTGCTGCGAGCGTTTTTGCTGCGAGCATTGATCGGGAAGATCAAGCGGCGCCCGATTCCAGGGCAAAGGCCGCGCCTCCTGTGACCACGGTAGTCTCCGCCAACCGCCGTCCCGTTCCCATTGAAAAAGTCTCGCGCGCCGTGACGGTCATTACACGGGAAGAAATCGAAAGAAGCGGTAAGGTTTTTCTTCTCGATCTTTTACGCGGCGTTCCCGGCGTTACAGTGGTTCAGCTTGGAACTTTTGGGAGGGAAGCAAATGTTCTTATGCGGGGAATGAATAAGGAATCTACACTCGTGATGCTGGACGGAGTTCAGATCAATGATTCGAATCGGGCGCTGGCCGCTTTGCAGCACATGAGCGCTGCGGATATCGAGCGGATTGAAATTATTCGGGGCACGCAAAGCGTTCTTTACGGCGCCGATGCCGTCGGCGGAATGATTCATATCATCACCAAAGCGGACCGGAAAAAGGGCCTTCATGGCGGCGTAAAATTCCAGTACGGGACTTACGAGACTTTTTATGAAGAAGGAAATTTTTCCGCAGCAACGGAAAAATTATCACTTTCCGGCGCTGTCGGCCGGCTTGACACCGATGGGCTTTCCGAAAACGATGGGTATGAAAACACAACCGCCCGCGGTCACGCGAAACTACAAGTTACGGAAAATTCAGATCTTGATGTTGCCTTTCATCATTTCAATTCTATTGTAGGCATTGAACGGGGCATTAGCGGAGGCGTTTTTTTCGTTGACCCAAACGATAATAGCAGGGCGAACCAGCAAGTCTTAAATACGCGTTACACTTTATCCCCCACTGACTGGTGGGAGCAGTATGTTCAATATTCGCTCTTTCATGACGCTGGGTTAACCGTGACTCCCCGCGATCCGGGGCAGGCGCCTGGAGCTGACCGGAGCGCCCTTTTTAAGATCAATTCCAACCGGCATACGTTTGAATACCAATCCGATTTTTACATTCGGGATTTTGACGTGCTTACTGTAGGATACGAATTTGAGCATTCAAGCGTTGAGAGCAAGAGCAGCAGCAAATATGATCAATTGACGCGCAATCACGGATGGTTTGCGCAAAATGAACTGACGCTTTGGAAAATTTGGACTCTCGTCGCCGGGATCAGGCTGGACGATCACGAACTCTACGGCCTTGAGGCGTCGCCCCTTTTTTCGAGCGGCTTGTGGATCGAAAAAACCATGACGAAGCTCAAGGGGAGTTTTGGGCGGGGCTTCCGGTCCCCTACGTTTAATCAGCTTTTCTTCCCTAATTTCGGAGTACCGACCCTCCTGCCTGAGACAAGTTGGAATTGGGACGGCGGCTTTGAGCAATTTTATTGGGATAAAAAAGGCAGTTTTTCGGCCATGTATTTTGATAATAGAAATAAAAATTTGATTTTAAATCTCACTAGAGCTACGAATATCGGGCGCGCCCGAAGCCAAGGAATCGAACTCGAGCACCGGATCAGAATTTGGAAAAATCTGCAGTTCAACACAAATTACACTTACACTCATTCCATTGACAGGGATACGCAGAAGCGCCTGGCGAGAGTGCCGCGGCATCAGGGTAAGTTCGGTTTGACCTACGATTATCGGCGTTTTCATTTTTCCGGAGATTGGGTCTGGGTTGGGCGGCGTGACGATTTGCTTTCGAGCGGCGGGTCGAGGCATATAAAATTGGATGAATATATGCGGCTCGACCTGGCCTTATTTTATGACCTGACCGAATTTGTCCAGATCTACAGCCGGATCGAAAATGCAACCAACGACAAGTATTTTGAAGCCGTTGGTTTTGACATGCCGCACGCAGGCTTTTTCGTAGGAATAAAGGCGAAGCTTTAAACATGCCGGCGCGGGTTAATTTTTTGTTTTTAAAGAGCCAAGATTCGAGTATATTGAATGTTCAAATGTCCAGACTGAAATTTTCATCACGAAAAGGAGAGAACAATGCATTACTTTTTTTTGCCGCTCGTTCCACTGACGTTAGCAGGCGCCCTGTTTTTTAAAAGGCGGTTTGCCGCTTACGGGTTTCCCGTGATCCTGACTTTGATCAAACTGGCGTTTACAAAGCCTGCGCTGATCTATTTGTTTACCGCACTTGCCTTGGGTATTTTTGTGTCTCTCGTGCGCGGAACGCGCAAACAATCCGGGATCCCAATATTTTCCGTCCTTTTTTATGCGGCGCTCGGAGTTTTTATTTACGAGCTTGTCGGCAATTTTGGCTTTTGGCTGCTCGGCAGCTGCGTCCCGGCCGAGGAGCGTTACTATCCTTTAAGCCTTGCCGGACTTGCCGCGTGTTACCAAGGCGCGATGAAATACACCGGGCTTCATTTTATGAAAGCCGTTCCTTCCAGCCTGCTTCTCATTCCCGCGCTTGCGTGGATCGGGCGCTGGGATATCGCTGTTTCACTGCGCAGGCTGATTTCAGGCGCGTTTTCGAAATAACCTAATCCTTAAATTATGCCGAAGCAGATTGATAAGGCGCCGCGCGCGCATCAAGTCATTAAAGAGTTCAAAAAGAAGGGCTTGATCCTCGTTAATACGGGCGACGGCAAAGGCAAAAGTACGGCGGCTTTCGGAACCGCGCTTCGTGCCTTGGGCCGCGGATACCGGGTCGCGATGGTCCAATTTATCAAGGGAAAGTGGAAAACGGGCGAGGTCGAAGCCGCTAAAACTTTCGGGGATCGGTTTGAAGTTTTTACGATCGGGGACGGCTTCACCTGGGACACGAAAAATTTCGAGCAGGATGTGAAGACCGCCGGGCGGGCGTGGGAAAAATGCAAAGAGATCCTGCACGATCAAGGGCATCAGCTGGTGATTTTCGATGAAATCAATTATGTCCTCAAATACAATTTCCTGGGAATTGCGGAAGTGGTTGAGGCATTAAAAAAAAAGCCGCCCTTCAAGCACGTGATCCTTACGGGCGGGGGGGCGCCTCAGGAGCTTATCGAGGCCGCGGATCTTGTCACGGAAATGAAATGCATCAAACACCCTTACCAGCGGGGCATCAAGGCCCAGCCCGGGATTGAATATTGAACACAAAGCCCGAAATCCGAATATCGAAATCCGAAAAAGTCCCAAAGACTTAAGCGAGTCGTTTGAGTGATTAGGATTGGTTTCGAGTTTGAGGTTTTGCGTTTCGAATTTTAGGAGACATTTTTTTAAAATGCGCATTCTTATTACCGGAGGCATCCGGAGCGGAAAGAGCCGGTACGCGCTTGACCGCGCCCGCTCTTTATTTCCGGATGAGCCCAAGTGTTTCATTGCAACGGCCGAGCCCTGCGACGAAGAAATGAAGGGCCGCATTTTGCGTCATCAAAAAGAACGGGGAAACGATTTTGCTACCCTTGAAGCGCCCCTTCATCTCGCGGAAGCCGTGGCTCAAGCCCGGCAGGAATTTCCAGTGATTGTGATCGATTGCCTGACCTTTTGGATCAATAATTTGCTTTTTCGATTATCCGGCGATCCGGGCCAAATCGATCATCAGATCCAATCCCTTTTGAAAGTCATAACAGACAATCATGAAAAGACTTCATTGTTGATGGTCACCAATGAGGTGGGCTGGGGGATCGTCGGAGATCATCCATTGAATAGAAATTTTGCCGATCGCCTTGGGGCTTTCAATCAAGCGGCGGGACGATTGTGCGAGGAACTGATCCTTGTGGTTGCAGGTGTTCCCATCTCCATTCGAGGAGGAATCGAAATTGCCGAACTGGATTTGTGAGGTCAAAGAAATTTTGCCCTTGGAGCCGGGGTGGAGGCTCATCGCGCGCCAGAGGCTCAAGGAGCAGACAAGGCCTGAAGGCAGTCTCGGGCTTCTGGAAAGTTTTATCGAGAGGCTCGTTGCCATTCAAAAGAAGGAGCGGCCGGAGATCGAACGCAAACGCATCCTGATTTTTGCGGCCGACCACGGCGTGAGTGAAGAGGGAGTAAGCCTTTATCCCCGCGAAGTGACCAAGGCGATGGTCCGTAATTTTCTAAACGGCGGCGCAACCATCAATGCGCTTGCGCGTTATATCCAGGCTGAAGTCTGTATTCTTGACGTGGGGGTTGACGCGGATTTCGAGGCTGACCCGCGGCTCCTGAGCGCGAAGGCGCGCGGCGGCACGCGGAATATGACTCGCGAGCCGGCGATGAGTCTGGAAGAGCTGGACCGCGCTTTGAATGCAGGCTGGGACGTTGTGCGGAAAGCCAAAGAGGAAGACGTGCAAATTTTAGCGCTGGGAGAAATGGGGATCGGAAATACAACCGCGGCAAGCGCTGTGGTTGCCGCCCTCACCGAACAAGATCCGGAGTCCGTGACGGGCCGGGGCACGGGTTTGGACGAGGCCGGCCTCCTGCATAAAATCGAAGTGATCAAACGCGCCCTTCAATTGCACGAAGGATTTCTCAAGGATCCCTTGCGCGTTTTGCAGTGCGTCGGAGGCTATGAGATTGCCGCAATGACGGGGGCCGTTTTAGCTGCGGCGCGTTTTCAAATCCCCGCCGTGATTGACGGCTGGATTGTTTCTGCCGCGGCGCTGGCTGCTTCGCGTCTTAACGCGCGCGTCCTGGATTATCTTTTCTTTGCCCACCAGTCCGCAGAACGCGGGCACCGGCTTCTGCTCAAAATGCTTGAAGTCGAGCCGATCTTGAACCTTTCGATGCGGCTCGGCGAGGCAAGCGGCGCGGCATTGGCTTTGAGTATTTTAGAGGCAGGAATCCGGATTTATAATGAAGTCAGCACTTTTGCCGAGGCCGGCGTGGCGAATCGTCAAAGTCGTGAGTGAAAAATGTTTGCGGAATTGATCGAGGCCGTCCGTTTTTTGACGATTTTCCCTCTGCCTTCATCCCGTAAGAATCCGCCCGCCGCCCTTGCGCGAAGCATGTTTTTCTTTCCCCTGGTCGGCGCTTTGATCGGAGGGATTTGCCTTGTTTTATTTTTGGCCGCCCGATCCTTTTTTCCTCCTTCCATTGCGGTTTTAGGCCTGCTTATTGTTTCTACGGTGACGACCGGCGGCCTTCACCTTGACGGATTCGGGGATTTCTGCGACGGCTTTTTCGGCGCCGGGGAACGGACGGAAATTTTGCGGATTATGAAAGATTCCCGGATCGGGGCTTTCGGCGCGGCAGGAGTCACGCTGCTTTTGCTTTCCAAATTTGAACTCCTCCAAGTGATCCTGCCTCATCAAGGAGGATTTTTTTTGCTTTCCCTCGCAGCCGCGCGCTGGGCGCAGGTCGTGTTGAGTTTTTTTCTCCCTTATGCCGGATCGCAAAACGGAATCGGAAGCCTTGCCGCAGGCGAGGTGGGAATCCGGGAGCTTTCGGGGGCGACCTTTTTCTTGGTTTTGGCGGTTTTGGCCTTCGGGAAAAGGGGCTTGATTATTTTTGCGGCGCTTCCGGTTTTTCTTTTTTTATTGGGTTATCTTTTCAAGAAAAGAATCGGCGGAATCACGGGAGATCTTTTAGGAGCCGCCAGCGAGCTTACGGAGATTTTTGTTTTGGTGTCCGCGGCAGGCCTGCCGGAGTTTGGAAAATGATGAGTCTGCCGTCAAAGACGATAGAGCCGAAACACGGCGGCGACCTTCACTCTTTTTCAGAGCTTTTCCAAGTCAAAGAGGCGGGCGTTCTCGATTTTTCGAGCAATATCAATCCTTTAGGGATTTCAGAGTCCGCGCGCAGAGTTTATCTCGAATCGGCGGATGAATTAAAACGTTATCCGGATCCGCACGCGCGGGAATTTTGCCGCGAATTGACCCGCCATTTTCCTGTCCGGTATGAAAATCTGCTTGCCGGCAACGGATCAATCGCTTTGCTGAATCTTGCCATTGAGGCGCTTGCTCCGAAGCGGGCGCTCCTTGTGGAGCCTTGCTTTGTCGAGTACCGGCGGCTTCTTGAGCTTGAGGGCGTGAAGGTCCGAAGCCTGAAGCTCAAGGCCTCGGAGTCTTTTCGATTTAATTTATCCCGGATTTATGGAGCCCTCGAGGGGATGGATCTATTGATCCTAGGGCAGCCTAACAATCCAACCGGAACCGGCCTTGCGCGTCATGAACTTTTGGATTTGCTCGAAAGCGCGCGCCGCGCCGGGGTCTTTGTGATTGTGGATGAGGCCTTTGTGGATTGGCATCCTGAACTCTCCGTGTCGGATGAAGTTAAAGAGGACGGGGTTTTTTTAGTCCTCCGCTCCTTGACCAAGTTTTTTGGATTGGCCGGGATACGCGCCGGATTCGCAATCGGGCCGAGCCCGTGGATTGCAGCAATGAAGGCGCGCCAAGAGACGTGGTCTTTTAACCGAATTGCGCAAAAAATTTCGGTCGCCGTTTTACAAGACCGGGCGTTTCAGGAAAAGAGCCGTCAATGGTTCAGTCAAGAGACGGTTTGGTTTTATCATCAGCTGAAGTCTTTTCAATTTTTAAACGTATACCCGAGTCTCGCGAATTTTTTTCTCATTCAATTCAAGCAATCCAACGCCCCGTTCTGGGTGAGATTTCTTGCTCGTGAAGGAATCTGTGTAAGGGGGGCCGAGGATTTTCCGGGGCTGGATCATTCCTTTTTTCGTATCGCGGTCCGCTGGCGGCATGAGAATGAACGTCTGATCCGGACATTCGAGCAGTGGAAACAAAAAATAGGAATCCCCGCGGACTTGCCCGCGGCGCCTTAAACTCTTCTGCGCAGGCGGATAAAATTCTGAAAAGATGCTCGCCATGATTTTCGCCTTCTTGCTGGATCTGGGCATAGGAGATCCCGTTTATCCTTTCCATCCCGTCAGGATGATGGGAAAGGTGATTGAAAGAATGGAAGGAGCCCTGCGCCGGAGAATCCGGAATGAACGATTCGCCGGAGCCCTTTTGGCTTTGTCCCTTCCCGCGGTGGTTTTCGGCGGGGCTTGGGCCGTCATTTTCCTGCTCCAAAAGGTTCACCCGGCGCTTGCGTGGTTTATGAATCTCCTCGGCATTTATACGTCGATTTCGGTTTCTGATTTACGCAGCGAGGCTATGAAAATCTATCATGATTTGGGCCGCGGAGAGGTTGAAAAAGCGCGTATGGATTTATCACGGATCGTGGGCCGGGATACCGAAGCGCTGGATCAGAAGGGGATTCTAAGGGCTTCGATTGAGACCGTCGCCGAGAGCACGGTCGACGGTATTCTAGCCCCTTTGCTTTATGCCGCCGCCGGCGGGGCTCCGCTGGCGCTTGCTTATAAAGCGGTCAATACCCTGGATTCTATGATCGGCCATTTAAACGAACGCTACCGCGATTTTGGTTTTATTGCCGCCAAACAGGATGAATTATGGAATTGGATTCCCGCGAGGATTTCTTATTATGGGATCGCCCTCGCCTCTTTTTTTATTCATCGCAAGGCAAAACAAGCGCTGGCCGCGGGCTGGCGAGACGGAATGGCCGCCGATCAGGGCAACAGCGCGATTCCCGAGGCTGCGTTTGCGGGTTCGCTTGGGCTCGAGCTCGGCGGGCCGAGCGCTTATCAAGGCCGCTTGGTCGCCAAGCCTTTTTTGGGTTTTCAAACGAAAAATGCGGACCGTGAGGATCTTTTAAAAAGTATCCGGTTGATGATCGCGGTTTCCTGGATTGGTTTGTGTGCCGCCGTTCTCTTCAAGTATGCCCTCAGCCTGTGGGCCGCCTCATTTTTTAGATAAGCCGGGAGATCGTATATGGGAAACGAATGGATCACTACGGAAGAAAAGAAAGCGGTTTATAAGACCATTTACGCCCGCCGCGATGTAAGAAGTCTTTTTACTCCGGAGCCGATACCGTCTGAAACGCTGGCCCGCATCCTTTCCGCCGCCCACCACGCGGGTTCTGTGGGTTATATGCAGCCTTGGAATTTTATTCTTGTGGAGGATAAGGCGCTCCGCCGGAAAGTTAAAGAGGCTTTTTTGCGCGAACGAAATGAAGCGGCGGTGCTTTTTGACGACGAAAAACGAATTCAATATCTTTCCTTCAAGCTGGAAGGAATTCTCGAGGCGCCGACCAATCTTATCGTGACTTCGGAATCGTCGCGTTTCGGCCCCCAGGTCATCGGCCGCCGCAGTATGCCGGAAACGGATATTTACAGCACCTGCTGTGCCATTCAAAATTTGTGGCTGGCGGCAAGGGCGGAGAATATCGGGGTGGGGTGGGTGAGCATTTTAAAGCGCGAAGAACTCCACGCGATTTTTCAAATCCCTTTGCCTATTAAAATTGTGGCCTACCTGTGCCTGGGCTTTGTGACTCATTTCCCAGCGGTGCCGGATCTGGAGCGCGCGGGGTGGGGAAAAAGGCTTCCGCTGGATCAGCTTGTCTTCTTTGACGCTTGGAAGGGGCCGCCGTCCGAACCGAGGCAGGATCTGGCCGCCTTTTTAAAAAATGGGAAATCGCTCCCGTGATGAGGATCGAGCGAAGGGCGCGCCGGCCGGCTCATGGTTTCATTCCAAAGGCCGCAGTCGGAAAGCCGGCGTTCGTGCGCGACTGTGCAGCTTAAGTCTTTATGACTGGAAAAAACAACATTGCGGCAAAGGAGTGAAGGGATGAGATTCAATCTTACGATTTCGTCGAAGGAACGCCTGATAAGCTTAGGGCGGAACCTTGTTCTGGCCGCGCTCTTTTCAATTCTGTTTTCCGCCGATGCTGCGGCTATGGCGCGCAAGCCGCGCACCTTTCCCATTCATATAAAAGTGGATTTCGGCCCGGCCGGCAAGCCCTTGCACGAAGAAAAACTTTATGTGGAGAAGGGCACGACGCCCAAGGAGGCCGTGTCGCAGGTTTTTCCCGTCCTTTCCGGCAAGGCGTGTTGCAGCCCCCGCGAGCTCATTGCGATTGACGGCGTCAAGATCGATCCCGCGAAAAACCGCTGGTGGACGTGCGTCCTCAACGGCTCAAAAAAATTTTCTCCTCAAAAGAAAAAGTTGAAATCCGGAGACCGGTTGGAATGGAAATACGTCGAGGAAGCTCAATAACTTTTTTATTTTTCGTGCTCGGCCTCGCCGCGCCCGGCATTAATTCAGCCTATGAAATCCAAGGCAGGGTGTCCGTGACTCCGCCCTACCCCGGGCTTAAGAAAATTCAGGTCAAGAAGAAACATCACGACGCTTGCGCCGGCGAGCAAATCTCACAGTCGCTTATCGTTTCCGAAAACGGCTTCGTCAAAAATGCGGTCGTCTCTTTAAAAGGAAATTTTGAAAAAAAAGCCGGGACAGATTTTGAAATTCCGGTGCTGGATCAGAAGGATTGCAATTTCCAACCTCATATTCTGATTGCGCCGGGCGGAAAACCCTTTCACGTCGCCAATTCAGACCCGATGGATCATGATGTGCGCATTTTTGACGAGGCGGATATGCTGCTGCGTTTTGAAATGGATGCTTATGATAAACCCGTAGAAAAGCAACTCCGAAAGGCGGGAACTTATGTGGTGCGCTGCGGCCTTCATCCCTGGATGCACGCGTTTGTGGTAAGCGCCGAGCACCCTTATTACGCGGTTTCGGATCAGAACGGAGAGTTTCGCTTTACGGGAGTTCCGCCGGGCCGTTATCATTTGCACATTTGGCACGAAACGCTCGGCGAGGGACAAATCCCGGTCGAGGTGGAAAAGGATATAAGCGAGATTTCGTATACGTTTCGACCCGTGGGATAGAAAATTTTCAAGTCGCTTGACGTTTAGGAAACTTTAGATTTAAATACGCGGGCTCGCATCGCCGCGCCCAGGAGGCAATACTTGCGAAATATTTTTTTTAAATCCGCCGTGTTATTTTTCTTTATCCCGGCATTTCATTTGACTGCGCTTGCTCAAGAACGGGTTGCGATCGAGGCAGGAGTGGAAGAAACAGCTTTTCTAAAGAACGAGGGACCGGCTGATTTTACCCAAAGCTTGAGTTCCGTCCCCGGATGGACCGTTCCCAATTCAGGCTTGCTTCGCATCAAAACCGGCGAGATTTTTACAGAAGGCGGGGACTATAACGGGATAACGCTTCCTCATTTAGTTTCTAACCCTCGCGTGATTCCTTATCCCCGGCGGGCGGTGCGTCAGGGCTGGGAAGGAGAGCTGGTCTTGGCGCTTGAAATTTTGGAAAACGGTTCGGTCGGGCGCTTCCGTGTCATGAAGAGTACGGGCCATAAACTTTTGGACGAGGCCGCGATCCAAGCGGTGCAGAGTTGGAAATTCTCTCCCGCAATTAAAAACGGCGAACCCTTCGCAACCTGCATTCAAATCCCCATTCTCTTTCAGCTTCAAAACGCATAACAAATTTTTAGCGGCACACATCGCCGGAATAGATCAAGACTAATCCCGGTTCATTAGGATTGACGATACCGAACCCCAGCGCAAATTCGCGGCTTCCGTCGCCGTCTATATCCCCCAGCGCGCTGATGCTCGGGCGGTTAAAAAATCTCACATTGGCATATTGGCCGCCGGCTTCAATACGGTAGAGCAATTGCCCGTTTTTTCCGGAATAAACATAGACAGGACACCGGCCATTTCCCAATAAACAAGGAGGATCACGGCTCAGGCTCGCCGCCGCGAAATCCGGATAAGAATCGCAATTGATATCGCCGACCGCGCCCACTTTCGCGCCTAAGTGATCCTCCGCATCTCCAAAAACAGAAAGTAATTCTCTCCCGTCGCGGCCGGAAAAAACTGAAATCTTGCCGCCCTCTTTTCCTCCCGGCTCTGAAAATTCATAATCCTCTTCATAGGCTACGGCTAAATCAGGAATACCGTCGTGATTGACATCGCCAAGCCGGGCTAAAGAAGAAATAGAGGCTTTTTGGAGAGGGCCTGACTTTTGCTGCAGGAGCGGGTAAGGATCAGCGCCTGAGTAAATCTGATACATCGTCGTGAAATATAAAGGATCCGCCGCCTGCACGCTCAATGCCAAATCATCGGCGCCGTCACGATTGATGTCGCCCGCATTCGCGATAGCCCGCTGCCAGCCCAGGATATTTCCCGTCAAAGGATCTATAAATTCATGAAGCACGCTTCCGTCGCGGCCGGAGAAAAGGTATATCTTTCGAGGGTCAGGTGAGGCCGGCAATTCAGCGGGAACGGGTTCGTAAACCGCGACGTCACTAAAACCGTCGAAGTTGACGTCTCCCATCCCGAGCACATGATTGCCGAAATTTCCGTTTGGAACGCTGCCAAAAAAAGTACGCAGGAGGCTGCCGTCGGCTCCGGAAAATACTTGAGCCCTGCCGCCTACAGGCGAGGATATCCCCCGGGCCTGCCAAGCTCCCGCAATAAAGTCGGCAATTCCATCTCCGTTGACATCTCCCGCATTCGCGACGGACTCTCCAAAGTACGGCGGGAAAAAATTTTCCCATTGCCCGTAGACGGCATGAATCCGCGAGCCGTCCGCGCCGGAAAAAACGTAAGCAGCGCCTACGCGCTGATTCGGCTCCGAGGGCCATGCCTCAGAAGCTCCCACGATATAATCAGGTCTTCCGTCGCCATTGATGTCAGGCAGCGCATCAATGCCGTTTGAAGTTGTGCCGAGCCCAAAACGGTCATTGGCCTGATCGCCTCTTTGATCCCGCACATAAGGCAAATTTCTAATGACCGCAGGTTTAATCCAGCCGATGGGCAGGCGGACGGCTTGTCTCATCGTCGCTTCTTTGATATGAAAGAAAAATTGAAAAGGGACGGGCGTGCGCGCATTGGAGTCGATCGCAAAATCGATTTCCAGGGTCCTTCGTTCCCCGGCCGCCATTGCCGGCAAAGAAAAACCGGGATTGAGGATTCGAATCGAGGGCGAAAGGTTCGAGATTTTGATTTGAATATTCGAAGCGCTAAGCCACATATTGTGGAGCGTGACCGCAGCCCTTCCTCTTTCTCCCGGATTCAGGCGTCCGTCCCCATTGCCTTGAATTTCTTGCACGGAATCAGGATCCAGGGAAAAAAATACGCGCCGCTCCTGTTGAAGCGCCTTCAAGGCATTCAGGCGGCCGTATCCTGCAAACCGGTCGCGGCCCGGGTATCCGGCATCGTCTGCGGAAACTCGCAGCGCGTTTGCGAGGTCGGTCAGAGTAAATTGCGGCCGGTACGCCATCACGAGAGCCGCGAGTCCCGAGGCGTAGGCCGCGGACATTGACGTTCCGGATTGGCGGACATAATTGCCCGCGACGATCCAATCCGGATCGCAAAAATAAGGGGAGCAAATGCCAGACTTCAAAGAGAGGATATTATTCTCAGGCCAGCGGTAGCGGGGGACGGGTGAAAAACGGCTGCCCCCTCCCGGCGCGACCGCATCCAAGAGCCAGCCGAAACCGCTGAAGACATCCATCATCTCGTCAATGGGATCGCTTGAGCCTACAACGAAAGGTTTGGGAGCGGTCATATTTTGCGGGCTGTAATCGGAGATATCCTCACCGATATTTCCGGAAGCGAAGACAAGCATAACGCCTAAACCGTAAGCGGTTCTCACGGCATCTTCCAAGAGGGCAATCGAAGGGCAGCCTTCCCGCCGGCAAATCCAGCTGCTATTAATGATATCCGCTCCATTTCTTGCGGCATAGAGAATCGCGGGCGCCACATCCGTCGCCCACCCGCCGCCTTCGCTATCCAGCGCTTTTACAGGCATGATGCGGGACCGCCAGGCCGCTCCGATCATGCCGAGTTCATTATTTCCTTCCGCCGCAATGATTCCCGAAATATGCGTGCCGTGGCCGTGGTCGTCGATCGGATCATTGTCGTGATTGACAAAGTCCCAGCCGCGGATGTCATCCACAAATCCGTTTTGATCGTCGTCGATCAGGTTATTAGGAATTTCCCCGGGATTTGTCCAAACGTTTTGATCGATATCCGGATGATTATAATCAAGCCCCGTATCCACCACAGCCACGACGATTCCCTGGCCTTGACTCAAATCCCAGGCGGGCTCCAAATTCATCCGGGCCGGCTTCAAGGCCCACAGATCTTCATATTGATGCCCCCACGAATTCGAAGAATTAAAAAAAGGATCATTCGGCCTCAATTGGACTTCCATTTTGTAATCCGGACTTACGGAATCAACGTATTCTTCCAAAGATTTTTGAACGGATTCCGCAGCCTGTTTCATATCCCCATTTTTATTCTTGAATTCAACGGTGACGTATTGCGTGAGGTCAGGAAGATCTTTGGTTTAGTCATTCGAAGCAGCGCGTTTTTGGCGAACGGGATTTTTTTGCTTCACGGCTTCTAAATCTTCATCATAAGCTGAAGAATCCCGCCACGGGAATACAGACCGCACTTCTTCGATTTCCCCAATTTTGGAAAGCTCGTTGAGCAGCTTCGCGGAATCCTTGGAAATATCTTTTTTCAATTTCAGGATTAGAATTCCAGGCCTGGACACGGGTCCGGCGGTTTCCTTTCGAATCATTTTTGAAAAACTTCCTTGATCCTCCGTGGATTCCGAATTCCGGACAAAGGCCGAAAGAGGGGAAGCTGTGAAAAGTATTCCTAAAACAAGGGCCGATATTTTGAACGTTTTCCTTAACTTAAATAGGAAACCGTTTGAATTCGCGGGATCCTTAAACCGCATATCTCGTCTCCTTTATTTTTAAAAGATAAGCCTTGCGTGGTTAAAGAATATATTAAGTAAGGCCCGGAGATCAAGGACACAGAATCCGATCCTGCGCGGATTATGAGCTTTCTTGAACGCAAGTCCGGTTTTTGCTACAATTCCCCCCATGTCTAAGTCTCTGAATTTTCAAGAGTTAATACAGAAACTCAATGTCTTCTGGGGCCAGAAGGGCTGTTTGATTATGCAGCCTTATGATCTTGAAGTAGGCGCCGGCACGTTTTCTCCTCACACTTTTCTGAGGGCGCTGGGGCCCGAACCCTGGAACGCGGCCTATGTCGAGCCTTCACGGCGGCCCGCCGACGGACGCTACGGCGAAAATCCCCACCGGACCCAGCATTATTATCAATATCAGGTGATTCTGAAACCCGCGCCGGAAAATTCCCAGGAACTTTATCTCGACAGTCTCAAGAATCTTGGAGTCGACCTTCTTTCTCACGATATCCGCTTTGTCGAGGACGACTGGGAGTCGCCGACGCTCGGCGCGTGGGGACTTGGCTGGGAAGTGTGGCTTGACAGCCAGGAAATCACGCAGTTCACTTATTTTCAGCAGTGCGGCAGCATCGACCTGGAAATGATTTCGTGCGAAATCACTTACGGCCTGGAGCGGATCGCGATGTTCCTGCAAGGAAAAGAATCCCTTTTTGATATCGAATGGACGCGGGGCGTGAGTTACGGCGACGTCCATCTTCAAGGCGAGAAGGAATTTTCCCAATTTAATTTTGAGGAGTCGGAACCGGGAATGCTCCGCCGCCATTTCGAAGATTATGAAAAACAGGCCGCGCGCCTTTTGGAAAAGAAACTTGTCCTGCCGGCCTACGACTGCTGCCTGAAAACGTCTCATCTTTTCAATCTGCTCGACGCCCGCGGAGCGGTCAGCGTGAACGAGCGGCCGCGTTATATTGCCCGGGTGCGGGCTTTGGCGCGCACGTGCGCGGAAGGTTATCTCGAAAGCCGCAAAGCTCAAAACTTTCCTCTTTTAAAAAAACCCCGCCGATCATGAGCCATTTGCTTGTCGAAATCGGAACCGAAGAATTGCCGGTGGATAGCTTAGATGTTATTTATTCTGATCTTGAAGACAAGGACAGCGTCAATCGCAATGTTTTCAAAGATAAAATCAAAGCCCTATTGGGCGTTTATAGACTTTCTTATAAGACTATTTTTGCCGGGGCAACGCCGCGGCGGATCGCTTTCTTTGTGGAGGATTTGGCTTCAAGGCAGGAAAATCAACATTTAGAATTCAACGGGCCTGCGGTGGAAAAAGCGTATGATGCGGACGGCAATCCTACGCCCGCGCTTTTAGGATTTTTAAAAAGCAAAAGCGCGGATTTGAAGGACGTGAAAATTAAAGAAACGTCAAAAGGAAAATTTGTCATTCTCGAAAAGAAAGAAATCGGTAAGCCTGCAATCGCTGTTCTCCCTCATTTTTTAGAAGCTGTTTTAAATGCTCCTGCGTTCCCCAAGACGATGCGCTGGGAAAAAAGCGGATTCAAATTTCCGCGGCCGGTCCGCTGGATTCTGGCCCTCCTCGACCGCAAGGTCATTCCCTTTCAAGTCGCGGGCATCAAGGCCTCGCATTTAAGCTACGGGCACCGGTTTCTGGCGCCCAAGGCGTTTAAGATTCCCTCCGCGGATTGGGCGGCCTATCAAAAGGCCTTAAAAAAAATGCACGTGATCTTGAAACTCGAAGAACGGAAAGCCGTGATCCGCCGGGCGCTTTTAAAAAAGTATCATCAAGGTTCGTTTGATCAGGAACTTGTCCATACGGCGGCCAATCTCGTGGAGGAGCCCTTCTTGCTTGAGGGAAGTTTTTCTAAATCCTATTTAGAACTTCCTTCCGAAGTCCTCGCAAGCTGTATGAAAAAGAATCAGAAGATTTTTGCCTGCTGCGATTCCAAGGCCCGCCTGACGAGCCGTTTTATGGCCGTTCTCAACGGAAAGCGGAAGAATCTTTCGCGGATTCGCGCGGGTTATGAAAATGTTTTGGATTCCCGCTTGAAAGACGCGCGCTATTTTTTTCAGGAGGATACCAAGGAACCTCTGGAAGCCAAACTCCCGCTGCTTGAGCAGATTGTTTATCTGGGAAAATTGGGAACAATGCGCGAAAAGACGGAGCGCCTGGAGCGGCTCGCCGGGGATTTTGCCGTTCTGGTCGGCCGCGCGGATTTAAAAGAATCTCTGCAGCGGGCTGCCCGTCTTTCCAAGATCGATTTGATGACGCGCCTGGTTTATGAATTTCCAGAACTGCAGGGGGTTGTGGGCCGCGAATATGCCCTGGCTTCGGGAGAAAAAGACGAGGTCGCTTCCGCGATCGGAACGCAGTATCTCCCTAAAAATTTATCCGAGGATTTCCGCGAGCTTAAAAAGCAGTTGTCTCCGGTCGGCGCTTTATTCGGCCTTCTTGACCGCTTGGATCTGCTCGTCGGCGCTTTCGGCACAGGGCTTGAACCGACCGGCAGCCAGGATCCTTTCGCCCTTCGCCGCGCGGGCGGCGCCGCCGTAAAAATCTGGAGGGCCTTGCGTTTTCCTTTTAAATTATCCGAAGCGATTCGAATGGTTCAGGAACAATACGCGCGATCCGCGGGGATTTCAAAAGGGCCTGAACTGGAAAGCCGGCTCAAGAAGTTTTTTGAGGAACGGGTGACTTTTGAGCTCCAGGCGAAAGCGGGAACGCGGGAATCGGAAATCTTGACGGCCGTTTTCCGCTCGTCTTTCGACAATCTGGCCGATGTTTACGACCGATACGAGGCTCTCACTCAGCTTTATGAGCGCGATTCCGAGGCCTTTATCCGGACCGCGAAAGTGGTGGAGAGGACGGGGAATATTCTCAAAGGCGCCAAAGTCGTTTCAGGGATTGATCCTTCTCATTTTCGTGAAAATTCCGAGATAAAACTTTATCAGATTTTAAATGAACACTCCGGCGAGATTACAACTTTTCTGGAAAAGAAGGATTATGCAAAAGCCACTTCCCGTTTCGGCGAGATTTTTCACCAGCCCGTCCACGACTTTTTCAAGGAAGTGATGGTCAATGTGGAGGATCCGGCGCTGCGCTCGACGCGCCAGGCCTTGGTCAGCCAAATCAACCGGCTTTATACCGAACGGCTGGCGGATTTATCAGTACTCTCCCGGCTTGAAGGGTGATATAATGAAAAAGTTTTTTTCGTCTTACTTTATTCCATTTCAAAAGGAGCAGATCCATGAAGACTGCAGCAAAGAAAAAGGCAAATTCTTCCACCCCAGGTTTTATGAAAACTAAGGCGAAAACAAAACACGTTTATTTTTTCGCAAGCGGCAAAGCGGAAGGCAATGCCGGGATGAAACACCTTCTCGGCGGCAAAGGCGCGAACCTCGCGGAGATGACCAACCTCGGGATTCCCGTCCCGCCGGGCTTCACCCTTTCCACAGAGGCCTGCGATCTTTTTTATAAGCTGGGCAAGAAATGGCCTCAAGGTTTGGAAGTCCAGATCAAAGCCAACCTTGTGAAACTCGAAAACGCGATGGGCGCGAAATTCGGCGACCGGAATAATCCTCTTCTTGTTTCGGTCAGGAGCGGCGCCGCGGCCTCGATGCCGGGAATGATGGACACGGTTTTGAATCTCGGTTTGAACCCGGAAGTGGTGCAGGGCCTCATTATCAAGACCGAAAATGAGCGGTTTGCCTGGGACGCTTACCGGCGTTTTATCACGATGTTCGGAAATGTGGTGATGGGCGTCAAGCACGATACGTTTGAACATATCCTCGAAAAGAAAAAAGAACAGCTTAAGATCAAGCAAGACACAGAATTAAACGCCGGCGACCTTAAAGATCTTGTCCGGCTCTTCAAAAAAGCTTACCAAGAGGAAACTCGCGAGGGATTCCCGGACGATCCTTACGAGCAGCTTACGAAAACGATCAACGCGGTTTTCAATTCCTGGAATAATCCCCGCGCCGTTAAATACCGCCGGCTTAACGAAATCCGCGGGCTGCTTGGGACTGCGGTGAACGTCCAGGCCATGGTTTTTGGAAATATGGGCGATACCTCCGGAACGGGCGTGTGCTTTACGCGCAATCCTTCGACGGGCGAGAATAAATTTTACGGCGAATTTCTCATCAACGCCCAAGGCGAAGACGTGGTGGCCGGGATCCGGACGCCTGAGCCGCTCGAAGATCTTGCCAAGCAGTGGCCTGCGATTTACAAACAGCTTCTTGCGATCCGCGCCAAGCTTGAAAAACATTACCGGGATATGCAGGACATTGAATTCACGATTCAGGAAGAAAAACTTTTTATTCTCCAGACCCGGAACGGGAAGAGAACGGCTCAGGCCGCGGTCCGGATCGCAGTTGAAATCGTCAAGGAAGGGTTGATTTCTCAAGATCAGGCTATCTTGCGCGTCGATCCCAAACAGCTCGATCAGCTCCTTCATCCGACCTTTGATCCCAAGGAGAAAAAAGAAATTATCGCCCGCGGGCTTCCGGCTTCTCCAGGCGCGGCTACGGGAAAAGTGGTGTTTAATGCCGAAGACGCGGAAAGCTGGGCGGCAAAAGGCGAGAGCGTTATTTTGGTCCGCATTGAAACTTCACCGGAGGATATCGGCGGGATGCACGCGGCCAAGGGAATTCTCACGGCCCGCGGCGGAATGACCTCGCACGCCGCCGTGGTCGCGCGGGGAATGGGCAAATGCTGCGTGGCCGGCGCCGGAGAGCTCCACATTAATTATGAAACGAAACAATTCAGCGTGGGATCGGCCGTCATCAAGGAAGGGGATTCCCTTTCCCTTGACGGAAGTTTGGGACAAGTTTATGCGGGCAAGCTCCGCACCCTTGAGCCCGAGCTTTCCGAGGATTTTGCCAAGTTAATGTCCTGGGCGGATAAAACCCGCAAGTTGAAGGTGAGGACTAATGCCGATACGCCGCACGATTCCCAGGTGGCGAGAAAATTCGGCGCCGAGGGGATCGGGCTTTGCCGGACGGAACACATGTTTTTTGAAGGCGACCGCATTATTGCCGTAAGAGAGATGATCCTTGCAGACAATCAAGAAGGCCGCGAAAAGGCGCTGGCAAAGCTTCTCCCGATCCAGCGCGGGGATTTTGAAGGAATCTTCAAGGCGATGAACGGCCTTCCTGTCACGGTCCGCCTTTTAGATCCTCCGCTCCACGAATTTTTGCCGCACGAGGAACACAATCAAAATGAAATGGCGCAAGTGATGAACGTTCCTGTCGAGAAAATCCGCCAAAAGGTGGCGGGCCTGCACGAATTCAATCCGATGCTGGGCCACCGAGGATGCCGGCTCGCGATCACTTATCCCGAGATCTACCAAATGCAGACGCGGGCGATTATGGAAGCGGCCTGCAATGTCAAAAAGCAGGGGATCAAGGTGCTTCCGGAAATCATGATCCCGCTGGTCGGAATGAAAAAGGAGCTGGATCTTTTGAAGCAGGAAATGGTCGAAACGATCGAACGGATTTTTACGGAAAAGAAGATGAGCCTCCCTTATCTTCTCGGGACGATGATCGAGGTCCCGCGCGCTGCCTTGATTGCCGACCGGATTGCGGAATCCGCGGAATTTTTTTCCTTCGGGACCAATGACTTGACCCAAATGACGCTCGGCTTTTCGCGCGACGATGCGGGATCTTTTTTAGGCGCTTACGTGGAAAGAGGAATTTTCGAGAAGGACCCGTTCCAGAGTTTGGACCAGGAAGGTGTCGGATATTTGATTCAACTCGGCGTTCAAAAAGGCCGAAAGGTTAGACCCGACCTTAAAATTGGAATTTGCGGCGAACACGGAGGCGATCCCGCTTCCGTGGAGTTCTGCCATCGGGTCGGCATGAATTACGTAAGCTGCTCGCCTTACAGAGTCCCGATAGCCCGCCTGGCTGCCGCGCAAGCAGTCCTGCGTGAAAAAAAGAAGTAAGCTCAAACCGTGACGGCGGAAAAGACGAAAAGAAAAAAGCAGCTTAAATCTTCTCGGGCATCAAAATCCCGGAAAAAGCCGGCGAAATTCACACCTCAACAGAAGGCCCGTCCGCTCAAATCCCAGAAACCGGCGGCGGCTGTCTCCTCCAAGATTTCCAAGAAAAAAGCCCGCCCGCCTTCCTCAAAAAAAGAGGATGAGAAAGACAAACCGCCTCAGCCAAAACGGACCCGTAAAGAGACCGAAGATATTTTGGCGCAAGAGGCCGCGCTCGAGGCGCCTTTAGAGCGCCGGCGGAAGAAACGGGATCCAGAAGACGAGGGGGAAGAAAACGCTCAGGCGGAATCCGAGCAAACCCTTGACCGGACTCCGATGAAAATTTACCTGAAGCAGATCGAGGATATCCCTCTTCTTACTCCGGAACAAGAGATCGAGATTGCCCAGGAGATCCAGGCCCAGAATGAAAAATCCGCGTCCGCGCGCCACCGGATGATCCGCTCGAACCTCCGTTTGGTGATCTCCATTGCGAAACGCTACAGCAATATGGGATTGGCGTTCTCCGACCTTGTCGAGGAAGGGAATATCGGCCTGATGCGCGCGGTTGAAAAATTTAATCCCGAGCGCGGCTACCGTTTTTCCACCTATGCTTCCTGGTGGATCAAACAGGCCATTATGCGGGCCCTTTCGAACCAGGGAAAGACGATTCGGATCCCGGTTTATATGTACGATGTGATTTCGAAATGGCGCAAGGTGCGCGACGGCCTGTTGCAAAAGCTGAACCGGATGCCGACGCGCCGGGAGATCGCCAAGATTATGGAAGTTCCCGTCCAGAAGGTGAAAGAAATTGAAAATATCGCCGGCCGCCCGAGCTCCCTCAATGCCCCGGTAAGTCTGGACGGTACCGCGGAGCTTATCGATTTGATTGAAGACGATTCCTCTCATTCTCCCGATGTCCAGATCGGGGAGATGCTGAAAAATGAGCGGATCGAGAAATTGCTCGAACGCCTCGATGAGCGCGAGAAGCGGATTCTGACCCTGCGCTTTGGATTGGGCAAGGAGGATCCCCACACCCTTGAAGAAGTGGCGCAGGAGTTCGGCATTACCCGCGAGCGCGTGCGCCAGATCGAGGCGTCGGCGCTTAAGAAAATCCGCCTTCAGCTTTCGCTGGAAGGCGACCGGCTCGAAAACTATTTATCGCCGCAGCAATGAGCGGATCTATGGCCCTCAAAGTTCCCAACATGAAAGAGATTATCCGGGACATCCCGGACTTCCCGAAACCGGGCATTCTCTTTAAAGATATTACGCCTCTTTTGAAGGACGCCCCGGCTTTTCGCCGTGCCGTGGACGTGATGGCCGAAGAGCTGAGAAAGAAGAAAATCGATTTTATCGTAGGGATTGAATCCCGTGGATTTATTTTCAGCCCTGTCCTGGCTTACAAACTCAATGCGGGTTTTGTCCCGGTGCGCAAAAAAGGAAAACTTCCCTTCCTGACCCATCAAGCCGCCTATGCCTTGGAATACGGCGAAGCGATTTTGGAAATTCACCGCGACGCCTTGGCGCCAAACTCGCGCGTGGCGATTGTGGATGACCTGCTTGCGACGGGCGGAACGGCATTGGCGGCCGCGCGGCTTGTCGAGAAATTGGGCGCTAAAGTCGAAAAAATAAGTTTCCTGATCGAGCTCGTTTTCTTGAAAGGCCGCCGGAAGCTCTCCGGCTACGATGTCTTCAGTCTGATCCAATACGAATAACCGCAAACGGGCGTTTATCCGGCCGAGCGCCCCCACATAGACTGCGCATGTCCATAACTTGTGATCTTGTAGAGGGGGTCATTCCTGCGTTGCTTCGCTTTGTCCCGAGATTTTAATCCCTGAAATCGTTTCGATTTCTAGGGACGAAGTAACGCGGCCGGGGCCGGAATAGAAAGAAAAGGAAATCACAGTTTCCGGCCTTCTTGAGTATAAGGTGAC
>JAHFHG010000044.1 GCA_023247035.1 Candidatus Omnitrophota bacterium
CCGCTCCGAAGTGCGGACAGCGGGAGAAAAGGGTGAGGAAAGTGCCCCTGAAGGTACCGGCAAAAAGCCAGCGAAAGAGAGCAAAGGATTTAAGAAGTTAACAGACCAACTTTTAAGGATTTTGGACAAGGAGGCTGGTCCTACCGCGGTGGAATATGCCGTTATGCTGTCACTTGTCATTATTGTAGCAATTACTGCTTCTGCGGCATTAGGTTCAAATACCGAAGAAGAAAAGAAAGACAAACCCGACAGACAGCCACCCGATAGTCCCGAAGGTGGTGAACCAATTCGCTCGGAGATGAGGACTGCCCCGGCTCTGAGAGATTGGATTTTGGAACAAGCGGCGTTTACAGGTGCAGCAGAAATCAAAATCCCGGACGGCTCGATCAAAGAAGACAAGCGCCTACTCGAAGAGGCCATTAATTTTTATGCCCGCTCCGAAGTGCGGGGTGGTTTTCCTCGGGATATTAAGGCCAATAATCCTTTTAGAGAAAGAGTATGGATGACTTTTCAAGAAGGGATCAAACTATTGATGCACGACCTGCGTCAGGATGAAGCGTACTTTTTAAACGATGACATTATCGGTATTCCGTCAAAAGGAAGTCTTACTATTCGCTCATCCGGCTGGAAAATA
Source organism: Candidatus Omnitrophota bacterium (assembly GCA_023247035.1). GTDB lineage: Bacteria > Omnitrophota > Omnitrophia > Omnitrophales > Aquincolibacteriaceae > JAHFHG01. The sequence goes on from JAHFHG010000044.1 coordinate 635, forward strand.
GGTTTTGAAGGCAGGGATAAATTCAAGGATTTAGCGGAAATCGATGAGGAAGAGAAAATTTTTCGAATCGATCCAGACGGAAATTTTTATCTCGTCCGTTTGGGCGTTTATCCGGGACTGGCAGAAGATGAAGCGAAAAAAAGAAGACAAGAATTTAAGCAAATAAAGGAATCGCGGCAAGTTTCTGCAGCCGAGATTTCTCTCCGTTCCGAAGTGCGAACAGGTGAGATCGACGATATTTTGAATAAAATTGATGGAGAACGAATCAGTTGGATTGAATGGAAACTCCGTCAGATTCGCATGACAGACCCTAGCAAACTTTCAGCAGAAGACAAGGCTCGAAAGCCTCATTTAAAAAATGAGCTTCATAATTTAAGACAAGCAATCAACGAACGAAGCCGCCCCCGCTCCGAAGTGCGGAATCAAATCAATGAAGATAAACTTCAACAAGTATCTCCTGAATTGCATCCTGCCGCTCGGCTGGCCTTGACGATATTTAAGGACTTTAATCCTTATATTTTAATCAAAGACGAAGGGAATACGATCGAAGTTTTGGCCGTTAATCCAAATCCTGAAATTCAAATAGCAAATAGGCTCAACCCTCAGAAGGGTGCAGGCTTAATAATCGGACAATATTATCTGGAAGGAAGATTGGTCGTAGTAGGTTCCGATGATAAAGATATAGAAATGACCTACAAACTGCGTCCATCTCGCATTAAATCTAAAAAGGAACTCCGGCAAGCCGTCCCCAAAGCTCTCGATAATTTACGGGAATCCGCTGGAATTACTTGGTTGCCCCGCTCCGAAGTGCGCTGGAACAGCGAAAAGGTGATAGGAATTAATTACCGTGACTACTCTCCGTTCAGCCGGGAAATTTTGTACAGCCAGACAACATTGCGGGATCTGGCTATGGATTGGCAAGGCTCCAGAATCATAAAAGTCGTTTCGCGCCTGATCGGCCGGGATAACGGGGTTGCGTACCGTATATATCAAGTTTGGGATAATGGAAAAGTTGAGTACGCGAGGGCCGACAATAGGGTCTCGAGTTCAGGCCGGCTTGTCTGGAGAACTCTCAGTGCGGGTTCTCCAAGAGACCGCAAATTTTTGGAGCAGCCCATACTTAGGGAAATACGTGAAAGTTTTCTGAATAAGGAGGAGGTGCTTGTGGTTTCCGATACCACGGATCTGGATTCCGCGCACCTTGTTCTCCGGGATGGAACCGTTTATAGGATTGACAGAAGCGGCTTGAACGCTGAAAGGGCTACAACCGCCAAGGTCATGACCCTGGAGATAAGGCCGGAGGAACCAATCGACCGCGCGGCGATGGCTGCTTTGACCCAGCTTCCGGCTGTTTCAAAATTTTTGAATGGAAAAAAATTAATCGCGCCGGCGGGCATCGATGTTCGTGCGGGTCATGAGGGTGAGGACGTGGGGCAGTTTTATTCAAGAGAAGTCGTCCGGGAATTTGTCCATCGCACAGCCAGCCGTTTAATGTCGAGTAATGTGTTTGATCTATTAGAGGGCCACTTGGCGCTGGCGCCCGGCATTACGGATGAACAAATTGATGAAGCGGCGTGGATTTCTGCACAGGCTGTTGCGGCGACTCATCGCAATTTTCAAGATAAAGTTCTTCTTCGAGCCGTTGCGTTGAGCCTTTATTTTCATGACGGCCAGGCGATCTCGGAGACGGACAGGGCTCCCTATTTTGTCCGGGCTGCCCGCAGGGTTCTGGAACTTGTTGAAAAATTACAAAAACAAAGGAGGCGCGCTTCGCAGCTTAGCCGTGATCTTATTGCCGCAGCCTGGCTTTACGAACTGCTGGCAGATAATAAAGATAAAATTGAAGGCCCGTTCCCTCGGCGGCGTCTTGCGGAGTTGGGCAGCCGGCAGGCTTTGAATACGGAATTCCGGGAGATCATCGCAGAAACTGCAAATCCCCGCGTTGTGGAATTGATTGTGAATTCGATTGATGGGAAAGACGATCCCCGGAGCAAGCTGCTTAGCGAGGCAGTCCTGTCAGAGCTTTCAGCTCCCCCGGCCCGCTCCGAAGTGCGGGCGAAGGATCGTAAAAACATCTATGGGGTCATAGCCTTCTCTAAAACGATGGATTCAATACTCGGACTCTATCAATTGCTGGGAGATGTGGGGGAACTGAATGAACAAATAAAAGAAACAAAGCGGGTTCTACTTGTTCAAAAAAATCTTGTAGCCCAAGGCCTTGATAAATTAGAAACGGACCGCACGGATATTCGATTCATATTTGCTCAAAGAAAAAAGGAACGGTTCAACGACCTGATACAGGAATATCGAAAGATCTTTCCTTCTCGCGCAGACCTTCAAAGGTTTCAGCAAGCCATAGAACAAGCTGAGCGGTTACTGGTATCCGCAGACCCCGCATTGAGGGAAATGGGAAATTTTGTTTTTAGAGAAGTCCCAATTCCCGATCCGTTGACGAAGAAATTACGGCCGATTCAAAAATTAGTACGGACCGAAACTTTCAAAGTTCGATCCGTTTATCGCAGCCTCAAGAATCTAAACAAAAGTGCTCAAAAATTAGCAAAGGAGTTGGATAAATTAAAAGCGGATATTAAAAATGATTGGAAATTCTGGGAAGACTTTGGTCGCTCCGAAGTGCGGCTTGTGAATCAGGCTAATGAGGCAATGAATTTTGATGGAGAGAGGATAGGAATGCCGGAATACGATCCCAGGGTAAGTAGATCTTTATCACCCGTGACAAGGGCGTCCGCCCCACCTGCCGTCGCAGCCGCCAATAAAAAATTATCTTTAGGGTCTCTACAAATCACGGGGAATTTCGTTTCAGGCACCACCAAGACGGCTTCTGCCTTAAGCCAGTCCAGCAATGCTTTAATTTCACCGGGATGGAAATCAAATTTCGGGCGGTGGAGGACTTCGGTTAATTCTCCAATCTGGGCAGGGGAGACGATAAGCCGAGCTTTTCCGTTTGCGATGAGAGTACCCAGAGATGCCAGATGGGGAGAGCGCAATAAAAGAGACACGAACAGATTGGTATCAAGAACGATCTTGGGAACGGTCATACCGTTCTTGCCGTACTTCTTCTACGATCTGCGAGATTTCTTCGTCGGAAATGGGGTTGCCTTGGAAACGGCGGGAAAGTTTTTCCGTCAATTGGTTCCAGCGTTCTTGGCGGGTTTCTCGCTCCAATTGGGCTATCAATTTCGCCTTCTGCAATCGGCTCAATTTTTTGACAAGAAGCCAAACACGTCCCGTAGAAATCCGGCTGGTGGTCTTTTTCATGTCATGATTCCTCTGATTAAGGATACTTTAGTGACAAAACTAACGCAAGGCCAATTTTTCTCTCGCTCCGAAGTGCGGGCAGCGCGTAACCATGAAGAATTTCTGGACAACGTCTTTCTCTCTTTGAGCGAATATTTTAATCTTGAAAAACTGGATAAAGAAATACTCGGGTCCGGCATTATTTCGGAAGTCAGCCTAAAACTTCACCTGGCCGAGCGCAGGCTTGAAACCCTTTATCAAATAAACAAAGGCAAACCTGTGGCCAGCCTTGAAGGCGAACAAAGCCTTGCGGATAGTTTTGAGATTTATCTTTACCGTAACGGCGAGAAACCCCTCACGGCTCCTTATATGATTGCTATTCCCCGTTCCTCTTTTTTGTTGGAGGTTAAGGTAAAACGGGAGGGCGACCTTCCCGATATTTTTGGGACAGATAAAGAGAGCCGCACGGAACAGATCCGATTTTTGACAGTTTTAAACCGACTTACGGGTGAAGGCAAACAGGATGATTTTGTCAAATGGTCGGGAATGGATGTCGCATATTTTAGAGTTCTGCGCCGAGTAAGAGAGAAATACAGAGACCTGGCCAAGAATCAGGGACGGGGAGATAATGACCAGTTGCTTTTGGCGCCGCAAACACAATATCCGCCGATTACATTTCAGAATTTTATCGAGTACTTCCAGGCTGCGTTAGATCATTTCGGTTTGAGACAGAATGCGAGCGAGCTGATTCAGACTTCGAAAGAGAAAATTCATCAGTTCATCCACCTCAATGACCTGCAGCATGAACTCCTGATTCGTGCCGTAGAGAAAGGAAGAATCAGCCGGGAAGACGGCCTCATCCTTCTTTTTCTTCAGCAGACCAACGTCGGCCTAGTAAGCGAAGAGATCGCCAAGAGCATTAAAGACAACACTCAATATTTGCGCCTCGGAGGCTATGACTTTGGCTTTCAGTATAATCCCGCAAGGGCGAAACGGGGAGGCACCTTTGAGGCGCGAGGAATCGGCGAGGATCCGGAAACGGTTCTATCCTTGCCTTACGTTCGCCGTTTTTACCCGCTGCAAAGATATTTACTCTACGGCCCAAAAGGCCTTTACCGCGAACAGGCCAACCCCTTTGCGACGCAGCTTGCAAGCATGAACTCTATCCATAATGAACCGGCACCTCAGGTGGTTACGCCGAAAGATTTAGAACATCAGCTCAGAAGCTTGAGAAGTTATACGCCTCCAGGAGAAATTCCCAATTTTGTTAAGTTTTTCAACGCTCCCTTTTCGGGGTTCTCTATCCCTCATTTGCATTACCAGGGATTTCTGCGCCGTGCCAGGCAACCCACTAATTTCGAAAGGGCAATTGCACTGCCAGGAGCCTTGATTGATCTGGCCACGGATACCGCGGGAGTGAAGTTCTATCGCCTTAACAAGAAAACCTTTAAAGATAAGCCGCTCTTCCCCTTGAGATCGCTGATTATCGTCGAGGGTTCTGATCCTTCAGCCGTGGCGGAGGCGACGATAAAGGTGCTTCGTGAAGCCAATGAGGACAAAACCATTCCCCTGACAACACGAAGCGGGTTTACCTACAATTTGGTTCTCGCCGACACGGGAGAAAAATTTCGTGTCTATATTTTTGTCAAGAAAATCATACGCGATCCTTTTAATCCCGACAGCCTTCTTGAGCCGGAGCTTGTTGTTTTTACCCCTGAGCGTGAGTTAAAGAAAGAAGTTAACTCTTTAAAATCAGAAATGGCCGCCGCTAAAAATTCAAAAGACAAAGGCCAATACGCTACCCTCATCAAAAGAGGTTTTGAGAAGGGATTGATCCTTTTTTCCGGCCGCCCGGCGGGCGTGGAAATGCTGGATACCCTTATTTTCGGGTATCCCTATCAAAAGCCCGCTTACCAAAAGCTTATAAACGATCCCCGCCTTCAGCGTTATGTGATCGATCAAATCTTTGAAGCGATCACATATCCCTATCGGGATTTTGAGGCCCTTATTAAAACGGTCCGATCTTTTGCCTCGCCCCGCTCCGAAGCGCGGGCGGTAGAAGTTCGGAATATCGCAAGCTCCTTTGGCAAGGGAGAAGAAATCAAGCCGGGAATACGCTTAAATAAATTGGGAGAATGGGGAGGGATGTTCGTCGGGACTGCAGAATTTGCTCCTGGCAAGTCTTTGCCGATTCACGTGCATCTTGAACAAGATGAGAATGTTTTGATTCTTGAAGGCCGCGGAGCTCTGCAGATCGGTCAGAAAGCGGTATTAATTCGGGAAGGGGATCTTGTTCGTGTTCCTCGAGGGAAGCCGCACAGCCTTCGGAATTATAGAACCAAAGGAAGTTTAAAAGTTTTATTCTTCTTTAAAGGTCCGCGTGTTTTTAAGCCGGTACAAGGCACTTTGGTAAAAGATTTTTCCACGCCTCCTGAAGAGTTTGGAGTTGGGAACCTTTCGCGGGGCTTGACGCCTTTATTTAATGAGGCTAATTCTCAGATGGATATTCAGCTGCTTCCTTTGTCAAAGGAAAAATCTCTTACATTAAAAAGGGACTCGGTCTTCTTTCTTCCCGAAGGTGGGCTCACTTTTGGCGTGGGAGAAGAAAATATCAAAGTCCAAAAAGGAGAGGTCGCCTTATTGCCGGCCGGTTCTATTCGAATCATCCAAGCAACAAAAGGGGCGGGCCTGCTTGTTACTCTCCGCTCGGAAGTGCGGGCGGAACAGCAAGATTTAGAGGCTGCGCTTTCACAATTGGCCGGGCAAATTGCAGAGGCATTGCAGGGGGCTGATCTTTCAAAGATCAGCCTTTATATTGCCGCAAATGCGGAAAAGGTTGCCCTCCTGAGTGAGGGCTCTTTTTTTGCGAATCCGCCCGATCTCCCCGTCATTATTCAAGAAGCGCTGCGCTCCCGCAGAATCGTCAATATTGTTTTTGATTCTCCCGTTTTAGAGCGTTTGGGAAGGGAGGATTTCGTGCGCGAGTTCTCTTTTGCGGTTTTATCCGCCTTGAGTCAAAGCGAGAATGCTGTGGCTGCGGTTAAGACGGCGCCGGGACAGGCGGAAGCGAACGCTTATGAAATCTTCTATTCGGATTATCTTCCCGGAAAAAAATTCTACTTCCGTGTTTCTATTCCCCGTTCGTTGGAAGAAAAGGACAGAGGGCTTGAGCTGCAGATTCGGAGGCTGTCTCAAGAACTCCAGGAAGCTGCTGCTTCGGGCGATCACAAGCGTGTTCAGAGTGCGCTCAGCAGATGGCTTCCGGTCCAGGTTGTCGAACAATTTATGGATCATGCCGGCAGGCTGCTTAAAAGAATTTATGAGTTACGCCCCGGGGATCAAAAGAAGGAAGAGGAACTGGCTCTGGACCTGGAAAGATTCCGCCGGGTCCGGAAAGCGCTGGCGGAATCCTTAAAGAGCGCGGCGGCTGCGGCCGCTTCTTCTGCGGATCAATCGGCGGCGGACAGGATAAAATCAATTCTTATAAGATTTGGACGCCACATCCCTGAAATCGTGCGCGGTTCCGGCAGCTCAACGGTTCCTGCTGCGGCCGAAGCAAAATCCGAATTGCGCGCGGTCCGCTCGAAGGAAGAATTGCTCAAGGTTGTGAAAACGGCTCTGAGCAACAATCCTTGGGTTGTCGACGTGCGGGAGGACCAACGCACAACAAGCTCCCTTTTCACATTTCCACATTCTTTAGGATCAAAAGGAGTTATCCTTATCTGGCAGGAGCGGCCGGAATCACTGAACCTCGCGACGTGGCTCATTCAAACCTTGCGGCGGGAAAATCCCGGAGTTGTGTTGGCCCTCGACGGCATTCACACCACTCAGGATTTTAAAATAGCGGCTGATGCGGGTGCGGATATGCTGGTTGTGAATCCCGGCATTTTTAAGTCAGGTATTTCAGACCTTAGAAGGGGTAATCCTCGCATTGTAATCGTCGCCCACGGTAGCATTGACGAAATGAAGGAGCTTTTCCAGGGGAAAGCTTCTGAAAAACCCGACGGTATAATTCTCTACACCATCCTGGCCGGCACGAAAGAAGAACAGGAAGGATTTGACCTGGCCGGCAATTTAAACTTTATTCAAGAAATCAAAAAGGCTAATCCGGGAATTCTCGCCGGATTATCCTTTGGGAACGAAGATCTTAAAAGAGTTCAAAGGGAGGCAAACGCGCTATTTAGAGCCAATCCCCGGGTCGTTGACTTTATCTTTACGCCGTCCGCTTCAAGGGAAAGCAGGGCTAGTCGCCCAGCGTTAAGCGGTAAAAACTTCAACCCCATCAATGCTAATTCCTCTCGCTCCGAAGCGCGGACGGGAAAGCAGGAAAGAGGGAATGTGCCAGCTGCAATATCGGAAGTGCGACTGGAGGCAGTTGAAAAAATTCAAGAAGAATACCAAGCTTATTACCCGCAATTTAAGGCGATTTCAAAGGGGGCAAAATCTCGCTTTGAACAGAGCCAAGCCAAAAAAGGCAGCGCGGACGTTCTCGAAAGGCGGCGATTATATCCTGCGACTCTTGACCGGCTTGAAAGGGAAACCAAGATCCTTTTAGGTTCCGAGTTTGAGGACTTGGACGCGTGGCTGCGATATAAAGACGTTTATGCGGCAAATGTTGCGGGCCGCTACGACGCTGATCTTGCCATGATTTTTTACTATTCTGCGATGCGGAGAGCCTTTAATGAAAAAGGAATCTCTGTGGAATATTCGGGAGACGAGATCGAGGCCGAAGGCCTTAAGGGAACGCCCCCCGCGTACCTTTATCAAAGAGACACGACTGAAAATTTAATCCGAAAGGTTTTAAGAGATATTATTTGGGACGTGCCCGGTAGAAAAGATCCTTATGCCGATGATTTAGAAGCACGTGTCAAATTGGCCGCCACACGTCTTGACGAAAATTTAAAACAGCAAGGAATTACCGAATGGAACAAGGTTGAAATTCTCAAGCCTATATTTTTTGATGCCCCGCACAATCTCGCCTTTATTGTAGGCCGGATTTATCTTCCGGACGGGAAATACGTTCCTTTGATCTTTTCTTTGTGGAATCCTGAAGAAGGAAAAGGGATTAAGCTCGACACTGTGCTTGCCGAGGAAAAAGACGTTCTCAATCTTTTTAGCTATTTACTCTATGAGTTTCAGGTGGATACGGAGGCCTACCGCGAGGTCGCAGATTTTCTGCAAACGCTTTCTCCCAGGCTTACGCGGGCGGATATTTATTTTTCAATCGGTTTTATTCATCCGGCAAAACTTGAGTTGATAAAGAGTCTCCGGTCGTTTCTCGAACAAAATCCAGAGGCCAAGTTTCAATGGGCTCCTGGGGCACGCGGCAGAGTGATGGACGCCATTATCTTAGAAGGCTTTCCTTATATTATTAAAATCATGAAAGATAATCCCGAGAAAGGTAAAGGCCCTTATAAGCAAACGCAGGAGTTTACCAAGGGACAATATCAAAAGGTCCACGAAATGGACCGGGTAGGAACGCTTCTTGATTTTATGACCTTTCGAAATATAAGAATCCCCAAGCGTCATTTCCCAAAGGAATTGCGGGATGAACTTTTAGCCAACAATTCCCTTAGCGTCGCCGAGGAGGGAGAAGATATCTTATTAAAATATATTTATGTGAAGACGCTCGTGATGCCAAAGACAGCTCGGCTCAAAGAGCTCGTCGAGCGGATTATTTCCGTGAAACAAGAACGGAAGGAGGCTCTATCCCGAAACCAATTCGAAGAGTTTGCCGAACGCCAGATTGCGCTGATTGACCAGGAGCTTGAGCAACTGGATAGCGATCTTATGGCGGAGATTTTGGATTTTGGACGGGCGTTCAAAGAGGCTGCCGAGGCCGGTATTTTCCTTGGTGAATTTGATGATTTTAAAAATTATGGCGTGATTCCTTCGACAGAAAGAACCGTCCTTTGGGACTTCGACCACGTGGATTATCTGAAAAATAAGAATTTTAAATCAATCCCTCCCTGGCCTTCTTATGACCCTGATCAATTGATGAATCTGGAGGATTGGTTTTGGGTCGAGGATCACACTTGGTTTGTCCCTGATATGTTAGAACAGATTACACTGAAGAACCTTTCTCCGCGTCAAATGGAAATTTTTAAAAAACATTATGGGGAACTTTTCAAAGATACCTTTTGGAATGATAGAAAAAGAAACATTGAGGAAGGTAAACAGTATGCTTTCTTTCCTTATCCTCAAAGTAAACGATTGATTCCCAAAATTACGAAACCCGTTGAATTGGCGGCAGCAAGCTCCCGTTCCGAATTAAGAGTCGCCCAAGCCCTGACGGCGGGAATTTTTGGAATCACAAGTACACTGATTAGAAAGTATTCTGAACGGTTGCAGCGAATGAAAGACGAGCCACTGGTTCCGATCAGCGCTGAGGCGAAAGAGCTGACCATTCAAGATTCGGCGGATTCGTTTAAAAACGGCGGGAAGGCCGTCTTGCCGGCTAAGCTTATTGACGCGCTGGGTGAGCAAGGACAGCAGGCTTATTTCACCTCCGTGTTTGAGGCTCAGGCGCGAAGCGAAGTCCGGCTTGACCAGCCGCTCTTTCATATTGTCGGCAGTCCCGACGTTGTCGCTGGAATTAGAGAGAATCTCGAGAGAGTGCGCAAAAATCTTAGCCCAACTCACAAAGCGCTACAGCCCTTTAAATTTGGGACTCAAAGCGAAGCGGTTACTGCAAATTGGCTGAATTCTTCGACAAAGCAAAACGTGGCCGTAGCCCTTCAGCCCGTTTCTTTTGAAGGAGTAACGCTCCAGCGGGGAGTTATTCCTTTCCTTGTTGATGCAAAAGAAATCCGCAAGCTTGATCCTGCTGGGAGAGTCAGCTACGTCACAAAGCTGACGCAGTTTCTCCCTTTCGCAGCCGAGCTTGGCCCTGAAAAAATTCGTCAATTCTCCCAGCAAATAGGTTTGAATGTCAACAAAGCCGGCATTCCTCAGCTTTCTGTTACTGCGCTGGATCAATTCGCCGCCTTCCTGCGCCGGCAGGCCGCTGCCTCCCAATCCGCATAATTCTTCTGTATCTTTCTCCATTTTTATTTACAATAGATAGATTTCAATGAAAAAATTTCTGACCGTTGCAGTACAAACTTTAATCGCTACGCTTGTCCTTTTAGTCTTCCTCGAAGGGACGTTTTACCTTTTGGGCTTTCCCACAGGCAGCTCGGCCTTCCTTGAAGCCATCGTTATGAGGGAGAAGCTCAGCACGAAAAAGCCGAAAGGTGAATTTCGGATTTTCACCTACGGAGAATCCACAATGCACGGGGCCCATTATGGGCCTCTTTCAAGTCCCTCGCGCTGGCTAAAGGCTTATCTCCATGATTTCCTTCCCGGCAAAAACATCCAGGTGGTCAACTTTGGAAGACTTGGGAAGGGCAGCGACTTCCATTACGAGGTTTTCAGGGATTCGATTGCCTATAAACCCGATGTGGCCATTTTTTATTTGGGCCACAACGCTTTCCTTCCGGGTAACCGGAAAGATGAAGTCGAGGCCGATCGCAGGCAAATGAAAAAAATTCTTCGTGAATTTCTACGCCAGAGCCGTTTTTTTTCCGCCGTTTACCGGGGGATCGTTCAAATCCGTGCCCGGTACAAATCCAAGGTTCGCGAAGAGGAAATTATGGAGTACCGGATTATTGAAACCAGCCCGCCCGGCCCGGCCCTTGAACGGGATATTTTTCTCCGGAACAGCTCAAAGTATTGGGAAAATATCGAATTTCAAAAAGGAAACGTGGTAACAATTTTAGATCTTGCTCAAAGGAAGGGAATTCATACCTTATTTTTCAAGCCCGCTGGAAATTTAAAAGATTTTGCTCCCACTCACTCCGCCCACCAGGGACATTTGTCCAGCGATCAACTTAGGAAGTGGAAAAAACTCTATGCGCAGGGAAGGAAGGCCGAAAAGTGGAAGGACTTCGTCCGGGCTTTGGAGTTTTATCACAAGGCTTACCTTATCGATTCTACTTACGCTCATTTATGTTTCCGCATGGGGAAAATTTACTTTGTCCAAGCTGATTTTGAAACCGCCAAGCGTCTGTTTCAAGAAGCACGGGATTATGATACCGTCATTGTCCGTGCCACAAGCGACACGATGGCCACGTTTGACGAGCTGAAGGAGGAAAGGAATCTTGAGTTTATCGACACTAAAAAGATTCTCGAGCCCGAAGCGCCGGGCGGAATCCTTGGAGAGCCGATTATCGAGGACAATGTCCACTTCTCTTTAAAAGGGCACGCCCTTGTCGGCCGGGCAATGGCCCAGGAAATTGCTCAAAGAGGGTGGATTGCGCCGCATGACGAGTGGCAATTTTACCGCGAAAGGCCTTACGAAGAAATTTTGAAAGAACTGGGAGTGAACCCCAAGCTTTTATTTTCTGCTTTTATCAAAATGGTGAGTTATTTCGGGACCCATTATGATAATCGAATTCGCTACGCCCAAAAGGCATTGGAGATTTACCCTGACGACCCCAGGGCGCTTCGGCATTTGGCGTGGTCTTATTGGCTTAAAGGTGAAAGAGAGAAAGCGTTGGAAATTTACGAACGGCTGGGCCGAGTTCATCCTGAAGTCCTGCAGCGTGTCCTTAAAA
>JAHFHG010000045.1:0-4209 GCA_023247035.1 Candidatus Omnitrophota bacterium
CCAAATTTCAAATGACAGAAAAGGGGCGGAGAGGTACAATCAACGCCCCAAATGAACCCTTTACCTTTTATAAAAGCCGTAGCGTCCGGGAACGATTTTGTGATTGTGGACAATCGCAGGGGAATCGTCAAAAATCCCGCCCAGTTTTGCGAACGCATCTGCAATCGGCATCAAGGGATCGGCGCCGACGGGCTCTTGCTTTTTGAGAACTCGCGCAAGACGGATTTCAAAATGCGGATTCTCAATTCCGACGGCTCGGAGGCCGAGGCCTGCGGCAATGGATTCCGCTGTATCGCTTTATTCGCGAAAGAAAAATTGGGTTATCCGGCAGGCTTCCGGTTCGAGGCCTTGGCCGGAATCATTCAGGCCCGCGTGAATGGAAAAAGTGTGCGCGTGGAAATGGTCAATCCATCGGGATTGAAGAAAAGGGCCGAACTTCAAGTCCAGGGCCACCGCCTCCACTATTCGTTTCTAAATACCGGCGTCCCGCACGCGGTGATTTTTGTCGAAGGGCTTTCCAAAGTAAACGTGGAAGAACTGGGCCGGGCCATTCGACATCACAAGGATTTTCATCCGAAAGGCACGAATGTGAATTTTGTCCAAGTGGAAAATGAAAAAGAAATACACGTAAGAACTTATGAGCGCGGCGTGGAAAAAGAAACCCTGGCCTGCGGGACAGGCTCCACGGCTTCCGCGATCCTCAGCAGCGTTTTAGGTTCCACCCGCCCTCCGATCCGCGTGAAGACGAGCGGAGGAGAGATTTTGAACATTGATTTTAAATTGGAAGGGGATAAAATCACCCAGGTCACGCTTGAAGGCGAGGCGAGGCTGGTGTTTGAGGGAAAATTTTTCCAATGAGCGCTGAAAAGAAATCCTTCGAAGGATCAATGGCGGCCCTGGTCACGCCTTTTCGCAGCGGAAAGGTGGACGACAGGGCGCTTGCCGGACTTTTGGAATTTCATCTGAAGGCGCGCACCGACGTGATTATCCCCTGCGGCACAACGGGCGAGTCGGCGACGCTTTCTCACGAAGAGCACCGGCGCGTGATGTCCTTTGTGGTCGATTACGTGGCCGGCCGGGTTCCCGTGATTTGCGGCGCGGGATCGAATAATACGGCCGAAGCGCTCGGACTCGTCCAGCACGCGAAAAAAATCAAAGCCGACGGCGTGCTCGTCGTCACGCCTTATTACAATAAACCGACTCAGGAAGGCCTTTACCGTCATTTTGAATTTATCGCGCGGAAAGCGGACATCCCGATTGTGCTTTACAATGTGCCCAGCCGGACCGGCGTCTCGCTTTCTCCGCAGACCGTGGCGCGCCTTGCCAAGCTTTCCAATGTCGTCGCCATTAAAGAAGCGAGCGGCAATCTGGATCAGGTGGATCAGATCCTGGAATTGTGCGGCATCACCGTGATTTCCGGCGACGATTCCCTCACGCTTCCGATGATGTCCATCGGCGCGCGCGGGGTCATTTCCGTGGCCGCCAATGTCGTTCCTCACCGTGTCCGCGAAATGGTCCACCTTGCCCTTGAAGGCAACTGGGAAGAGGCCCGCCAGCTTCACCGCGAGCTTTACCCGCTCTCCAAAGTCCTTTTTATTGAAACCAATCCTATTCCCGTCAAGACAGCGCTCGGCCTTATGAAGAAAATCAAGCCGGAGTTCCGGCTGCCTCTTTGTGAAATGCGTGCGGAGAATCAGAAAAAGCTTGAAGATGTTTTGAAAAAATTGGGAGTGATTTCGTGATCCGTTTGGCCGTTGCGGGCGCCGCCGGACGGATGGGCAGGGCTGTCTTAGCGCTCGCGAACCGGGACGCTGCATTTAAAATCGCGGGCGGGATCGAAAGCCCGGATCATCCGGAAATCGGCTGCGACCTTGGAGGTCTTATCCACTCCGAACCTTTGGGGATTTCTCTCAGCCGCGATCTTTATTCCGTCCTCGAAGAGGCCGATGTTTTGATTGACTTCACACACCCCTCCGTCACCGAAGCCAATCTAAAAGCCGTTTTAAAGACAAAGACCGCTTATGTCCTCGGCACCACAGGCTTAAGTGAGAAAATTTCACGTTCTCTTCAAAGCGCCGGCCGAAAGATTGGAATCGTCCAGTCCCCGAATATGAGCATCGGCGTTAATCTTCTTTTCAAACTGGCCGAGCTGACGGGCGGGACCCTTGACGAGACTTACGATATCGAGATCGTCGAGGCCCACCACAGGATGAAAAAGGACGCCCCCAGCGGGACCGCGCTCAAACTGCTTGAAATTTTATCCAAGGCGAGAAGGAAGGACGTCAAAAAAGATACGGTGTACGGACGCGAAGGCGAAACAGGGGCCAGGCCGCGCGGTCAGATCGGCGTCCTTGCCGTCCGCGGCGGCGACGTGGTCGGCGATCACACGGTTTCATTTTTAGGAGAGGGGGAGCGCCTTGAACTGACGCACAGGGCCACTTCAAGAGAGGCCTTTGCTCAGGGGGCGCTTCGGGCGGCAAAGTTTATTGCGAAGCAAAAGAGCGGTCTTTATAATATGGCGCAAGTTTTGGGGCTCGCAGGCTGAGGCCATTCTTTTTTTATCTTCACTTACTTTAATTGTTTCAAAAGAGTCTTCTTCGAGGAAATCGTGCGGCGAATCGGCATCTTCCTGATTCCTTTCTTGTGCGTTTCAACGGTAAGCTATGCTCAGGAAAAAATAACTCCCCATCCTTCCTCTTCTTCCAATTCTTTCGCGGAACAGTTTTATCTTAAAACGGACCAGCGGTTCAAATTCAAAACTTCCGAAGTCGCTGGGCTGGCTTTTCTCGAAACGCCGGCTTCCCAAAGGCGGATCACAAGATACGCGGTGGTGACCCATTTCGGCCGGAATGCGGTGAAGACGCAAGCGGTTCCCGGACTTTTTGAAATTCAAGACGTTCAATCGTGGGTTAAGAAAAATCTCGAGATGGCCACTTTTGAAGGCGTCGAGATCAAAAAGATTACGGTCCCTGCTTCACAGGAAAAGGCCGAAGCTAAAACTTTTTATTGGGTCGGCCAGAAGGGGTTTGAATCCGTTGAGGCCGCGCAAGCCGAGATTGCGTTGAATAAGGCCGTGGTCGAGGCGCAGGGAGGCAATTTTGCCGAACTCGTCAAACAGGCCCAGACGGCGGTTCCTGTCGCCGAGAGCGAGGCGCCTTTGGAAATTAAAACTCCGGAGCAATATCAGAAAGAAGAGGAGCTTGCCCTTAAATTTTTAGATCAGCTGGATATCGGCAATGAGCTTTTCGGCCCGCTTCAAGGGACTCCTTCGGGCGAGCCGATCGTCTGGCAGTCTTTTGGAGAAACGACTTGGCGCCAGACGAATCTGGAGGCGAATAATTTCAGCTCCCAGGTGGGATTCTGGACAAACAGGGTTGTGTTTAAGGGCATCAAGGCCCCTTTCAATACGGTGGATCCTTTTGTGGAAGCCACAGTATCCTTGGAATCGAACGGTGTGGATTATAAAGACAAACTCGAACTGACCGGCGGCATTGAATGGAGGCCTTTTGCAAGGAATGCGTTGGTCTACAATGTCAGGCCTTTCAGTTTAGGGCTCTTGGAATTTGTCCGAGGTTACCGCTTTTATCTTCAGTATCAGAACCGGATTAATCTTAAAGATGAGATTTTAAACAGCCGCAATCATGACCTCAAAGCGGGGGTTGGGATTTTCTATGAATTCGGCGTCGAGCAGCCTGCGATCAGCGAAGGAAAACCGGAAGGTTTCAGCGAATATGTGCGCCGTTATGTCTGGGGAGAATATTTCGGCAATTATTATTTCACGAAAACCGATTTCAGTTCCGAACTCAAATTTAATGCGTTTATCTTCAACTCTTCGATTATCCTCGGACTGAAGACTCCCGGCATTCCGCTGCCCGCCAATCCGATCACCGACGAGCTTGTGCTCATGCCCTACCTGCGTTTTGAGCACGTCAATAACACGGAATTTTCATTTCCTTACGAGAACCGGTATTTTCTTGCCGCCGGCGCGCGCTGGATGCCTTTCAACAATTACCATTTCAAAGAAAATGAGTGGCTCTACAAAACCAAAATTTTCATGGAATATCTGGCTGTCGGCGGGGTCCAAAATGCCAAGCAGGACGGCGAAGCCCCCAATGCCGTTGACCACGACCTAAGATTCGGTATCGCCATTTCGAGCCGGCGTTTTTAGCCAATGGGCAAACGGTTTTTTTTCATTTTAGCAATCGTTCC
>JAHFHG010000045.1:4309-12306 GCA_023247035.1 Candidatus Omnitrophota bacterium
CGGCGTTGAAATCCTCGCGGTCCCTTCCCCGGGTCTTAACATTCGCACGGAGGATGCCTCGTTAGACGGCCGCAAGGTCGGGCACCGCGAAGGCTCGATCATTTTTTCTTTAGGGACTCTATCTGCCGGCCAGGAAAGCGTGTTCGGATTCCCCGTTATTTTAACTTCGGGAATTATCCCCGGGAACAGTTATGAAATAAAACTTGTGGCGAGAAACACTTCCGGAACGCTTTCACAGGAAGTCCGTGTCCTGATTCAGGCAAAGCTCGACCCTGTTTTCGAGGAGGGGACCCTTCTCGGCAAGGTTTTCAATGATACCAACCAAAACGGTGTTCAGGATCCGGGAGAAAAGGGAGTGGCCGGAGTGCGGCTGGCCACGGAGGAAGGCATTGTGGTCACCACCGATCAAGACGGCAAGTATCATATTCCGGCGGTCAAACCGGGGCGCCACCTGGTCAAGATTGACGGCCACAGTTTGCCTGAAGGCACAAAAATGATCACGGAAACGACTTATCTTGTCAAAACTACGGCCGGCATTTTGAATAAGGCAAATTTTGCGGTCTTGATCCCGCCGCCGGCAATGCCCGAAGAGTTTCAAAAAGATTTAGCCGTCTCCATCACGCAAGGCCTCGATACCTCTGCGCCGGTTCTGGATGTCCAGATGGAGCCGGAGGTACTGAAATTGGGGATCGGCGTTCTTGAGCGCTACCCTGTTTTTAAATTGAAAACCAATTATCCGGAATTTGCCAAAAGCTGGTATTTGGAGATCCGCGACGAGAGCGGCCGGGAAATCTGGACCGGTTACGGAGTTTCCACTCCGCCGGCGGAAGTCCCTTGGTCGGGAGAGATGGAAACGGGGCTTTTAATCAAGCCGGGAATTTATTCTTATCAATTTAAAGTGGAAGATCACCAAGGGCATCAGGACTGGACGCCGCTTCATTTTTTTCAAGCGGTTTTAAAGGCGGATGAGAATTCTAAGGAGCTAAGGCATATTGAAATACCTCCGATTGGAAATTTTAATATTTTCAAAGACGGGAAGCGCGCCATTCCGCTTGTCGCCAAGCCGACGCTCCGGGTTCAGGGAAAAACAAGGCCGGGCTATCAGGTCACCGTCAATGATTATCCTGTAACTGTGGAACCGAAAACGGGATCCTTCCGGACCGAATTTTATACCACGCCCGGCGAAAAAGAAATCATGGTGACCGCCACAAGCCCTCAAGGTGAAAGCACGACCTATACCCAAAAAACGAAAGTCAAAGACAGCACCTTTTTTATGGTGGCTTTGGGCGAAGAACAGCTTGGAGCGAACTTTCAAGACGGAAACGCGGAAACGGCGGGAAATGCGGGCGAATTTAAAAAGGGGTTTTATGAGAACGGCCGGCTGTCTTATTACCTGCGCGGAAAACTCAAAGGCAAATTTCTTGTCAAGTCTCATTACGATACGGAGGACCGGCGTTCCGCCCTGTTCACCAATCTGGATCCGGATGAATACTATCCCATTTACGGCGATGCCTCGGGCCTGGATTATGAGGCCCAGGACACGCGGAACCGTTTTTTTCTGATCGTGGAAATGGACCGTTCTTTTATCAAGTGGGGGAGTTTTAAAACCTCTTTTACCGATACGGAACTTGCCTCTTACAGCCGCACGCTCTCAGGCCTCAAACTCCATTACGAGACCTTGTCCTCAACGGTTTACGGCGATCCCGTAAGAGGCGTGAAAGCCTTCGCGGCCGGCGCGCGTCACAAGGCGGCGCATGATGAGTTCGCAGCGACCGGAGGCTCTCTTTATTATTTGCGCAACCGGAATGTGATCGAAGGCGGCGAAAAAGTCCGCATGGAAATCCGCGACAAAATCCAGGACATTGCGATGCACAGCCGCGACTTGACGGAAGGCTTGGATTATGAGATCGATTACGGCGAAGGCCGGCTTATGCTCTCAAGGCCTCTTTCCTCCGTGGCGGCTTCGGATACGATCGTCTCGCGCGATATTCTGGACGGCAATCCTGTTTACCTGATTGTGGATTATGAATACGACGCGGGCTTCCGGGCCTTTGAGGACATCAATCGCGGGTTGAGAGGGTTCACGCATCTGGGAAATCACGTTCGATTGGGAGCGACGGCCGTGGAAGAAAAACGGCGGGGGGGGGATTACGACCTGCGGGCGGTCGACGCGGTTTTTAAATTTGGGCGCAACACGCAGGTCAAGGCCGAATATGCCGAATCAAAGCTCCAGCAAATGAACCAGTCGGTTTCTTTCAACGGGGGCTTAAGTTTTGCCGATCTAAATCTGCTCCACGGCCGGGGCTCGCGGCCCCGTGAAAATTCTTACCTTATTAAAGCGGAATCCCAGCCGGTGAAAAATTTTGAAATTTCCGGCTACCTGCAAGGGGTCGATCCGGGATTTTCTATTGACAGAATCCGCACTCAAGAGGGCACGCGCAAATATGGAATAGCTTCACGCTATAAATTTACGCGGGATTTCTATGTCCGCTACCGTTTCGATACTTCCGAATTGCAGAACGAGATTCTTCCTTTGCGGGACAATGGAATCTCAGCCTCTTATGAAAGCGTCCGCAGCAATACGTTGCAGGCCGTGTACGATAACGGCCGGTGGTTTGCGGAGGCCGAATACAACCGCCTGCTCGCGGCCCTGCCTGTGCCTTCTCAGCTTGCCGCAAGTCTTTTGTCCGAAGTCCCTTCAGAACACGCCGTGACTGGAAAAGCGGGATATTATCTGAACCAAAGGCTTTTACCTTACGCCAAGGTCCAGACGGCATTTCACGAAAAGGCCAATCATCAATTCGGCGGCGGGCTGCGTTATGAGATCCGCGATAATCTTTTCGCCTATGTGGAACAGATGTTTGGAACGATCGGGGACTCCACCCTTTTTGGATTTGAGAAATACAACCACGGCGTGCGCAGTTACGCGAACCTTCGAAGCTCCGAGGGGGGGATCGGCAGCGGAACTCTGGCGACGACGATCGGAAATTCTTTTGCGCTCTCGGAAAAATCCCGCGTTTTTTCCGAAAGGGGCCATTCCTCCTACGCTTCAACCGCCGGGTATGCGGATATTTTGGGCTATGAGGCGAGGCCGGGTGAGCGATGGGATTACGAAATAAAATTGGAGCGCCGGCATCTTGAAAATTCGAAAACGCGCCTGATTGACAACCAGGCCGATCTTTCGCTTGCGCGGGCGAACTCTTTTAATTCCGTTGCGGGATCAGTCGGTTACAATGATCTGCAAAAGTTTAAAGCTAAAACGGGCCTTGAATTCCGTTTTGATGCGGACGCGCCCCGGCTCAGGCAGTGGCTGATTCGAAATTCCGTGGAATACAAGATCAATCAGGATCTGAGTTCTCTGGGCAAACTCGATTACGGCACTTCCCGGTTTCTCGAGCCTTCCGACACGCCGGCGAGTTTTATGGAGATCAGTGCGGGGCTGGCCTACCGGCCTGTCGATCACGACCGCCTGAACCTTTTGACCCGGTACAGTTATTTAGTGGATATGGGCAACGATATTCAATTTGCTGCGCCGGCTTTCAACGGAGTCGAGATCGACGAGAAGGCCCACATTGTTGCGGTCGATTTGGCTTATGATCTTTATAAATACCTCGGAGTGGTCGAAAAATTAGCCTATAAGAATTCCATCTTAAACACGAGTTTGACAAACGAGATTATCCTGCACCATTTTTTATGGGTGCACCGGTTTAATTTTCATATCACGCGCAAGTGGGATGCCGCCTTGGAATACCGCGCCCTTTGGCAGTTTGACGCGGCCAAGACGCTCCGCCACGGCCCTCTTGTGGAAATCGACCGGGAATTTTATGATTATGTGCGCTTGGGCGTGGGGTATAATTTCACGGATTTTAACGACGACCTGCGCGGATCGAACAATTACAAAACGCACGGGCCTTTTGTCCGGTTGAGCGGAAAATTTTAGCAGACTCGCAAGAACATGAGGAGGAATAAGATGAATCATCTACGGCATTTGGGCTGGGCGGTCCTGCTGGTTTTGGGCCTGGGTTTTACAGGCTGTTCGTCGCATAAAGAATTTGCGCCTTCGTACGACGAGGTCTTGCGTTATCCTCTGGCTTATGACCTGACTTATTTGAGAACCGTTGAAGCGCTTGAAAATATGCCGGGCTGGGAGCTTCTGGAAACCGAAAAGGAAAAAGGCATCATCTGCATTTATAATGGCCAGATAGGCCGTTTGGACGATCCGGATTCCCGGATGGCGACGGTTTTGGTCAAGCGGGTGAGCCGCAAAGAGACCACGGTGGAACTGGCTCCGCGATCCCGGAGGGTTGTCGGCGGCAAGGAAATGTTCCGGCTTATCTCCGAATATGTCGGCAGGGAACTTTAGATTCATCTTCATTTAAAATGAAAACGGAAAAGAAAAAAAGGTAAAAATCCAGGCGCGATTTAAAAAGAAATTTTTTATTTGCAATAAACGATTGTTTTTATTTTTGCGTTGTACTTTTTCCTTTTCCTTTCTTCTTTCTTCCTTTTGACCTCCAAGAAATTTTAATCAAAGGGTTATACCGGAATAGGGCAGAGTATCGATCGCGATTAAAAAAACGGAGCGTTTCACTTGGATGCGATTATCCTTCAAGGGATTAAGACCCACAACCTCAAGAATTTAGATCTGATTCTTCCTCACAAAAAATTTTACGTCGTCACCGGCGTTTCGGGATCAGGCAAATCTTCCCTTGCGTTCGATACCCTTTATGCCGAGGGGCAGCGCCGGTACGTGGAATCCCTTTCCGCTTACGCGCGCCAATTCCTCGAGCGGATGGAAAAGCCGGACGCGGATTTCATAAGCGGCATTCCTCCCGCCATTGCCATTGAAGCGAAAAACGTCATCACCAATGCCCGCTCCACGGTCGGCACCCAGACGGAAATTAACGATTATCTGCGGGTTCTTTTTGCGCGCATCGGCCGGACGATTTGTCCCGAGTGCGCCTTGGAAGTCAGGGCCAGCCAGCCGGATTCCGTGAGCGATTTTTTGCTGAAAAATTTTCCGGAAAAGGAAATTTTTATATTGTTCCGGGTTTCAGTCGGCCGGAAAGGGAAAAAATATTTCAAAGAGTTTTTGGCGGAGCTCGAACGCCAGGGTTTCTCGGAATTTTTCTGCGACGGCGCCCTTTGGGGAGCCGAAGAATTCCTTAAACGAAAGGAAAAAGGCGAAGCCTTTCCAGTCTGCGCGGACCGCCTGAAGCTGAATCTTAAAAATCGCCGGCGGCTCGTGGATTCGCTAGAGCAAGCCTTTCGATACGGCCGGGGAAAAATTCAGATCGCGGCCGGCGAAAAAATTTTTGAATTTTCGGAAGAATTGCGGTGCTTTTCCTGCGGCAAAAGCTTCCGGGAGCCTGCGCCGAATCTTTTTTCTTTCAACAGCCCGCTCGGGGCCTGTCCTGTCTGCCAGGGCTTCGGCCGCGTCATTACCTTGGATTGGGATCTCGTCATCCCGGATCAGAATAAATCCATTGCGGCGGGGGCGATTGAGCCCTGGACCAAACCGAGCGCGGCCTGGGAAGCCAAACAGCTTCTCCGGTTTTGCCGGCTCAAAAAAATACCGGCCTCAACGCCTTGGAAGGAATTGTCCGGGCCGCATAGGCAATGGATTGTGGAGGGATTGAAGGGAGAGGATTATTTCAGCGTCAAGGATTTCTTCGCCTACCTTGAAAAGAAGACCTACAAGATGCACGTCCGCATTTTTTTAAGCAAATACCGCTGCTTCATCCCTTGCTCGGCCTGCAAAGAAACCCGGCTCAAGCCCGAGGCCCTCGCCGTGAAGGTCCGGAATAAAAACATTTTCGAGCTCCAGGGGATGAGCCTGGATCCCTTAGGGGCGTTTCTGGAAGGACTCAAGCTTTCTGAGATCGAGCGCGAACGGGCCGAGCCTGTTTATTTAGAAATTCAAAGGAGAATCCGTTTTTTAAGGGAAGTGGGGCTGGGTTATTTAAGCCTCTCGCGCCTTTCGCGCGCCCTTTCCGGCGGCGAGGTCCAGCGGATCCATCTCGCCACTTCTCTGGGCTCGGCTCTCGTGGATACGCTTTATGTTTTGGATGAACCCAGCATCGGCCTGCACGACCGGGACAACCGCCTCTTGATCCGCCTTCTTCTGGAGCTCCGGGACATGGGCAACACCGTGGTTGTGGTGGAGCACGACCGGACCATGATTGAGGCGGCGGATGAAGTGCTTGATTTGGGGCCGCTCGGAGGCGAGAAGGGCGGTGAGATTATTTTCCAAGGGCCTGTGGAGAAACTCAGAAAATCCGAAAATTCTCTTACGGGCCGTTATCTTTCCGGCCGGCTTGAGATCAAACGGCGGCATTTTTCAAAGGATGCCCCCCATCAATGGATTCAAATCTACGGGGCGAGCCGGCACAATTTGAAAAATATCGATGCGCGCTTTCCGCTCCGCCGCCTGGTTGTGCTCACCGGCGTCTCCGGTTCCGGCAAGAGCACGCTCCTTTATGATATTCTTTATCATCATTTTCTCCGGTATCGCGGCCGGCCGGTACAGGATTTAGGCCAAGTCCGGTCGATTGAAGGATTCGATCAGGTCGATGAAATCGTTCTGATCGACCAGTCGCCGATCGGAAGGACTCCCCGTTCCAATCCTGCGACGTATTTAAAGGCCTTTGACGATATCCGGAAAATTTTCGCCAAGGTTCCGGCCGCTCGCCGGGAAGGATTCGAAGCCGGCCATTTTTCGTTCAACGTGGACGGCGGAAGATGCCCGGCTTGCAAAGGAGACGGCCGTATTAAAATCGAGATGCATTTCTTGGCCGATGTGTTTGTGACCTGTGAAGAGTGCCAGGGTAAAAGGTTTAAAAAGGAGGTCCTGGAGGTCCGCTATAAAGGTAAGAATATAGACGAGATTTTGTCGCTGAGTATCGACGAGGCGATCGAATTCTTCGCAGGCGAAGGGAATCTTACCCGCAAACTTTCAATCCTTCAAAAAGTCGGGCTCGGCTATTTGCGTTTAGGCCAGTCGGCGACGACTTTATCGGGCGGCGAGGCGCAAAGAATGAAACTAGCCTTTGAGATGTCCGAAAAACACGCGCGGCATATTCTTTATCTGTTTGATGAGCCGACAACAGGCCTTCATTATCACGACATTCATTATCTGATGGAGGCCTTTGACGAGATGCTGGCGCGGGGGCATTCGATCCTGCTCATCGAACACAATATGGAAATTATAAGGGCCGCCGATTACGTGATCGATCTTGGTCCTGAGGGCGGCGAGGGTGGAGGAAGCGTCGTTTTTCAGGGCGCTCTGCAGGCTCTTCTGGAATGCGATAACTCGTACACTTCACAATATTTGCATAAATACCTGAAAGATACTAAGCCGGCGCTCCCCGTTGCCCCAAGATAAAAACTTTCCCGGGAAGGATTTTAGTTGAAGAGAGAGAAAAAGCAGCAGAGCGTCGGCTTAAAAAAATGAGGGAAGAAAGAGAAATTAAATACAAAGGTAGCGCCAAAACGGGCGGATATTGGGAAATTCAAAAAAATAAGAGATAATCAATGAGCAGAAGGCCGGAAAGTCATGGGAAGTGTATCTTCTGCAACGAGTCATTTGTTTCTTCATCAATGGCCAAACATTTACAGGCCTGTGAGAAAAGGAAACAAGTCCTCCATAAAGAAAACATTGCAAAACGTTCGAAAATCTATGGCCTTAAAGTGTGGGCAACTTACAATCCCGCCTATTGGCTTTTTCTTGAGATGGATCACAGTGCCAAGCTTGAAGATCTTGATCACTTCCTTCGAAAGACATGGCTTGAATGCTGCGGGCATTTAAGCGCCTTTGCCATTCAAGATGTTCGTTATGAACTGAAAACGGATTCTCCGGATTTCATGGCCAAAATGTTTGGTGACGAAGAAAGCAAAACGATGGACGTGAGTGTCGGCGGCGTGCTTTCGAGCGGATTAACCTTCCGCTACGAATATGATTTCGGGAGTACGACCGATCTTGATCTCAAAGTTCTCTG